>CAZBLP010000021.1:0-31085 GCA_964492825.1 uncultured bacterium
AATCAAAAGAATGTCACCAGGATAAATTGTTTTATTTCTTAAATTATTATATTTTTTTATTTTATAAATTGAAATGTTAAACATTCTTGCAACTTTCCAAAGATTATCTCCTTTTCTAACTTTATATTTCAAAACTCTATGATTCTTTTTAAGGGAATGTCTGTAATTTTTATGCTTATTTCTTTTTGCATATTTTATTGAATACTCTTCAGGATACGGCAATAATATTATATGACCTGGTCTAAGAGCTCTTACATTCTTAATATTGTTGAATTTTTTTAAAATGGAATATGGATATATTCCGTATCTTTTAGCAATACGAATTAACGTATCTCCTCTTTTAATTCTGTATTGCTTAAATGTAAATCTATAATTTTGATTAATATTTTTTGCAATAATAATCGCTTTTTTCTCTAAATCTCTGGGTATTTTCAATATGTAATTTTCATACAAAGGAGGAGTAGAAAATCTTCTCAGTTCAGGATTTAGAGTTTTAAGTGTTTTAACAGAAACTCCTGCCTCTTTTGCAAATTTAAACAATGAAAAAGGTTTTGATATTTGTACAAAAGTAAAATCTTTCTTGTTATAATTTAACCATTCATTAGGAATATATTTTAAAGTATCATTATTTCTTATTAAATACAAAACCGCATAATAGTTTGGGACATATGCCTTTGTTTCCTTTTTTAATCCCCTTCTCTTTTTGGCAATATGCCAAAATGTTTTTTTCTTTGATCTGGAGATAAGTTTTTTAATCCTATACTCGCCTGCATTATAAGCAGCCATTGCCAAGCTATATGAACCAAACATATTATATAAATCTTTTAAATACTTAGCTGCTGCTTCAGTAGATTTTATTGGGTCTCTTCTCTCATCAATCCACCAATTTACTTTTAATCCGTATTTAATTGCTGTTCTTCTCATAAATTGCCATAAACCAACAGCACCTGCTTTTGATACTGCATTTGGATTGAAATGGCTTTCTATTAAAGACAAATAAACTAAATCCTCTGGCAAACCATATTGTCTGAATATATCTTTCATATACGGCAACCATTGGTGACCATTTTTAAATGCAGTATAAAGCCATCTTCCATTATTGTAAGAATACAACTTTATAAACTTTTTTACTTTTGCATTAATAATAGCCTTTATTGGCTGTTGAATGAAGATTTTGGTATTTATCTGGAGAGCTTCTCTTTCTATTTCTTTTTTATTATTAATTTTAAATTCTTTTACTATGTCATTATTTAATTTGGTCTTACTTACTTTTATTGGTTGAGTTCTTTTAACCACTCTATTTTGAGTTACTGACTGTGATTTTACAATTTCTGGCTTAACATTATTTAAACTTACCTGCTTGTTATATTTTCCTGCACATGAAAACAAAAAAACCGACAAAAAAATTATAACAAATCTATATTTACTCATACGTTCTCCTTTAAATTGTCTCTCCCATTTTAAAAATAGGTAAATACATAGCTACTATCAAACCACCTATTAATCCGCCTAATACAACCATTATCATTGGTTCCATTAATGCGGTTAAATTGGAAACAGCCTGATCAACTTCATCATCATAAAAATCTGCTATTTTATACAACATTGCGTCAAGAGCACCTGTGCTTTCTCCAATTGCTATCATTTGGACAACCATTGGAGGAAAAACTTTAGTCTCCGCTAAAGGAGTAGCTATATCTTTGCCTTCTTTAATACTATCTCTTGCTTTATTAACTGCAGCTTCTAATATAACATTACCTGCTGTTTTAGCTGTAATATCCATAGCTTCTAATATTGAAACACCGCTTTGAAGCATAGTACCCAAAGTTCTTGTAAATTTGGCAACAGCAGCTTTTCTAATTAAATCACCAAAAACTGGTAACTTTAGAAATAGTTTATCAAACATTTTCCTACCAATTGCTGTTTTTGTATATATCTGTTTTACAGCAACACCTGTAATGAATATTCCTATCACCAGATACACTATATAGGCTCTTAACCAATTGCTTATGTTAATTACAATCTGTGTAGGCATAGGAAGCGCTTGTCCTGCACCTGAAAACATAGAAGCAAAAGTAGGCACAACTTTAATAAGAAGTATTGAAACTACTATGGCTGCAACTACCATAATACTCACAGGATAAAACAATGCTCCTTTGATTTTACGCTGCAAAGCCATTGATTTTTCCATAAAAGTAGCTAATCTTGTAAAAATAACATCCAAATTACCTGATAGTTCCGCTGCGTTAATCATATTAACGAAAAGGGTATTAAAAACCTTAGGATGTTTTTCCATTGCTTTAGATAAGGTGCTTCCACTCTCCACACTAACTTTTATGTCTGATAAAATTTCTCTGAAAGTTTTATTCTCTGTCTGACTGGATAATATTTCAAGACTCTGAACAAGTGGCAGTCCAGCTTCTATCATTGTAGTGATCTGTCTTGTAAAAATAACAATATCTTTTATTTTAACTGATTGTTTTAAAAAAGAAATCTGAATTTCTTTAGGTTTTTTCTTGATTTTAGAGGGAATTACACCCTGGGAATGGAGCTTGGCTTCTACCTCTTCTCTGGTTTCAGCCTCAACTTCCCCCTGAATATCCTGGCCTCTCCTATTCTTACCTTTCCATAAAAATACAGGCATGTTTCTTTTTAACTTAATTTATTCATAAAATCAAGCTGTTTTGTGAAATATTATCTATTTTCATAATTTTTTTTATAATAATTGATATATTCACCTGTAATTACATTATTAACCCAATCAAAATTTTTAATATACCAGTCAATAGTTGCATTCAAACCTGTTTCAAAATCATACTCAGGCATCCAGTTCAACTCTTTCATGATTTTATCAGAACAGATTGCATACCTTCTGTCATGGCCTGGCCTATCTTTAACAAAGGTAATTAAATCTTCAAAATTTTTTGGCAAATTTTCAAATTTCTTTAATTCTCCGTTATCTTTCCTGTCTTGTAAAAACGAACAAATCTTTTTAACTATTTTAATATTTTCCCATTCATTATTCCCACCTATATTATATTTTTCACCAATTATACCATTGAATAAAACTTTTTCTATAGCTTTACAATGATCCAGCACATACAACCAATCTCTTATATTCTTTCCATCACCATATATTGGTAATGGCTTACTGTTTAAACAGTTAAAAATAATCAAAGGAATCAATTTTTCAGGGAACTGATATGGTCCGTAATTATTTGAACAATTTGTTATAATAGCAGGGAATTTATAAGTTTTATAATAGGCTCTTAATAAAAAATCTGAACTTGCTTTTGAAGCTGAGTATGGACTATTTGGTGAATAAGGTGTTTTTTCCGTAAAAAAACCTTCATTCCCAAGAGAGCCATAAACTTCATCTGTACTAATATGGATAAATAGTTTATCTGAAAAATTATTCCAATATTTTCTAGAAAATTCAAGTAAATTAAAAGTACCGTAAATATTTGTGGTAATAAATTCTTCAGGCCCTAAAATACTTTTATCAACATGAGATTCTGCTGCAAAATTTATTATTTTATCAGGCATATATTTCTTAAAAACCTTTTCAACATCATTTTTGTTAGCTATATCACCTTTAAAAAATTTATAATTTGGCAAATTCTCAATTTTTTTCAAATTTTCAAGATTTCCTGCGTAGGTAAGTTTATCAAAATTTATAAATAGGTAATCTGAATATTTATTAACCATATAATTTAGAAAATTAGAACCAATAAATCCCGCACCACCAGTAACAAGAATTTTCATAGTTCCTCCTTATATTTTTCCAAAAATTCTTTTAGCGATTCTTTCCAATATCTGAATTCATTCAAACCTATTAACTTCAAATTAAAATTATCAAGCACTGAATATTTCGGCCTTTTTGCAGGTCTTAAAAATTCGTCTGTAGTACAAGGAACCACATCCGCGTTAATATTCAAATATTGCAAAATTGTTTTGGTAAATTCATACCATGAACAAAAACCTTCTGATGAAGCATGATATATCCCATAATACTCAGTCTTCAGTAATTTTAATATTTGATTGCAAATATCAACAGTATAAGTAGGAGTGGTAATTTGATCATTAACAACTTTTAAAAACTTATTTTTTTTAACTATTTTTAAAATTGTCTTAATAAAATTGTTTCCATTTGCTCCATATACACCTGCTGTTCTTAATATAAAAAATTTATTGCAGTGATTTATGATATTAATCTCACCTGATAATTTAGACTTTCCGTATGTTGAAATCGGTTCTGGAATGTCATCTTCTTTATATGGAATTTCAGATTCCCCATTGAAAATGTAGTCTGTACTAATATGAAATAACTTTAAAGAATATTTGTTGCTTATAATCGCACAATTCTTCGCTCCTATGCTGTTTACCAAATATGCTCTTTCAATATTGCTTTCACAACCATCTACATCTGTAAAAGCAGCACAATTTATAATAATATCAGGTGCAATCTTTTCTACTTCAGCATCAAATTTTTGCAATTTTGTAATATCCAATTCTTGAGACGAATAAGGGAAAACATCGTGGTTTTCTCGCATCTTTTTAACTAAATCAGTTCCTAACTGACCTTTTGCTCCTGTAATTAAAATTTTCATACATCCCACCCCCAGGGTTGTTCCAACCAACATTATCAATTATACTCTATACTTATTTTCATATCTCATTTCACGTTCAATATCTCGTCTTTTAATGTCCTCTCTTTTATCATATTCTTTTTTCCCCTTGCATAAACCTAATTCTATTTTTACTAAACCCTTTTTAAGATAAACCTTTAATGGAACCAATGTAAGCCCCTTTTCATTAATTTTACCTGAAACCTTATCAATTTCTTTTCTGTTTAAAAGAAGCTTCCTTGTACGAGTCGGGTCATGGTTAAAAACATTACCATGTTTATAAGCACTAATATGGGCATTAAACAAGAATACCTCTCCATCTTTTATTTTAGCATAACTGTCTTTCAGATTAATCCTGCCTTGTTTTACAGATTTTACTTCTGTGCCTTTCAAAACAATACCTGCTTCAAAAACCTCTAAAACATAATAATCATGATATGCTTTTTTATTAGTTGTAATTACTTTATACATACAATCATCTTTCCTTTAGCAATACTCCTTTTATTATTGGCGCTATATTAGGACTGTTTTTTTAAATTATTTTCCAAAACCAACCTTACCTCATTCATGAGAGAATTCAAATTTTTATTTTTTGTTTCAATTGGTTTAGAAATAATCAGCTTGACTTTCCTAAAAGGATTAATAAAAAATGAACCTTTTTTAAGAACATTACATGAGCCTATTAAAGTAACAGGCAATATTTCTGCATTTGATTTTTTGGCAAGCATAAAACCGCCTTTTTTAAATGGAAGCAGTTTTCCGTCATAACTTCTTGTGCCTTCAGGGAAAATAAGCAATGATCTGTTTTTATTCATATAATTCTGCATAGCTGAAATTGTAGATTTAAGTTTTGCAGTATTACCTCTTTCCACTCCAATTGCACCAACAATTTTCATTGCAATACCAAATAACGGAATTTTGAATATTTCTATTTTGGATAAAAAAGTAAAATCCAACGGCAAGTATCCATATAATATAAAAATATCAAATGCACTTTGATGATTAGTCATAATAACATATTTTGAATTAAGATTAAAATCTTCTTTGATAATTTCCACTTTAGTAAATGATGTTAATACTAAAAGTTTACCCCAGAATCTTGCAACAATATTAGCCTTTTTAGAGTCTCTGGTTATTAAATAAACAATATATGCACCAAAAATTGAAAATAAAGAAATGATTATAAGAATAGGTATATATAAAACAGAATAAATTTTACTCATTTTCTATGTTTAAATTCACTATTTTCGATTTTCCAATATAACCTTTTGTCTCATATTTTGTTATTTTACTAAGTTTTTTAACAATTTTTGCCAATCTTTCAGTAGCTGACCCAATTTTGTAAATAAGATTATCATCCATTTTTTTCTTAATCTTTATCATATCAGAAGCCAACATTAAAGCAGTAAGAGGTTGATTTAACTCATGAGCAGTTGCTCCTGCAAGCTCTATAGCCACTCTATCTTTCTCCAATTCCATAAATTCGTCATGAAGTCTTATATTTTCATTCTCAAGCTCTTTTTTCTTTGTAATATCATTTATAATAAATTGAAATCCTACAACAAAATCACCTTCCTTGTAAAGTGTTATTGTACATTCAAGAAAAATTTTTTCTCCAATTGTATTTTTGGACTCTATTTCAACAATTGCTTCTTTTTGTTTGCCGTTAAAAATATTATTTAAAACAGGTAGAAGATTATTCATACATTTTTTTGATAAACACAGAAAATCCAACAAACGTTTGCCTACAGCTTCTTTATAGTCTATTTTTAAAATTTCAGAAAATTTTTTATTTACAAATAATATTTTACCTTTAACATTTATTAGACAAATACCTATACCAGCAGAATTAATTAATGAAGCATAGGTTTCTTTTAAGTTTTTATATTGATTTTTTAATTTCATCTTCTCAGTTAAATCATTAATTATAAAGAACTGTATTAATTTTTCATCCTTAATTTCAATATATGTTAATTCAACAGGTAAAGAATTTTTTAACTGTGTAACCATTTTAACTGGAGGAAATTGGTTCTTAATACTCTCAAGCAGATCTCTATCCAAAAAATCCTCTATTTTATCAACTTTATTATTTATAATTCTTTCTGCTTCTTTATTCATTAAGATTAATTTTGAATCTTCAAACATTAATATCCCTGAAAATAAATTATCCATTGCTATATTTAATAATTTATTGGCAATAATGTAATCATTTAGTAGTTTATCATTTTCAGTTTTCATTACTTGTCTCTTTTAATACTTATTTTTTTTAAAGTAATAAAGGTGTGATTTCGAGGAACATTTGCAACATTAAGTAGCTCTTTTCATTACTCTTTTAAACTCATCAACTGAGTTAATATTATTAAACTCCATAACATCTCTTAATTGTTCAATTAATTCAAGCATTATAAGTGGATTACTAAAATTGGCAGTACCAATTTGAACAGCTTTTGCACCAGCAAGAAAAAAATCTATTATATCCTCAACATTGCTAATCCCACCAACACCTATTACTGGAATAGATATATTTTCAGAAAGCTCTTTAACTATTCTTAATGACACAGGTTTTAAACATTTTCCTGACATACCGCCAGTAATATTACCAAGCACATATTTGTAATTTTTACTATCAAATTCAATGCCTTTTATAGTGTTAATTGCTGTTATGGCATCTGCTCCAGCCTCTTCTATTACTTGTCCTGCTTCTTTTATATCAGGTAAAATCGGAGAAATTTTAACAATTATAGGCTTATTATCCGCTACTTTTTTTAATTCTTTTATTAAACAATACAAAATTTTCAAATCTGTTCCAAACTCTATTGCTCCTTTTTTTACATTCGGGCAGGAAACATTTACCTCAAGTGCATCAATCGCATCTATATTATTTAACTTTTCAGCTATTTTGCAATAATCTTCTTCTCTATTTCCAAAAAAATTGACAATAACTTTACAGTTCAATCTTTCATAAAAAGGTACTTTTGTTTCTATAAATTTTTCCAAACCTATGTTTTCCAACCCAATGGAATTAAGTAAGTATTTTCCCCCTTCATATATTCTTGGTGGAATATTTCCTTCTTTTGGAAATAAAGATAAACCTTTTGTAACTATAGCGCCTAATCTATTAATGTCAAAGAACGACATAAATTCCTCACCATAGCCAAAAGTGCCACTTGCAGGCATTATGGGATTTTCCAGTTCTAACTTACCTATTTTGACTTTTAATCTATGCATTCTATATTTTTTCCAAATCTATTTCATTTAAATCAAAGATCGGTCCTTCAACACAAACTCGTTTATATCCTGAAAATGTTTTCACAACACAACCAAGACAAACACCAAAACCACATGCCATCCTCTCTTCTAAAAGAACTTTTATATGAAACTTTTCTTTATATTGTTTCAATTCGTAATACATACCTTTTGGGCCACAGCTTATTATAAGAACTTCGTCTCTGTTTATTGTATTTAAAATTTCCGTACAAAACCCTTTTTCTCCTTTAGAGCCATCTTCTGTATATATAATTATATTTTTATCCTTTATATCTCTTAAATAATATAATTCATTTTTACTTTTAAAACCAACAGAAAATTTATAACTAAAATTGTTTTTTCTAAAATAATTTGCAAAAAATATCAAAGGTGCTGTACCAATACCTCCACCAATCAAAATAATTTCTCTATATTTTTCAAAAATTTTTTTTTCTATAAAATTACCCAATGGACCTATTAATCTTAATTTATCACCTTCATTGCAATTTAACAACCATTTGGTAAATTTACCTGAAATTTTTATTCTGAATTTCAGTAATCCATTACCATAATCTGATACACTGAAAGGCCTGTTTAAAATAAAATCTTTGTTTTCAAATGATAAAGGCCCTATCATAAAAAACTGTCCCGGATATATATCATCTCTATTGTATTTAAACTGCAAAATTATCAAATCATCAACATTCTCTATTTTATCAATTTGCAAAACAGATACTCTCATATTAACCTTTCCATTAAAATTGCATCTCTGCCGTCAGAATAATAGCCTTTTCTGACACCTATTTCCATAAATCCTTCTGATTTATAAAGATTATAGGCAATTATATTATCTGATTTAACTTCAAGAAAAATCTTTTTTGTTTTCAAAAAATCAGCTAATTTAATAATAAATTTTAAAAATTTTCTACCTAAACCTCTATTCCTATAATTATATTTAATTGCAAAATTATTTAATTCTATCAAATCACATATATGCCAAAAATTTATAAATCCTGCAATATCATTTTGGTGTAATATTGTAAAATTATAAGAAAATCTGTTATTTAATTCATTAATAAACAACTCTCTACTCCATGGCTTTGTTGAATAATCATTATCTATTTCAACAATATCATCCAAGTGCTCAACATTCATTGGAACAATAAAAATATTACTTCCCCTTATAGCACTCAACATCACTCCCTTTTATTTTCTCAATTGCATGAGGAATAGCTTCATAAATTGCTTCAAAACATTCTTCAACAGCCTTGGGACTACCAGGCAAATTGATTATTAAAGTCGTACCTCTAATACCTGCTGTGGCTCTTGAAACAATAGCATGGTGCGTTTTTTTGAGACTTTCCACTCTCATTATCTCACCAAAACCAGGAATTTCTTTTTCTATAACCTCTTTTGTAGCATCTGGAGTAATATCTCTTGGAGAAACACCTGTGCCGCCATTTGTAAAAATAAGATCAACAGGATGCACAGAAGAAAATCTTAATAACTGTTGTACAAGAAGGTCTTTTTCATCAGGAATAATTTCATAATATAAAATATCCCCGTTTAATTTTTCTTTAACCAACCTTTGTAAAATAGCACCACTTACGTCATCTCTCTCACCTCTTGAACCTTTATCACTTAATGTAATAATGGCACAGGTTATTCTATCCATACTTTATCTCCTTTTGCAATTTTTATTTGTTTTATATTGTCTAATATTATATTATTATTTTTAACATAGCAGTTACATACGTTTCCATTTATATTCAATTTGTCATTTGCTTCTAAAAACACAGGCAAAATTCCTATAATTTCCAACATATTATCCTTGATATTATAAACATATCCATTAATTTTTTCTTTATTCCTATATATCCCACTTTTGCCACCTGTTTTTTTTATCAAAAAAGTCTCGCCAATTACCATACCTTTATCAACTCCTTTACACATATCATAAATTGTAAGAGCAGCAAAGGTTGCAGCAGTCAAAGCCTCCATTTCCACTCCTGTTTTAGCATCAATAACAGCCTCTGAAAATATCAAAATTTTATGGTTAATATCATCCATTTGAAAAACAATATTTATATAAGAAACATTTAAAGGATGACATAATGGTATTAAATTGCCTGTATTTTTTGCTGCCATTACACCTGCTATTTTTGATGTATTTAATACATCTCCTTTTGCTATTTCATTGTTCTTTATTAAATCAAAAATTTTTTCCCCAACTTTTACAGAAGAACCTGCATAAGCTTTTCTAAAAGTTACACTTTTATTTGATACATCTACCATTTTCGCTTTACCATTTTTATCAATATGAGTAAGCATAGTGCCCCCTTGTCATCCCCCTATTGTTCTCATTTCATTTTGACATTTTTTAAATTTATAATCACTTAATTTTATGTGATGTTTTTCAGGTTTTTCATTTATTATCTTTAATAATTCATTTCTCAAAATGTCTTTTTCTCCTCTTTTAATTGTCTTAAAAATATCATACACTGTATCTGAAAAAAGACAGGTTTTCAAAGTACCGTTACATGTAAGCCTGATTCTGTTACATCTGTTACAAAAATGCTCTGTTAACGGTGATATAAAGCCCACAGTTGTATCTGTACCTTCTATTTTATAAATTTGAGCTGGTGAATGAATATCTTTATTTTCAGCTAAGATCAATTTATACACTGTTTCTATTTTATCTATAATTTCTTTTTTTGATATAAATCTGAGATTATGAAACTCTCCAAATGGCATAAACTCAATAAATCTTATTTGAACATTATTATCAATGCCAAATCTCACAAAATCAATTACCTCATCATCGTTAAAGTTTTTAATTGCAACTATATTAAGTTTTACCGGATTTAATCCTTTTTTTACAGAAACTTTAATGCCCCTGATCACATTTTCATAAAAATCTCTTCTGGTTATAAACTTAAATTTATCTCTTTTTAACGTATCAAGACTAATATTAATTCTCTTTAACCCTGCATCAATAAGCTCATCAATATATTCGTCCAATAATACCCCATTGGTAGTCAAACCGACATCTTTAATATTTTCTAAATTATTTATTGATTTTATTAAATATTGAACATTTTTTCTTATTAAAGGTTCACCACCTGTAATTCTGATTTTATTAACACCTAACTTAGATACTGTTTCAACAAAAAATAAAATATCTTCAAAAGTAAGAATTGAATCAACAGGAAAAAGATTTATCCCTTCTTCTGGCATACAATAAAGGCATCTTAAATTACACATGTCTGTTACAGATATTCTGAGATAATTAATTTTTCTATTAAATTTATCAATTAACATTGCAAAACTCTATAGCATCTTTAAGATTTAAACTCCCTTCATAAACAGCTCTTCCCGTAATCACACCATATATATTTTTCTCTTTTAACTTTTTTATATCATACATATCTTTAACTCCTCCTGAAGCTATAACGGGAATACCAACTTGTCGTTGTAAATTATACGTTGACTCTACATTAACCCCAGTTTGCATACCATCTCTTGAAATATCTGTATAAATAATTTCCCTAATACCTATATTTTCCATTTCCTTTGCAAGCTCCAATGCCAATATATCAGTAACTTCCACCCAACCTTTTGTAGCAACTTTTCCATTAACAGCATCTATACCTGCGATAATTCTACCTGGAAATCTTTTGCATGCTTCTCTTACCAAGTCCTTATTTTCAGCAATAACAGTCCCTAAAATAATATAATCAACACCTAATTTTATATATTTTTCAATAGTTGCCAAAGTTCTGATTCCACCTCCCAGCTCCACAGTAAGGTTTGTTGTTTTTAATATACCTTTAATAGCTTCTATATTCTCTGGCTTGCCTGAAAACGCACCATTTAAATCAACAATATGCAGACGCTTCACTCCTATCTTTTCAAAAGATTGTGCCACTTGAGCAGGCTCTTCAGAATATACTGTATCCTGATTTATCTTCCCTTGAATCAACCTAACACAATTTCCATTCTTCAAATCAATTGCAGGTATTATTATCATTATCTTCTCCACTATTTTTTTCTAACTTGCCTTCTAAAAAAGCACATAAATAAGCTCCACTCACTATAATTATCCAACTAATATATATCCATATAAATAAAAGCAGTATAATGCTTAATGAACCGTAAATAGTTTGATATATTTTATTTTCCAATACAAAAGAAATAAAAATATTTCTCATTATATACCAGAAAACTGATGATATAAATGCAGTAATAAGTGCAGCTCTTCTGTTAACCTTTTTATTTGGAGTAATTGCATAAATTATTGTAAAAATAAACCAAATTATTAAAAACGGTAAAATATGAGTAATATTTAGGACATCTTTAAATTTTATTGAAAGATATATGGATAAAATTAATGCCATAGGCACAAAACCTATTAATGTCCAAAAAGTAGATATTGAATTCCATAAATCTCTTCCTTTTTCAACTTTGAAAATCTTATTCATTAAAAACTCAAAATTTATAAAAAATAATACAGCTGCAATAAATCCATAAAAAAAACCAACCATACCAAGCTTAGATGCATTATTAATAAGAGTTTCTATATAAGTGGTAATTACTCCCGTTTTACCGGGCAACAAGGTATTATATATAAAATTCTGCAAATTTAAATAATACTCCTGAAAAAAAGGACTTGAAGTAAAAAGAGCAAAAACCACCATAAAAAGCGGAATTATTGTAAATATTGTGTAGAAACTTAAACTTGCCGCTTCAAAAAAAATTTTTTTTGTATATTCCCGATTAAGATTTTTTATATCAAAAAAAAGACCTATTGATTTTTTATAAAACTCTCCCATTCGCCTCTTTCCTTTAGCACTTCTTGTAAACATTTTAAGGCACTATTTACTATAGGCATTCCTCCATATATACCCATCTGAAAAATTACCTCCGCTACTTCTTCAGGTTTACAACCAACATTCAAAGCAGCATAAATATGCAACTTTAATTCTTCACTTCTCTCCAAAACTGTCAGTCCTGCTACAGCTACTAACTGTCTTGTTTTATGAGGAATCTTTTCCCTTGCATACATTTGACCGGTTATAAAGAGAGATAAATCTTTTGCCAAACCTTTATCAAAAGTTCTCCATAATTCATAAGGTCGCTCTCCTTTATAACCGTCAAAATAGAGTTTAGCTGTTTTACCTGTTTTTTCTTTTAACTCTGCTTCTTTCATTTTATCCTCCATAATTTATTTATTTTTATCCCTAATACAACAAAAATAAATAAATTTCAAAAAAAATTATTGACTTAATAATATAAAACTATTAATACTTTCATATGAAGTGTCCAAAATGTGGTTTTACAACATTTGACGGTTATGAATTCTGCCCAAAATGTAATAACGATTTTTCAGATGCACATAAAAAATTATCCATTATTCCATATACAATTAATGAAAATAACAACTATTTATTGGAAAAAAAAGATATACCGGAGCCTACCATTGATGAGGAACAGGCAGTTGAAGAAATTCCTGAAAACACTCAAGATGTTGTAGAAAAAACAGAAGAAGAAAACATAGATAATCTGCTTGAGACAACAACCATAGATGATAAATCAGAAAATGATGTAAAATTGGAAGATGTGAATTTGTCTGACAATGATGAATCAATATCATTGGATGACATTAATTTAAATGAGGAAGCTGAAGATGAAAATGCCATTAAATTGGAAAATTTGGATATGGAACTTGAACACAACAAAGCAGATGATTTTTCAGATACAGATGAAGAGTCTATATCTTTAGATGACATTGACCTGGATAACCTGCTTGAAACCAATAGAGAGGATTAATTATGGCAAGAACTTTAAACAAAGTTATGTTAATTGGAAGACTTGGCAAAGATCCTGAAATCAGATACACTACTGATGGGCTGGCAATTGCAAATATAACAATAGCAACTGATGAAAGTTATAAAGATAAAAGCGGCAACGTTCAATCAAAAACCGAATGGCACAGAGTGGTATGTTTCGGTCGGTTAGCGGAAATCTGCGGAGAATACCTTACCAAAGGGAGATTGGTTTATATTGAAGGGAAGTTACAGACAAGAAGCTGGACTGATCAGCAAAGTGGTGATAAAAAATATACCACAGAAATTGTTGCGTCTAATATGTTTATGTTAGAACCAAAAGGAAGTTCTTCTGAAAAAATAAACACAAATGACATAGAAACTTTAACACCTGAGAATAAAGATGATGATATCCCTTTTTAGATTATAACTCCATATTTTATTTCCCATTGTAACCATACTACCCTAACCTGATTAAAATTTACAATCTCATTATTAACTACCATAAAACTCTTCAATAATTAGTATTGCAAATTCACAAAAATATTTTGTATGAGTGCATTAAAAAATTTTATTGACAAAATATAATATTTGTATAAAGTATACTAAATTTTTAACAATAGAAAAAAATTAAAGGAGTAAAAAATGAGTGCAAACATTATCAAAGGTATGCCAATTGCCGAGGAAATCAGAAAAGAAATTATCCAGGAAGCTGAAAATTTAAAATCAAAAGGCATTGAGCCCAAGCTTGCGGTTGTTTTAGTCGGAGGTGATCCTGCTAGTATATGGTATGCAAAATCAAAAATTAAAGTTGGTGATAAAGTTGGAGTTAAAGTAGAACTTACTGAAATGCCAGAAAACACTAAAGAAGACGATTTGATTAAATTTATTGAAGATTTAAACAACGATAAAACTGTTCATGGAATTTTAGTAGAATTACCTTTACCAAAGCATATAGCCAAAGAAAAAGTTATGAATGCGATTTTACCTGTTAAAGATGTTGACGGTGTTACTGCTGTTAACAGAGGATATATTTTCGGCGGCCAGGATGACCTTGCTTTAATTCCTGCAACTCCTTTAAGCTGTATAGAACTTATTCAAAGGTCAGGTATTGAATTAAAAGGTAAAAGAGTTGCTCTTATTGGTAGAGGTGATACTGTTGGAAGACCTCTTGCATCATTGCTTATTACAAGACATGCTACTATTACTGTTTGTCATACAAGAACCGTGGATATTGCTTCCATTACTAAAAATGCTGAAATTATAGTGGCAGCAGCTGGTAGAAAAGGACTTGTTACAAAAGAAATGGTTTCACCTGGCACTGTTGTTATTGATGCAGGAATCAATGAAATCACCAAAGAAGACGGTTCAACAGGTATTGTGGGTGATGTTGATTTTGAAGCTGTTAAAGAAGTTGCAGCAGCTATTACTCCTGTACCTGGCGGTGTTGGTTCTTTAACAACCACTATTATTATGGGTAATGTATTAAAAGCCATTAAATTGCAAGGATTAGTATAACTTTAAATACCAAACTAAAAAATTTTAAAGGGAGGGAACATGAGTTTATATGAAAAAACCATAAATGAATTCCTTGATGTAGCATCTTCAAGTAGTCCTACACCTGGTGGTGGGAATGTTTCAGCTGTTGCTGCTACAAATGCAGCTGCTATGGTATGCATGGTAGCAAATCTCACAATAGGCAAAAAGGGTTACGAAGATTATCAGGAACAGGCAAAAGAAGTTCTTGAAAATGCCACAAAACTCAGAGAGAAATTAAAAGAACTCACTCAAAAGGATATTGATGCATTTAATGCATATATGGCTGTTTTTAGAATGCCTAAAAATACTGATGAAGAAAAAGAGAAAAGAAAAACAGCACTTCAGGAAGCTGCTAAAAATGCTACTCTTGTTCCTCTTGAAATTTCCAAAACTTGTCTTGATATTCTTGTTGAAGCGGAAAAACTCTCCAAATATGGTAATAAAATGGCAATTAGTGACGTAGGTGTTGCTGCCTATATTGCAGAAGCTTGCGTTAAAGCTGCAATGTACAGCGTGGATATTAACGTTCCTTCAATAAAAGATCAGGAATTTGTAAATAATGTCTTAAATGAGAGAGCTAATATTTTTACAAAAGCTGAGGAATTAAAAGTTCTTACCCTTGCAAATGTAAATTATTGCATGGCAGGATAATATCAATAATATCAGTCTCACGGCTAATTTAGCTGTGAGACTATTATTTTTCATTTTAAAGGAGGATAACATGTCTATTTCAAAAAAAATAGAAACATTTATGGAAAAATCATCTTGGATTAGAAAAATGTTTGAAGAAGGAATAATGCTTAAAAATAAATTTGGTGCTGAAAATGTTTTTGATTTTTCTTTGGGTAATCCTAATCTTGAACCTCCTTTAAAATTTAAAGATACAATTAATAATTTATTAAAAAAAGAGCCTGAAGGAATGCATAGATACATGCCAAATGCTGGATTTGAATTTGTTAGAGATAAAATAGCAAATTATATTAATGAAAACGAAGGCTCTGATTTGGATGCTTCTTCTATTATAATGTGCTGCGGTGCAGGTGCTGGACTAAATGTTGTGTTAAAAGCGTTACTTGATGAAGGAGACGAAGTTTTAACAATTTCTCCTTTTTTTGTTGAATACAATTTTTACGCCAATAACAACGGCGGTATTTTGAAACTTGCAGAAAGTAATGAAGATTTTTCAATAAATTTTCAAGAACTTGAAGAAAAAATCAATGAAAAAACAAAAGCTCTTATTATAAATTCACCAAATAATCCAACAGGTAGAATCTATTATCAGGATGAAATTGATAAACTTGCAGAAATTCTTGAAAAAAAGAGCCAAAAATATAATAGACCAATCTATCTTATTTCAGATGAACCTTACAAAAAATTAGTTTTTGAAGATGTTAGATTACCTTCTATTTTAAAATCATATAAAAATTCAATTATTATTAATTCTTTTTCAAAAGATTTATCACTTGCAGGTGAAAGAATAGGATATATTGCTGTAAATAAAAATATTTCTGATTATCAGAAAACAATTGATGCTGTTATTTTATGCAATAGAATTCTCGGTTTTGTTAATGCACCAGCACTTATGCAGAGGGTTGTTTCAGAGCTTCTTAATGAGTCAGCTGACCTCAGTTTTTATAAAACCAACAGAGATATTCTTTATAACATAATTACAGATGCTGGATTTCAATTTAAAAAACCTGAAGGGGCTTTTTACTTTTTCATTAAATCTCCAATAGAAGATGATGTGGAATTTGTAAGAATTGCACAAAAGCATAAAATTCTTATAGTTCCAGGCAGCGGTTTTGGAAGAAAAGGTTATTTTAGAGTATCATATTGTGTTTCAAGAGCAACTATAGAGAATTCTGCAAATGCATGGAAAGAATTAGCTGAAAATTTTTAGTTTAATTGGAGTTAATTATGTGGTTAGATGATTTTAAATCAAAATTCAACGGCAAATTTTCTACAGGCCAATCTATTAAAAACACTTTTAGCCACGATGAATCCCATCATAAATGGGTTGAGCCTGATTTGGTTTTTTTCCCTGAAACTGAAGAAGATGTTTCAGAGGTTCTTAAATTTGCCAATCAATACAAAATTCCTGTTACTGCATATGGAGCTGGTACAAGTATCGAAGGTAACCCTATACCAATTAAAAAAGGAATAGTTGTAAGTTTTGAAAAAATGAACAAAATATTGGAAGTCTATCCAGAAGATATGATGGTGAAAGTTGAACCTGGTGTTTTATATAAAGATTTAAACAAAGAATTAAGAACGTATGGTTTATTTTTTCCACCTGATCCTGGAGCTAATGCATCTATTGGAGGAATGCTTGCAAACAATGCAAGTGGCACAAGGACTGTCAGATACGGTGCAACAAAGGATAATGTTTATAAATGTAATGTTGCTCTTGCAAATGGTGAAATTCTTGCCATTGGCAATTTAGCGAGAAAATCATCAAGCGGTTTTGATATACTTCATCTTTTTATAGGTTCTGAAGGTACTCTTGGATTATTTACCAAAGCGTATTTAAAACTTCACGGCATTGCTGCAGAGATGTCTGCTGCTGTTGCATATTTTGAAAATGTCAATAATGCTGTTAAAACTGTATCTGATATTATAATGTCAGGTTTAAATCCAGCAGCTCTCGAGTTTATGGATGAAAATGTTATAAAAATGTTAAATAAAAGTGAAGATTTGAATCTTGAGGAAAAACCTTGTATTCTAATGGAATTTCACGGCTCCAATAGGAATTCTTTAGAAGAAGAAATTAAATCTGTTGTTGAAATTTGCCAGGATAATGAAGCTACTCATTTTGACAGTGGAGTTGGAATAGATGAAAAAAACAGATTATGGGATGCACGGCATAAAACCTACGAAGTCATTCTCAGAACAAATCCAGGCTGGAAAGCTATAATTGTAGATACAGCTGTACCGATTTCAAAATATCCAGAATTGGTTCTATATGCAAAAAACGTTACAAAAGATGTAAAAGGCTATATTTTTGGTCACGCTGGAGATGGTAATCTTCATGCAGTATTAGTTGCTGATAAAAACAATAAAACAGCATGGAAAAAAATAGAAGAGGCAAATGATAAAATTGTAGCAAAAGGTATAGAATTAGGAGGAACTGCCACTGGAGAACATGGAGTGGGATTAGGCAAAATAAAATATTTGCCAAGAGAATTTGGAGAAGCTACTGTAAATTTAATGAAGAAAATAAAAACAACAATTGACCCAAATAATATTCTCAACCCTGGCAAAATATTTTAGAAAATGAATAATAAATAAAAGATACCTAAATACTTCTTTATTTATTTTCTCTTATTTCTAAAAGTGTTTTTCTTTTACTCTTAAATTTTGCATGTAGCCAAAACCAATTTTCAGGTTTTTTTAAAATTAAGTTTTTAATTTCATCATGAATTTTCTGAGTATTTTTATTTAATAATTCTTCAAAATCACCTTTTCTGCAAATTTCTATTTCTTTTTCAAAGTGAAAAATATGTTTTCCATTTTCACCCCTTTCAGCATAACATAGCAGAAGAGGAACATCCAATTTTGTAGCAAGATAAGCAGGTGCTGTTGTACAATATATTTTCTCGCCAAAAAAATCAATTAAAGCGGAATTTTCTTTTCTGGTTCTTTGATCCATTATAAATCCTACAATTCCACCTTTTTTTAAAGTTTTAAAAATAGGCATAAGTGAATTTTTACTTTGAATAACTTTCATTCCGAAATTTATTCTTAAATTAAACAAATAATTATTAAAAAATTCAGGACGTTGTTTTTTACCAACAGTGAGAATTGTTTGATTTAAAAAAAGAGGTAAAACAACAGGTAATTCCCAGTTTCCAAAATGCCCGTTAACAAGAATACACCCCTTGCCTCGTAAAAGAATACTATTTAAAACATCTAATCCTTTTATTGAAAAAATATCTTCTATCTGCTCTTTGTTAAAATTTTTTATTTTTATTAATTCAAGAATATTCCCAATTAAAGATGCATAAGAATTAACAATTAACTCTTTTTTTTTTCTTTCCTCTAATTGTGGTAAAATCTTGTTTAAATTGTAATATGCAATTAAAGTTCTCTTTTTTAACAAAAAATATAATATTTTTCCAAAAAATTTTGAGATAGGATAAATTTTATCAAAAGGAATGAAACTAACCAAATAAGTAAAAAATTGCATTATTGCTTTAATTTAATAGATTCATCAAAGGGTTTTGCTTCTTCTATTAGCATTATAGGTATGTCATCTCTTATTTCATAAACAAGATTACACGATTTACAAACAAGACCATCTTCATTTTCGGTTAAAATCAAGTCTCCTTTGCATTTCGGGCATGCAAGAATATCAAGTAATTCTTTTTTAATTGCCACTACTGCCTCCTTTTATAAAAATATTATACAAAAAATATTCCCATACCTGGCAAAGGTATGGGAATAAGAGTATAGAAAAATTAATCTTTTTTCTTTTTAGGTGGCTCTATGCCTAATCTTTTCGCAACATGATCTCTTCCAAGGAAAAAATTCATCCAAGAAGATGTATGGAAAAAATCCCAATTTGGTGGTGGAACCAAATTGTCCTGAATCTGGTCTTGCTCATTATAAGCTTTAAGTCTGTCATATGCTTTAACCCATACACATTTTTTCTTGTTAGGATATACTTCACACCATCCCTGATAACTACCGCCACAAGCACCGTTTCTCTGATTTTTTGGACATTGTGACATTGGACATAAAAATGCTACATCCATTAACGCACAGTCACCACAATCCATACATTCAAAATTAGCCACTTTAACTAAATGTTCTATATATTTAAATACTTCTTCACCTTTACCACCATCCAGTTTTTCACATAACCATCTCATAGGCTTAAATAAAAATCCTTCTTTCTCAAACATTACATCGTGCAAGAATCTTGCCATTCTATACATTAAAGGATTATCTGGATCCGCATTTCTCGGAGAAATGCTTTCTTTATTAAGGCCTGTTTCTTCATCTTTTTCAAAATAGTAAAAACCATTTTCCATTGGAAACTCAAATTCATGAACATAATCAAGCCAGTTTGGAGCAAGTTCTTCACCTTTATCTATAACCCACAAGACATCATCAATTGGGACACCATGTCCTCCAATATGGACACCACTGTATCCCATACCTTTAAAAAAAGCATACATTTTTGCTGCTCTCAATAGTCTTGCTGACTTACCTTTATCTTCAGCCTTCCTCTCTTCGTCAAGAACTTTGAGAAGCTTATCAGTAACAACACAACCTGGAATCATATTTTTATTCATAAGTCTTCCTGCACCAAAAGGTAATATATAAACATTACCTATTAAAGGGATATCGGATTTAAAGACTTTTCTAACAACCCACAAAATCTCCTGAAATTTTCTGGCATCATAGCCTAACTGAGGAACTATAAATTTAGCTCCACCATCTATTTTCTTCTTCAATTTGTAATATTGAATCATTTGCTCTGATTCAAGCTGCTTAAATGGCGAGCCTGCTGCTCCTGCATAAAAATTAGTAGGCTGATTTTTAACCATACCTCTCATACCGGGATATTCAAGACCTTCATTCATCTCTTCAATTAGCTGCAATGTATGAATAGGATCAATATCAAAAACAGGTCTTGACCTTCCTTTAAAACCTGATACAGGGTAATCACCTGTCATAACAAGTAAATTGTAAACCTCTGCTCTCTCTAATCCATAAAGCATTGCTTCTATTTCATTCCTACTCTTATCTTTACATGTAAAATGCACAAGAGGTTCTATTCCAAGTCTTTTAACTTCAACACCTAACATTTCAGCTGATATGGCAGGATTACCACCTGGATTGTCTGTAATGGTAAGAGCTTGAATCTTATCGCTCTTAGCTGCCGCTTCAGCTGATTTAATAAGAGTTTCCTGAGCTTTTTCAAAAGCTCCTCTACCTGGTACTAACTCCCATGTAACAGAAAAAGTATCTGGATCTAATAAACTTTCTTTAAATAAGTTCTTTTTCTCCTCCATTTTCATGCCCCCAATACTTTGTATTTAAAACTTTTTGGTAATTATTTTTTAGTCAAAACTCATTCGCAAAAATTGCAAAAAAAGTCAAGAAATTTATAAAAAAATCTTGATAATTATTTCAAAATTTTATATGGATAAAAAATTTTTTAGGAAAAAATTATGAAGAAAATTTTGCTTATTGATGATGAACTTGATATTTTGGAAATTTTAAAGGAGTTTTTGGAATTTCGGGGCTTTAATGTTATTCATTTTGATAATCCTGTTAAAGCTATAAAAAATTTTCATCCTGACTATTACAACATTGTTATTACTGATCTTAACCTCCCTGACATGAGTGGATGTGAATTGGTATCTAAAATCAGAGAAATTGATCGAAACATCCCAATTATAATAATATCGGGATATTTAGAGGATATCCAAAAAGAAAATATTCTTACAAAAGGTGCCAGTGCTTATTTGGAAAAACCTTTTAATTTAAAACAACTGGAAAATCTAATAGAAAAATCTCTCCAAGGAGTTCAAAGTTGCAACATTCAACCAGCAGAAAAACTTTAACATGCCAAAAATTTGGCAAAGAAGTACCTGTTAATACGGAGCTTAAATGTTTAGCTCCTGAGAAACCATGTAAGTTCAGACTTGAATGTCCAATATATATGATATGGAAAAATGAGGTATAATAATGGCTGTTATTACAATTTCAAGACAATATGCTTCACAAGGAAAATTTTTTGCACAGGACCTTGCAAAAGCATTAAAATATTCCTATGTTGACAAAAAAATCTACCAAAAAATTGCTGAAAAAGAAAATATATCTTTTGAGGATCTAAAAGCATTAGAGAGCATTACTGGATTAGGTATAGATTTTTTCCAAAAATTAATTAACGATGATTATATTAAAAGAGTAATAGGCAAAAAAGATTTATCTTTTGAACATAATGAAGTTGTTGAAATGATAAGTAAAACCATTTTGGATTTTGCCCTAAAAGATAACATAGTTATTGTAGGAAGAGGTTCTCAATGTATTTTACAGAATTTTCCAAACTGTTATCATGTAAAAATTGTCAGAGAGTTTAAAGATAGAGTTAATTTGATGATTAAACATGGTGTAACTGAAAAAGGAGCAGTTTCAACATTAAAAAGAAAAGATGAAGAAAGAAAAAATTATATAAAAAAATTTTACAACTGTGATTGGAATAGCCCTGAGCTTTATCATCTTACAATTAATCTTTCCAAAATTTCCACTGAAAAAGGAATTGCAATTGTCAAGAAATTATTGGAAGAATAACAACATACCGTTCATTTATATAGAATCAATTTTAACCAATCAAAACATATTAAAATCTTGTTTGTTAAAATTTTACTTAACACTTGGAAAGTAATTTATTGAAAAATATTAAATTCTATGTTAGCAACATGAAAAATTTCCAAGGGGTAAACTGTGCCTAAAAGAGAAGATATAAAAAAAATTTTATTAATAGGTTCCGGTCCGATTATTATTGGACAAGCCTGTGAATTTGACTATTCAGGGACTCAGGCTGTTAAAGCCTTAAAAGAAGAAGGTTATAAGGTTATTCTTGTTAATAGTAATCCTGCCACTATTATGACCGATCCTGAATTTGCAGATAAAACCTATATAGAGCCATTAACACCAGAATTTTTAGAAAAAATAATAGCTCAAGAACATCCTGATGCCCTACTCCCTACTTTAGGAGGACAAACAGCTCTTAACTTGGCGGTTACACTTGCAGAAAAAGGCATCCTTGCAAAATATAATGTAGAACTTCTTGCAGCAAGTCTCGAATCTATAAAAAAAGCTGAAGACAGAGAATTGTTTAAATCTGCAATGAAAAAAATCGGTCTTGAACTGCCTAAAAGCGGTTATGCTAATAATATGGAGGAAGCTAAAAAAATTATAAAAGAAATTGGTTTTCCTGTTATTATCAGACCTTCTTTTACTCTTGGAGGTACAGGAGGCAGTATTGCATATAACTTTGAGGAATATGAAGAATTTGTCCGATGGGGACTTGATTGTTCTCCTGTAAATGAAATCTTAGTTGAAGAATCTGTTGTTGGGTGGAAAGAGTATGAACTTGAAGTAATGAGAGACAAAAATGATAATGTTGTTATAATTTGCTCAATTGAAAATTTTGACCCAATGGGTGTTCATACTGGCGACAGTATTACCATAGCACCTGCACAAACTCTTACAGATAAAGAATATCAAATTATGAGGGATGCTTCAATTAAGGTTATCAGAGAAATTGGAGTTGATACAGGAGGCTCCAATATACAGTTTGCTGTAAACCCTAAAAATGGCAAGCTTGTTATAATTGAAATGAATCCGCGTGTTTCACGATCCTCAGCTTTGGCATCAAAAGCAACAGGATTTCCTATTGCCAAAATAGCTGCAAAATTAGCAATAGGATATACTCTTGATGAAATACAGAACGATATAACAAAAGAAACCCCTGCATCATTCGAACCTACAATAGATTACGTTGTTACTAAAATTCCTCGTTTTACATTTGAGAAATTTCCTGAAGCTGACAGAGTGTTAACCACTCAGATGAAATCTGTTGGTGAAGTTATGGCCATAGGAAGAACTTTTAAAGAATCATTACAAAAAGCAATGAGGTCACTTGAAGAAGACACTTACGGATTTGACATTGAGAATGCTTCAAAATTATCAAAGGATGAATTAAACGAACATCTAAAAATACCTAACAGCAGAAGACTCTGGTACATTGGAGAAGCATTCAGAAGAGGATACTCCATTGAAGATATTCATAACATTACGTTCATAGATAGATGGTTTCTTTATAATGTGGAACAGATTATTAAAGAAGAGAAAAATCTTTCACAAAATAAAGATTTAACTAAAGATAAATTAAAACAATTAAAAGAAATGGGATTCTCCGATATCAGAATAGCTCAGCTAACAGGAAAAACTGAAAATGAAATAAGAAGCCTAAGAAAGCAATACGGAATAATTCCTGTTTATAAAATGGTAGATACTTGCGCTGCAGAATTTAAAGCTTATACCCCCTATCTATACTCTACCTATGAACAGGAAGACGAGTGCAATAAAACCAACAGAAAAAAAGTTATAATATTAGGTGGCGGACCAAACAGAATCGGTCAGGGAATTGAATTTGATTACTGCTGTGTTCACGCTGTTTTTGCATTAAGAGAAGAAGGTTATGAAGCAATTATGGTTAATTGTAATCCTGAAACAGTTAGTACTGATTATGATATATCAGACAAATTATACTTTGAGCCATTAACTTTTGAAGATGTTATGAATATTGTTGAAGCTGAAAATCCTGACGGAATAATTGTTCAGTTTGGTGGGCAAACCCCTCTCAAATTAGCCAATAAACTTAAAGAGGCAGGTGCTCCTATAATAGGTACTGACCCTGAAAGTATTGATATGGCAGAAGATAGGGAGAGGTTCAAACAGCTTTTAAATAAACTGAATTTAAAACAGCCTGACAATAATACAGCTTTAAATTTTGAGCAAGCTTTGAAAATAGCCCAAAAAATAGGATTTCCGGTTTTGGTAAGACCATCTTATGTGCTTGGCGGCCGTGCAATGGAAATTGTCTATGATGAAAAAAGTCTTGAAAATTACATGAAAAAAGCTGTTAAAGTCTCTTATGAGCATCCTGTACTAATAGATAAATTTCTATCAGAAGCCATAGAAGTTGATGTTGATTGTGTCTCTGATGGCAAAGAAGCTTTTATTGGCGGTATAATGGAGCATATTGAAAGCGCAGGTATCCATTCCGGAGACAGTGCTTGTTCTTTGCCTCCTTATTCTTTGTCAAAAGAAATTATTGAAGAAATTAGGAAGCAGACTGTTTCACTTGCATTAAATTTAAATGTAAAAGGTTTGATGAATGTCCAATATGCTGTTAAGGACAGCGATATTTACATACTTGAAGTTAATCCGAGAGCATCAAGAACAGTTCCTTTTGTATCAAAATCAATAGGAATTCCTCTTGCAAAGATAGCTGCTAAAATAATGATTGGCAAAACCATTAATGAACTTGAAATTAAAGAAAATATATTTCCAAAATATTATTGCGTAAAAGAGGCAGTGTTTCCATTTTCAAAATTTATAGGTGTTGATCCTCTTTTAGGCCCTGAAATGAAATCTACAGGAGAAGTTATGGGTATAGATGACGATTTTGCAACAGCCTTTTTAAAAGCACAGATTTCTTCAGGCAATCCTTTGCCAAAAACAGGCAAAGTTTTAATTACTGTATGGAAAAAAGATGGTATAGAAATAATAGCAGAAAAATTTAAATCTCTTAATTTTGAAATTTATGCCACAAGTGGAACTTCAAAATATCTTGCAAGTAAAGGCATTGAAAATAAAAGAATTTTAAAAGTTCAGGAAGGACGACCTAATATTGTTGATTATATTAAAAACAGGGAAATTGATCTTATTATTAACAGTCCCGCAGACATTAAGTCAAAAGAAGATTCAACTGCAATCAGAAGCAACACAATAGTTTACAATATACCGTATTTTACCACAAAAGAAGCTGCAAAAGCCGCTACATTAGCAATAGAGTCTATGAATAAAAAGAATAACAATGTAAAGCCACTGCAAAAATTTTATGAATAATGAATAATAGCTATTAATCTGTATTTGTACCCATATTAGTTAACATAAAAGTCAAGGTATTTACATCTACTAAATTTAATTCCAGAAAGTAATTAACGTTGTTAAGATTTAAACATGGCACAAATAATTTATTTTCCGAATAATCAAAATTTCCACTTTGAATATTAGTATTGTTTTCAACATTCTCCTTGTAATCAACCAACTGAAATTTCAATTTATCAACATCAGTAAGTTTTAAATCAAGCCAATAGTTGACTCCGTTTCCAACATCAACAAAAGGAATATGGAGCAACATGGTTTCACTGTCAAAAGAAGCGCAAGATTCCTGTGTATCCGATGAATTACTCAGCCAGTTTTTGTTGATATCATAAATTAAAAGTTTTGTTTCTCCATTTGAATTATTCATTAATGTAACGAGCAATTTATATGTATTTTCTGATACTTCAACAAATTCAGGGTCTATTAACACATAATCTATATACTGCTCGCTATCAATTATATTAAGTAGAACTTTTCCCTCTCCAAAATTAAGTCCATCTTCGGAATCTGCATATAAAATACTTTTTGCCTGCGCTATCCCTTCCCAGTTAGTGTAAATCATTCTATATCCTCCAGATGGCAATCGAAATATACAAGGATCTGTTCCGTTATATATTCTGGTCCCATTGTCTTTTACCCAGCTTGAACCATTATCATAACTTACAGCGCTTCTAATATCTGAGCCATCTGAAACAAAATACATTCTTATAATATTATTATCCATAATTATCCCATCTGGCACACTTAAAAAAACAGTTCCTGAATGAGGGTCAATATCTTCTGAGTCACCTGCAATTATTAAGTAAGGGTTTGTAAATTTTACTCCATCTGATGATTCAGAGATATAAAGCTGTCTGGTCCCATTATCATATTGCTCCTCATATACCATTTTAATTTTATCTTCTGCCCTGAAAACCCAAGTATTTGCTTGAAACCCCTTGCCATCCTGTAATGATGTCACGTCAAGCTCCATATCTTCAAAATTTTCAAAATCAGTTGTTTTCATCATTTTTAATCCCATTCCAGTATAATAAACATAAAAAGTATTGTTATCAAATTTAAAAACATCTGTAGCAACCATGCTCTTTTCCAATTCTCCCGAATATGTCAGAGAGGAAGATGTCTCTGTCGGATTATCAGAATAACAAACTGATGAAAGAAACAAAAATATTACAACAATTACAAAAAAAGTTTTTTTCATACATGCCTCCCTTTATCATAGTAATTAAACTGATGATTCAATTTATTCAACAGTAACAGATTTGGCTAGATTTCTCGGCTGGTCAATATCACAACCTTTAAAATCCGCTATATAATAACTTAACAGTTGCATTGGGATTGCATAAATAATAGGCTGTAAGAATTTATTGATGTTGGACACTTTAAAAATATAATCGCTATAATCAGCTAAACTTTTATCTTCATTATTATCTGACGTAAAAACAATGGTTTTACCTCTACGAGATTTGATTTCATTTAAATTGCCGAACATTTTTTCATATAATTCATCTTTAGGCAAAAGTATTACAGATGGGAAATTCTCATCAATCAACGCAAGAGGACCATGCTTCATTTCTCCACCTGGGTAACCTTCTGCATGAATATAAGATATTTCTTTGAGTTTTAAAGCTCCTTCAAGAGCAACAGGATAATTGATTCCCCTTCCAAGAAAAAGAAAATTGCTGTATTTTGATAATTCAGGTGCAATCTGCTCTAATTTAGCTGAAAGTTTCAATGTTTCTGCAATAAGTTGAGGAAGATTCTTCAAATTGTTTATATATTGCTTGTATGTTTTGTCATTTATGCAGCATCTTATTTTTCCAATATATAAAGCAAATAAATAAAAAATAATTACTTGAGTGGTAAAAGCCTTAGTAGATGCAACACTTATCTCAGGCCCAGCATGAGTATAAATGGTATAATTTGATTCTCTTGGAATTGAGCTTCCGAGAACATTACAAATACTTAAGATAACAGCTTTATTCTGCTTAAAACGTTTCATTACTTCCAAAGTGTCAGCAGTCTCTCCTGACTGGGAAACTGCTAAAAGAATAGAGTCTGGTTTGATTATTTTATCTCTGTATCTCAACTCTGATGCATAATCAACTTCAACACTCAAATCGGTTAATGCTTCTATTAAAAACTTACCTATTAATCCAGCATGCCAGGATGTACCACATGCAGTAATAGTAATGGATGTAATCTTCTCTAACAAATTATTTATTTTTGTATCAAATGCTTCAAAATTAATATCAGGTTTAGAAAAATCAACTTTATCCAGAAAAGTATTTTTTACAGCTTCTGACTGTTCGTTAATCTCCTTTAACATGTAATGTTTATAACCACCTTTTTTTGCCTGTGTGGCATTCCACTCAATTATATTAATCTCTTTATTAATTTTTTTACCTTGAGCAAATATCTCATAATCAAAGCCTTTAATTAAAACTATTTCATTATCATCAAGGAATATTACCTTATTTGTATAATCCAGAAACGCCGGTATATCTGATGCAAGAAAATATTCCTTTTCACCTACTCCCATGACAAGAGGACTTCCCTTTCTGATTCCTATCATAACAGGTTCTTCATTTTTTATTAAAATAGCAAGCGCATATGCACCTTCCAATTTTTCTATTGTTTTTTCCACTGCGTCTAATATGGTATTATTCTTTTTCAGTTCTTCTTCCAATATATGAGGTATAACTTCTGTATCAGTTGATGATTTAAAAATATGTCCTCGTTTTTCTAACTCCTGTTTTAATTGTGCATAATTTTCAATTATCCCATTATGCACAACCGAAATTGTACCTGTACAATCAAGATGAGGATGAGAATTGTTTTTTGATGGTATCCCATGGGTAGCCCATCTTGTATGGCCTATACCGCAGGTACTGTAAAGTCTTTTTCTGTTTTTAAAAAGAATGTTTTCAAGATGAACTATTTTGCCTTTTTCTTTTTCCGTAAAAATAGAACCGTCATCGAGAAACAACGATATACCTGCAGAGTCATATCCTCTGTATTCTAATCTCTTTAAAGAACTTAATATTACATAATCAGCTGGTTTTGACCCAAAATATCCCACTATTCCACACATATTAAACTCCTTTAATAAAATATTTAATTATCTCCCTCATCTTCATATATATCAGTAATTACACAATTATCTCCATTTGAAAGCGGAGATAATCCACCTCTTTCTTTAATATACCACATAAAAACTTCTGCATCAACAAAACCTAAATCCTCTTTATAACCTTTGATATTGGAAAATTCTTTGTAATAATCACCGCCATTAGCCAAAAAACTGTGCGTAACTATTCTGTATGTTTTACTTTCTGAAATTGCAATCCAGTTTTCTTCATTTCTAACTTCCAGTTTAACTATCCTTTTACCTTTTGGTTTTGATTTATCCAAAAACATTCTTGCACCGGCAAGATACGGAAAAGCACCTGTTGCAGTTTTTCTAATCCATGCTCTGTCAATGGCATTTTCCAGAGTTGCTCTTAATTCACTCCCTTTCATATCAAATACAACAAGAGTATTTCCAAATGGTAAAAGCTCATAAACATCTCCAACTGTTATATTGCCTTTATACAAACTTTTTCTTACACCTCCTGCATTTTGAACAGCAATTTGAGCACCACCATTTTTACTTGCTCTCCAGAGCATACTTTCTGCCACCAACGGAGCAATCATAGAGCCATATTTTAAAACTTCTCTTGTATCAGGGGAAATATCTCCAGGAAGTCGCACATTTATAAGATCATACAAAGCAGTGCCAATAACCTGAGATTTTAACTTCTGAATATCAGGAGAAAATTTAGAAATAGCATTTTTAACAGCAAAATCCTCATCTTCAACTTTAATAACAGGATTGTCAGAAACAAGCTTCGTTAACTGCTGTTTTCTTTCAGATGATACTTCAACTTTTTTGCCTGTTGAATCTTTTTCTATGAATTTATCGGAAATCAACATTACAGGATTTGAATCCTTCCATG
This sequence comes from uncultured bacterium, assembly GCA_964492825.1. Taxonomy (GTDB): domain Bacteria; phylum DYJV01; class DYJV01; order DYJV01; family DYJV01; genus CAZBLP01. Next base: position 29,929 of record CAZBLP010000021.1, read on the forward strand.
AATCTTTTATTATTACACCTTTTGAATCAAATTTAACCTTTAAGTCTCCTACTAATAACCCCCATTTCCATGCTGTAACAACAAGTATCGGTTTGCCATTATTTTCCACTACAGTTGGATATTCCCCTTCAGTAGTTAAACCTATTTTATCAATATTTCCAAGTGGTGTATGGGAATGACCTCCAACAATAATATCAATATCCTCAACTTGCTCTGCAAGCTGCTTATCAACATTATATCCCAAATGAGTCAAAAAAATTATTTTGTTTATTCCTTTTGATTTTAATTTACTCACAATGTTTTTAGCAGAATTGATATAGTTTAAAAATTTAACACTGGTACCTGGATTTGAAATATCTTCAGTATCATCAGTATCCAACCCGACAATAGCAATTTTTTCACCTGCTATTTCTTTTATAATATAAGGTTTGATTTTTTCATCCAAAGTTGGTAATTTTGAAAAATCTATATCAGCACATATTATAGGAAAATTGGAATAATTCACAAATTTTTCAGCAAGAGTTTCCGCACCGTTGTCAAATTCATGATTCCCAAGTACAAATGCATCTATATCCATTAAATTCATTACTTCGGAATCTGCTTCACCTTTGAATTCAGTATAATACAAGGTACCTTGAACAGCATCTCCTGCATCTAAAAACAATACATTTTTTTCAGAGTTTTTAATGTTTTTAACATAATTTGCAATTCTTGCATATCCACCTGCTTGTACATAAGTGTAATTAGTCCCGTCAATTTGCACTTTTAAATCAACAGGCTCAAGATGTGAATGTACATCATTAACATGCAAAACTCTCAAAGTTATTGGAAGACTTTTTATGCCAAAATCTTCCAAACTAAAAGTTACATTATCATTATTATGGGTTTCAAGACTTAAATTTAACCAGTATGATTTCCCATTTATATTTACACAAGGTATTGTTAATATCGAACTCGAAGAATTAAAAACGCCACATTCTTCTGAATCAGCAAATTTATTGTAAGAAGTTGAATAAAGATTTGGAGTTTTGGAAAATGCAAAGTTTGAATAATTTAAAAAAAATATAAAAAAACAAAAACCCAGTAAAAATATTGTATTCTTTTTTTTCATACTTTTGTTTTTTTAACAAAAAATATGGGAAAATTCAATAATATTT
>CAZBLP010000022.1:0-31007 GCA_964492825.1 uncultured bacterium
TTGTTGTTATTTCCAATTTAAAAGTTGTATAATTGACTTTTTTGCTTTTATATGGTTTAAAGTCTTTAATTCTGGTTTTGGAGGTGTAGATGCTGGATAAGTTCAACATTGAAAAGATTTTTAAAACTCTTTTTTCCAATGGTGGTGATTATGGTGATATTTTTTTTGAAAATAAAAACAGTAGCAATATAGTTTTTGAAAACGGTAAAATAGAAAAAATTCAATCAGGTATTGATTCAGGCATAGGAATAAGATTATTGCATGATAATAAAACATTTTACGGATTTACAACTGATTTTTCAGAAAAATCTTTATTTGATACAGCACAGAAATTGGCTAATTTTATAAAATCAAATAACAGTAATTATATTCTGCCAATATATGAAAGCTCCTCTTTATTGGATGAAAAAATTGTGCTTCCTTCTAATATAAAATTTGATAATAAAGTTGAAAAAATTTTAACTGCTAAAAATTTTTTGGAAAAGTACAGTAAAAAAATTGTTCAATTTAAAATAGTATATAGCGATATGCTTCAAAATGTTGAGATTATAAACTCAAATGGAAATTATGTAAAAGATACAAGAGTTCAGATAATTTTTTTATCACAGGTTATAGCGGCTAAAGATGATTTAATCCAAACAGGTTATGAAGCGCAAGGTGGTTCCATGGGATTTGAATTTTTTGAAAAAAACAATGTTGAAGATATTTGCAGATTAGCAGCAGACAGAGCTATTAAAAATCTTGATGCTAAAAAAATTAAGGGTGGTAATATGTCTGTGGTTCTCTCAAGTGATGCAGGCGGCACAATGATTCATGAGGCAATAGGCCACGGACTTGAAGCTGATATTGTAAATGATGGTATGAGCGTATATACAAAAGATAAAATTGGTAAAAAAATAGCTTCTGAAAAGATTACTGTTATTGATGACGGTACAATTCCATTTAAAAGAGGTACTCAATTTTATGATGATGAAGGCAACAGATGTCAAAAAACAGTATTAGTTGAAAACGGGATTTTGAAAAATTATATTTATGATGTTTTAAATAGTTTAAAAGATGGAGTAAAATCCACTGGTAATGGCAGAAGAGAATCTTTCAGGTTTAAACCAATACCGAGAATGACAAATACATATATTGCTTCTGGTAATGAAAATCCAGAAGCTATTATTAAAAGTATAGATAGTGGACTTTTTGTGAAGAAAATGGGAGGAGGCCAGGTAAACACAATTACAGGAGATTTTGTATTTGAAGTAAGTGAAGGATATGAAATTGTTAACGGTGAAATAGGAGACAGAGTAAGAGACACAACATTAATTGGAAATGGACCAGATGTTTTGAATAAAATCGATATGGTTGGTAATGACCTTGGTTTTGGTGTAGGCACATGCGGCAAAGACGGGCAAGGAGTGCCTGTAAGTGATGCACAGCCAACATTAAGAATCCCTGAAATTGTTGTAGGATAAACAAATTTATCAAACAGCAATAAATTTTTATCTTATCTTATTCTATTCTGTTAAAAAAAATTAATTTTACTTGACAAAAATCTGAACTATACCTTATATATATAATAGGATAAAAGTCACTAATTCATTAATCATTTCATTTATACATCTTTAAAAGAAGGGGGTAGTATTGGACATTAAAGATAAAGTAGCTGTTATAACAGGTGGAGCAAGGGGGTTAGGAAAGCAATTTGCAAATGATTTGGCGAAAAAAGGAGGAAAAGTTGTTATTTGTGATGTTAATTATGAAGAACTTAATAGTGTTAAAGCTGAATTTGAACAACAAAATTTTACAGTAGATATTTTTGATATTGATGTAACTAACGAGGAAAGTGTTGTTAAATTTTATGAAAGTGTTGCTGAAAAGTATAATGGCATTGATATTAGTGTAAACAATGCAGGTATTACCAAGGATCATCTTTTGGTAAAGAAAAAGGAAGGTATAATTGAAAAATTTCCTTTTGAAGATTGGCAAAAAGTAGTTGATGTTAATCTTTCAGGTGTGTTTTTATGTGCCAGGGAAGCAGCATATCAGATGGTTAAATATGGGAAAAACGGAGTTATTGTGTCAATGTCGTCAATTTCACGTCATGGCAATTTGGGACAGACAAATTATACAGCTACCAAAGCAGGAGTCTCTGCAATGACAGTAACTTGGGCTAAAGAGCTAAGCAGGTATGGTATCAGAGTTGTTGCAATAGCACCGGGATATATAGAAACGGAAATGACAGAAGTTATTCCTGATAATGTAAAAGATAAAATAACAGGAATGATTCCTTTAAAAAGATTTGGGAAAAAAGAAGAAATATCCAAGACACTTCAATTTATAATTGAAAACGATTATATTACAGGTAGGACAATAGAAGTGGACGGAGGATTAAGAATTTAATCAGGAGGGATAAAATGTTAGAAAATTTAATGGAAAACCAAAAAAAGATGTTTGAAATGTGGCAAGATTTTTTTAAAAAAAGCGAACCTGAAAAGCAGGAAAATATTTTTTCATTACCATCAGATTTAGCAAATCCTTTTTTTAAGATGAATAAATCAACTGATATTTTTAAGGATTTCTATAGTTTTTATGAAAACTTTCAAAAATCATTTTTAAAACCAAACGAAACTTACGATTTTGCGGATTTTCAGAAGTTATTTGCTAAATTTCAAGAAAATTATTCAAATATAATTTTTAAAATTATGGGAATTGACGAAATTACACCTATTAAAATTTTTGACAATTTTACTAAACAATTTGGCGGATTGGATCTGTTTGCTCCTATTAAAAACGTTTTGGATACCGGAGATATCAGCAAATGGTTTGAAAGCTTTTCAAATGCCAATTACGGAACATTTGAAAACTTCTTAAAAATGCCGTCATTCTGGGTTACAAGAGAGATAAATGATTTAATTAAAGAAGTTATAAATAATTTGCTTGAATACAATAAAAAGATACAGGAATTTAAAGATGTGATGAGCAAGCAAAATAAAAAAGGATTTGAACTGTTTTTAGAGGAAGTAAAAAAACAGCCTCAGAGTAATGATTTTGACAGTTTTTTCAAAAAATGGATAAACAGTAATGATGAAATTTTCCAAGATTTCTTTAAAAGCAAAGAATATGGGGAATTGCTTAAAAATTTAATCAAATCAGGTGCTAAGTTAAGATCTTCACTTGATAAATATACTCAACAGGTTTTAAAAGAATCAAATATTGCCACAAAGCATGAATTGGACAGAGCTTACAAAGAAATATATCAATTGAAAAAAGAGTTAAAGAGTATTAAAAGCAAGCTTTCAGACTTAGAAGGGAATATCATTACCTTGAAAAAGGAGGTAAATAAATGATAGGAGAATCTTTTTGGGCAGACCTTTTGACTGTAAATCAAAAACTCTACAATATTTTTGAAAAATTAAAGGAAGTGGAGCAAATAGATACAGAGCCAAGTCCCAAAGAATTGGAAGCAACTTTTGATAATATAAAGCTTTACCACTATAAACAGACTAAAAGAAAAAAATGTCCAGTGCCTATTCTAATAGTTTATGCGCTTGTTAACAGATACTATATGATGGACTTACAAAAAGACAGAAGTTTCATAAGTAAACTTTTGGAAAAAGGACTTGATATCTATATAATTGATTGGGATTATCCTGAGAGAGCAGACAGGTATAGAACTATGGAAGATTATATAGACGGATATATTAATGATTGTGTGGATTTTATCAGAAATAAGTATAAACTTGACAAAATAAACCTATTGGGAGTTTGTCAAGGCGGGACATTTTCAGTAATTTATTCTGCATTGTATCCTGAGAAAATTAAAAATTTAGTTACCATGGTTACCCCTGTTGACTTTGATACAGAGGATGGTTTGTTAAATGTATGGTCAAAATATATTGATGTTGATGAATTGGTTGATGCTTATGGAAATGTTTCCGGGGATTTTATGAATATTGGTTATTTAATGTTAAAACCTTTTCAATTAAATTTTGAAAAATATTATAATTTTATAAAAACAACAAATCAACTGGAAGATTTGAAAAGTTTTCTCAGAATGGAAAAATGGATTTTTGATAGCCCTGACCAGGCAGGAGAGACTTTCAGAAAATTTATTAAAGATTTTTATCAGCAGAACAAATTGGTGAAAGGTGAATTTGAATTAGGAGGAAGGAAAGTTAATCTTAAAAAAATTAATATGCCTATCCTTACTGTTTTTGCAGAGCAGGATCACCTTGTTCCACCTGCTTCAACAAAACCTTTAAATAAGTTGGTAAGTTCAAAAGATAAAACTTTACTGTCATTTAAGGGTGGTCATATAGGTATTTACGTTAGTTCTCGGTCTCAAAAAGAATTAGCTCCAACAGTTGCAAAATGGGTTTTTGATAGATCTTAAAAAACAAAAAAGGAGGGAAAAATGATGGATAAAAATGTATTTGAAGGATTAAAAAGTGTTTATGGATTGGCATTTGAAAATTTCAAAATAGTTACAGAGCAGCAGAAAAATTTTGTTGAAATGTTTCTGAAAAACAGCCAGCTTCCAAATTCAGACGCAATACTTAAACTCTACACTGAATGGTTAGCTACTACAGAAAAAGCACTTGATGATTTTAAAGATGTTGTATTAAAAGGTTTGGATTATATGTCTGATAATTTTAAAAAAACAGTTAAATAAAATCAGAATAGAAACTCTAAAAAATGAGAATTGGTAAAACAGTAGCAAAGGAGTAATTTTTTTACTCCTTGCTATGTATTTAAAAAGGTGAGAGGAGGTTGCCATGTCTTATGAAAAAAATATATTTAAAAATTTAAAAAGTTTCTATGAGTTGGCTATTGAGAATTTCAATCTTATTAATAACCAGCAACAGAATATGATAGAATTTTTTCTTCAAACTCAACCTGATCTTTACAGAGACAATTTAATGAAAGTTTACAAAGAGTGGTTGAAAAATTCAGAAATAGCTTTAAATGAATATAAAAATATGGTAATTAAGGGTTTGGATTATTTGGAAGAAAATTACAACAAAATCTCAAAAGCGGCTTCTAATAAAAATAAAGGCAAATAGGATAAAGTAATGTTAAATAATTGTAACTGGTTTGATATGAACAGGAACGTTTGGCAGGATTATGCCAAATCATTTAATTTTTTTAATGAAATAAGCAAAAAGTTTGATTACAATTTTTTGGAACCTCAAAGTTTTTCAAAATTTTTAACTGAGTTAACCAAAACTCCTTTTAATGATCAGGTTTTAAGAGATTACTACAGCAAGATATTCTCTGACAGTTTCAAAGATTTATTTGATGATTATCATGAATTTACAGAATATCTTATAGATTTTTGGCAAAGATATTTTCTTTTCATAGATGTTTTAAGAAAACGTGCCAACAACATGTTGGAACATTATGAAAAAGGCATGCCCCCTCTTATTCATTTCAAATATGAAGAAATAATAGATGCAAGAGGATTTGAATCTCCTGCTAATTATGTACTGTATAAACTTCTCCCTGAAGACGGAGTAAAAATTAATCCGGAAAAAAGACCTATTATGATTTTTGACCCAAGAGCAGGACATGGGCCTGGCATAGGTGCATTTAAAAGAGATTCTGAAGCCGGGATAGCCATGCAGGAGGGTCATCAATGTTATTTTATTGGTTTTTTTCCAGAACCTTGTGAAGGTCAGACTTTAGATGATGTAGGCAAAGCTATTTTGAACTTTATTGATGTTATACACGATTTACATCCAGAAAATCCCCCTGTTATTTATGCAAATTGTCAGGCAGGTTGGATGGTAAGCATGATTGCTGCAGCGAGACCTGAGCTCACAGGCCCAATTGTAATAAACGGGACTCCTTTATCATACTGGGCAGGCAGAGAGAATGTAAACCCAATGAGAGTTGCCGGTGGTCTTACAGGAGGGGTGTGGATGACCATGTTTTTATCTGATTTAGGCAACGGCACATTTGATGGAGCATGGTTAGTTTACAATTTTGAAATGTTAAATCCTGCTAATACATTCTGGAAAAAAGAATTTAGTGTTTTTCACAATGTAGACAGAGAAGAAAAACGATATCTTGGTTTTGAGAAATGGTGGACAGGTTTTTATTTTTTTAATGAAGAGGAGATGGTTGCTATTGTTAATAATTTTTTCATAGGCAATAAATTGGAAAAAGGAGAGATGATAGACCCTTACGGCAATGTTATAGATTTAAGAAAAATCAGGGAGCCAATGGTTATCTTTGCATCAGAAGGAGACAATATCTCTCCGCCTGAGCAAGGAATGCAATGGATTTGCGAGGTCTACAAAACCACAGACGAATTGAAAAAACATAAGCAGAGAATTATATATATGATTCATCCCAATATCGGGCATCTTGGTATATTTGTTTCAGGCAAAGTTGCTAATAGAGAACACAGAGCTATTATTGAAAATATTGAAAGAATTAGAGAGTTGCCTCCTGGTCTGTATGAAATGAAAATTACAGGTGAAACAAAAGAAAAAAATCCTAAAAAACCTCAATTTGAAGTTGAATTTATTGAGCGAAGCATAGAAGATATCAAGCTAAACTATGAAAAAGAAGATTTTGAATATGTAAAATTTGTCTCAAAAGCAAACAAATATTTTTACGAAAAATATGTAAGACCTTATATAAAACCTTTTATAAATGAAAAAACAGCTGAAATTTTAAGATGGCTTCATCCAGACAGATTTTTTAGATTAATTTATTCTGAAAAAATTAATCCTTTTATGAAATTTTATGAATATATGGGAGAGTATATAAGAAATAACAGACAAATGGTTGATGATAGCAATTTTTTTAAAATAACAGAAAAAAAATTGTCCAATAATATTGTTACAACACTTGATTCTTACAGAGAATTCAGAGATAATTTTTATGAATGGCTGTTTAAATCTATGTATATGAACAAAGAAGTTCAATAAATATTTTAGGAGGAGAGTTTTATGGAACTAAAAGAAGCTGTTCAAACAAGGAGAAGTATTAGAAGCTATAAAACCGATGATGTATCAGATGATATATTAAATGAAATTTTCGAATTAGTGAAAATGTCACCTTCTTGGGCAAACACGCAATGCTGGGAATTTGTTATTGTCAGAGATGAAAAAATAAAAGAAGAGCTTATTAATACAATGCCTGAAGGAAATCCTGCAAGAAAGGCATGCATGGATGCTCCTGTTTTAATAGTAGCCATTGGTAAAAAAGGTTTATCAGGATTTAAAAGAGGCGAAGCAATGACCAATAAAGGAGATAATTGGTACATGTTTGATGTTGGCATTGCAATGCAAACATTGTCGTTAGTGGCACATGACAAGGGATTGGGTACGGTTATTTTAGGTTTGTTTGATGCTGAAAAAGCAGGTGAGATTATAGGGGTAAAAGATAATGCCACTGTAGTAGCAATGACACCTATTGGTTTTCCTGCAAAAGATTCTAAATGTCCACCAAGAAAAGATGTTAAGGATTTTGTTTTCAAAGATAAATATGGTAATTAATAAAAAATAAACTTAGTCAATAGTCAATAGTCAAAGAAAAATGATTCAGAATTTAATAAAACAATTGATAATCAGAGAGTTATATATGCTATTGACTAATTGACTATTGGCTTATAACTAAAATATCTTTGAACACACCGTGATTTTACATGACAAAATTTCTAATTCACATCCTGATATTTATTCTATCAATTATCCTGATAGTTTTTTATTTTTTCAATAGCAGTAATCAGTGGAAAACCTATCAGAAAAAATGGAAAAAAGAAAAATTGGAAATGCTGTATTCACAGTATAATAAGACAAAAAATAAGAAAATATTAGATGAAATAAAGATAGTAAAAGATTTCAAAATCAGAAAAATAGGTATTTACGTTAGCAAATGGAAAAGAGAAGAGTATTGTACTACATGCCATATTGGCATTAAAGATATAAGCAAATCTCACCCTTCAAATGTTTTTGGCTGTGTTGTGTGTCACGGAGGCGATCCTTTAAGCGTAGATATTAAAAAAGCTCATAAAGGACTTGTTGGTAATTCGAACCCTTCAGATTTAAAATATGCAGATATTTCTTGTGGAAAACAAGCTCCTGATGGCACAAAATGTCATGGTGGTGATATAAAAAATATAAAAACTTCTCTAATGTACAGTATGGCAGGAGTAATAGCTGATTTAAGGTATCAGTGGAATACTCAGGAAAGTAAAAGAGCAATATATGCAACACATTATATAAAAGATAATTATGGCAGAGTTTTAAAAACCATTCCTTTTTATCAAAAAAAAGATGTACCACCAAACTATAAAGGTGATTTTGAAATTTCAGGTAAGGTTGCTGACAGCCATTTTAGGAAATTTTGCAGTATGTGCCATATTGGTGTGAAAAATATCAATTCCACAAGCAATCATTCGTCAGGGTGTGCAGCATGTCATATTGTATATGAGGACAGTAGCAGTTATTTAGGTGAAGATCCAACAATACCCAAAGATGAGAGAGGACATCCGCCTTATCATGTTATGACTTCAAAAATACCCACAAAACAGTGCTTACATTGCCATAACAGAAGCAATCGTTACGGTACCTCCTATACTGGAATTGCAGAAAATGATTTTTACGGTGTACCTTATGATAACGGAACTTTAAGTAAAAACAGATTAATTGGAGGGAGATTTTATTATCATTTAAAAGCTGATATTCATTTTCAAAAAGGTATGGATTGTATAGACTGTCATACTAAAAATGGAATTATGGGAGACGGTAAAATTTATGATAAAATGGATGAAGCTGTTAAAATAAAATGTGAAGATTGTCATGGTGCCTTTAATAAGAAACCTGGCATTGTTGAGGTAAATAGTATTTCGGATAAGTTGCTTTCAACTTATGATAATATCAATCTTGGAGATAAATTAATTAAAGGTAGCAGCGGAGAAATTTTTTCAAATGTAAAACATATGGATAACAAAACATTTTTGTTTACGAAAATTTCCGGCAAAAAACTGCCAGTTTCTGTAATTTATAGAGATAAAAAACATAAGCTCAACAATTGTAACAAAAATATGGAATGTTATACCTGTCATTTCAGCTGGACAATGAATTGTTACGGCTGTCACATTGGTTATAATGATAAATATCCTCAGAGAGATTTTCTTACTAATTTTAAATCTTCCGGCCATTGGTACGAGGCAAGAAGTTACACAAGATACAATGATGTTGTGTTAGGTATAAATAAAAAGGGAAAAATTTCTCCAATGCAATTTTGCCAGAGCCAAATTACTTTTTCTGAAAAGAATTATTATAATAAAGTTTTTATTCATAAGGACAATACTACTTCTTATGTTGTTGCACCTGTACAGCCGCATACTGTTACAAAAATGAGTAAAAAGTGCTCTGACTGCCACAATAATCCAATGGCTGTGGGGCTTGGAAGAGGTTATTTAAAATTTACTGATAATGAAACCATTATTTTTAAACCTATTTACAATATGAAAAAAGCTAAACTTCCAGTAGATTTTGCATTTGAATCTGTTGTTTCATCTGATGGCAAAATTCAATATCAAAGTGTTTCAAATATAGGTTTTAAGGTATTTAAAAGAAAAGAGATTTTAAAAATTTTAAGAGTAGGCCGATGCACACCATGTCACAACAGTTATAGTGATAAAATTTATAATAACAATAATTTCAGCTACTATTACAATTTAATTAAAAAAGATAAATTTAACCATATTTATAAAATTCAAAGTTCAATATTAAAAGTAAAGTTTTAAATTATCTTAATAATTTTTTTCAAAATAGTCAGTTACCATGCCTTCCAATTCATCAGCCATATTTTTTATTAAGCCGTTATCTTCCCCTTCAAGCATAATTCTTAATTTTTTCTCAGTGCCGGAATATCTTATTAAAATTCTGCCGTTGTCATTAAGGGTCTTCTTAAATTCTTTGACTTTATTTTCAAAACCTGGAATATTTTTTAAAGGAATTTTATCTTTTACAGGTACATTTCTTAATATTTGAGGGTATTTCAAAAACAGCTTTTTTATATCACTTGCATTTTTATTGTAAGTTAACATTACTTTTAATAGTTGAAGAGCTGTTAGAATTCCGTCACCTGTTGTATTGTAATCTCTGAAAATTATATGTCCTGAAGGCTCGCCGCCTAAAATATAATTGCCTTTTAACATTTCTTCAACAACATATCTGTCGCCAATTCCGCTTTTTACAATATTTATTTTATTTTTCTTTAAGAACTTTTCAAATCCAATATTACTCATTGGTGTTATTACAACACCATTATTTGTTAATTGGTTATTTTCTTTTAGAAATTTAGCGCATATTCCTATAATATAATCCCCGTCAATTTCTTCTCCGTTTTCATCAACAACAATCACTCTGTCACCGTCACCGTCAAAAGCTATTCCTAAGTCTGCTCCTTTGGAAATAACAGTGGCTCTTAATTTACGAGTATTTGTAGAGCCGCACTCTTTATTAATATTTTTGCCGTCAGGATTTGTCCCAATAGTGATGATATCAGCGCCAAGCTCATAAAAAACTTCAGGAGCCACTTTATATGTTGCGCCATTTGCACAATCAAGAACTATTTTTAAGCTCTTCAGATCCAAATCTTTGGGAAAAGTTGTTTTCAAATATACAACATAACGTCCAATAGCATCGTCTATTCTGTAAGCTCTGCCTATTTCGTCACTTGCAGGAAGATATTCATCGAAATTGTTCTGGAAAATAAAATTCTCAATTTCTTCCTCTTTTCTGTCAGGCAATTTATATCCGTCTGAAGAAAAAATTTTAATGCCATTATCTTCATAAGGATTATGAGATGCTGAAATAACAACACCAGCATCAACTCTCATATTTCCTGTAAGAAAAGCAATTCCTGGTGTTGGCAAAGGTCCTACAATATAAGCGTCTCCTCCCATTGAGCATATTCCTGAAACAAGAGCACTTTCTATCATATATCCTGATAAACGAGTATCTTTGCCAATTAAAATTTTTTGTTTGCCACTGTTCCTAAAAATTAGAGAGATAGCTTTTCCTAATGATAATGCAATTTCAGTAACCATAGGATATATATTTGCTTTGCCTCTAATGCCGTCTGTACCAAAAAGTTTTCTCATTTTTTACCTTTCTTTTTTTCTATTAGAGTAATATTTATAAATTTTGTTGAAATATTATCTATTTTAATATGTTCTTCAGGATATTCAATATTTAATGGAAAATTTTTTTTGTGTATATCATCTATTTCAATAAAAGCTTTAAAATCGTCTTTTCTAATAATATTTTTAAAATTGTCGCTAATTTCAGAAATAATGGTAACAGTTGATGGAGAAAGATGAATTTTATAATTGCTAAGATCTAATTTGCTTTTTATTGAAATATTTATTTTCTTAAAGACCCTTTTAACAAATTTTTCTTTAATTTCAATTTTAACAGTAGCCTCCAACGGAGAAATAGATTTCAAATATCTCAAATTAGTAATTAACGGCACGGTGGTTTTAATATTTTCTGTTTTGCCAGTAACGTCAATTAAGTCGGTTTTAATAGTCTGAAGTGATTTAAGTTCAGCTTCTGCTGCAGTAATAGAAGCATAAGGCGGTTCAATACTAATTTTTTTTATTTCAAATCCTTTGGCAACCTTTCCCTTTATTTGCGGAACAATTGTTTTTGTTTTTGTGACAATTTTATCAACAAAAATTGAGATTGTAGAAGGAGTGATTATTTTTATATTTATTTTATGCGGCAGATTTAGCATTTCAGGATATAAAACTATTTCATTTTTCCCTTTATGCACATGAGAGAGATCTATGGGAAAAGAGAGCTCTTTTTTGGCAATTAGTTTTATTAAAGTACTTGGGCCACTGAAAAGGATATTGACTTTATTATAGAAAGATTTGGTTATAATAAAATTTTGAGGAACATTTTTGAATTCCAGAGGAAGTTCAACGGAAATTTCTGAGTTTTGTTGGCCTATGACCATAAACCACAGTAAAAAGCCACAAATTACAGAAAAAATTTTATACCAAAAATTGTCAAATATAATGTGTTTAATATTTAAGTTCATTTTTTCTTAATGTCCTTTGTACCTATTAAAAGATTAACAAGCACTTTTTTCAGAGCATCAGAATCAAGATTTCTAGTGAGCTTACCATTAACGCCAATTGAGATATTACCTGTTTCTTCTGACACAATAAGTGATATGGCATCAGTTTCTTCTGTTATTCCAATGGCTGCTCTGTGTCTTGTACCTAATTTGCTACTAATATCAGGGTTGGTAGATAATGGCAGAAAGCATCCTGCATAGGTAATTCTGTCGTTTTTAATTAATACTGCACCGTCATGAAGAGGTGATTTTGTGTTAAAAATGCTTTCCAAAAGTTCTTTGGAAACAACTGCATCAATTTCTTGTCCATATTCAATGATATTTTTAAGACCGGTTATTCTCGGAAAAACTATAAGAGCGCCAATTTTTCTAAATGACAATGTTACACATAGTTTTGATACTTCATCAATAACTTCTTTTGTTGTAAATTGATATTGGCCTTTAAAGAATAAGCCCTGACCAAAGTTCGATAATGCAACTCTTATGTCGTTTTGAAAAATTATTACTATGATAATTATAATTGAGCTTAAAAAATTACTTAAAATCCAGTTTAATGTTAATAAACCGAAAAAATTAGATAATTGATATACAATGAAAATAAAGAAAAAACCAAGAATAATTTGAGCTGATCGGCTGCCTTTAATAAAAATTAAAATTCTGTAAATAATAAAACTGACAATTAATATGTCTACAATATCTCGCCATCTGATTAAACTTAAAACAGATATAATATCATTCCACATTATTATTAACCGACTTTTTCATTCATTATAGAATCTGCAACTTTTAGCGCCTCCAATGTTTCTTTAACATCATGGACTCTTAAAATTTTAGCTCCGTTAAAAGCTGCTTGGACAGCTACTGCTATTGAACCAAATAACCTGTTTTTTGCATTTTTTTTATTTAAAATTGCACCTATAAATGATTTTCTTGAAGCACCTATTAAAATAGGGCAACCAAATGATTTGAATTCTTTTAATCTATTTAATATTGTAAGGTTGTGGTCAAAAGTTTTGCCAAACCCAATACCTGGGTCTATTATAACATTTTTAATATTTCCTCCTGCTTTTTCCAAAGTTAACAAGCTTTCTCTAAAATAATCTGATATCTCATTTAAAAGATTACTATAAACAGGATTCTTTTGCATGTCTTCAGGTGTGCCTTTTATATGCATAATAATTACAGGAACATTTTCTTTTGCAACAAGTTGTGCCATTTCAGAATCAAATTTAAGACCAGATATATCGTTTATAATATCAGCGCCGTTGTCAATAGCTTCTTTTGCTATTTTTGATTTATATGTATCAATGGACACAATTGAATCAGGAAAATTTTTTTTAACTGATTCAATAACCGGAATAACTCTTTTTAACTCTTCATCAATGGATATTTTCTTAGCACCAGGCCTTGTAGATTCTCCTCCTATATCAATAAAATCCGCGCCTTGTTCTAACATTTCTTCGGTTCTTCTAAGGGCATTATCTTTATTTGTGAAATCACCACCATCTGAAAATGAGTCTGGAGTGACATTTAAGATTCCCATAATATAAGTTTTGTTTTCTAATTCAATAGTTCTGTTTTTGCTATTTAACAAAAAATTATCTTTGTTGAAATTTTCAATTAATTCTAAAACTTCTTTGCCAAGATATTTTAAAGAAAACGGCTGAGCTTTTATTTTAATTGCAAGTTGCTTATACTGTTTTAAATTTCCAACTAACAGTACATTGCACCTGTCAACCGAAAGATCGAGAGCACCTTTGGCAACAGCTGCATCAGCGCCAATTGACAACATTTCTTGTTTTATAACATTTGCAACAACTGTTTTTACATTTTCAATTAAAATATAAAAATATTTTCCTTTATTGGCAATTTTTGTAGCTCCTATTTCAGTAGGATTAATTTGGGTAAGAATTTCCTGTTTTAACTTTGATTGTTCAACAGAAAGAACTCTTGTTTTAAACTTCTTCATTATCTTTGATATCCTCTTTTTTCCCAAATATCATTTCATCAATTTCTTCTCCTGATAGAGTTTCTTTCTCAAGAAGAGCATTTGCAAGTGTGTGTAGTTTATCAATGTTTTCTTCCAAAATACTTTTGGTTATGTTGTAACAATCAAAAACTATGTTTTTAATTTCATTGTCAATTGCAACAGCTGTTTTCTCACTGTAATCTTTGTGTTTTACAAGTTCTTTGCCTAAGAATATTTCTTCATCTTTTTTGCCATATGAAAGTGGCCCTAATTTACTCATTCCCCATTCACAAACCATTTTTCTAGCAAGTGCTGTAGCTCTTTCTATATCATTTCCAGCTCCAGTTGTTATACTGCCTAAAACAATTTCTTCTGCAACTCTACCACCCATTAAAATGGAGATTTGAGCCAAAAGGTACTCTTTTTTATATGTGTGTCTGTCATCAATGGGTAATTGCTGGGTAAGACCCAAAGCTCTTCCCCTTGGTATAATAGTAACCTTATGAATAGGATCAGCTTCAGGTAAAAATTTTGCAACAAGAGTATGGCCTCCCTCATGATAAGCTGTAATCTTTTTTTCTTCTGGGCTGATAATCATACTTCTTCTTTCTTTCCCAAGCAGAACTTTATCTTTAGCTTCGTCAAAATCATCCATTTCTATTTGATTTTTACCTTTGCTTGCAGCAAGAAGTGCTGCTTCATTTACAAGATTTGCCAAATCAGCTCCTGAGAATCCTGGTGTACCACGTGCAATAACTGTAAGATTAACGCCATCTGCAAGAGGTTTATTTCTAACATGGACTTTTAAAATGCCTTCTCTCCCTTTAACGTCAGGATTGTTAACAACAACTTGTCTGTCAAATCTACCTGGTCTGAGAAGTGCTGGATCCAACACATCAGGCCTATTGGTTGCTGCAACTATAATTACACCTTCATTAGATTCGAAACCGTCCATTTCAACAAGAAGTTGATTTAATGTTTGCTCTCTTTCGTCATGTCCACCGCCTAAACCTGCTCCTCTATGCCGTCCAACAGCATCTATTTCATCAATGAAAATTATGCATGGTGCATTTTTTTTGCCTTGGTTAAACAGGTCTCTTACCCTTGCAGCACCGACTCCCACAAACATTTCAACAAAATCTGAACCGCTAATACTGAAGAAAGGAACATCAGCTTCTCCAGCAATGGCTCTTGCGAGAAGTGTTTTACCTGTGCCTGGAGGTCCAACAAGAAGAACTCCTTTGGGGATTTTTCCGCCTAATTTAGTGAATTTTTTGGGATTTTTTAAAAAATCTATAATCTCACCAACTTCTTCCTTTGCTTCTTCAACTCCTGCAACATCTTTAAATGTTACTTTGTTTTCAGCTTCATTTAAAAGTTTTGCTTTACTTTTACCAAAACTGAAAGCTTTGCCACCTCCAGATGACATCTGCCTCATAAAGAATATCCATACTGCTATTAAAAGTAACATTGGGAACCACGAAATTAGTATTGATTGCCAAAGTGAAGTTTTTTCTGTAGGTTTAACTTTAATTAATACGTTATTCTTTTTGAGAGTAGGTATAAATGAAGGATCTGAAGGAACATAGCAAATTACAATATTGTTATCCAAAGTTTTTGCTTTTACCTTATTGCCTTCAATACTAATTGTAGCTATTTTGCCATTTTTGATCTGGTTTAATAAATCTGTATATGTAATCTCTTTATTTACCATATTAGGATTGTTAAATGCATTGAAAACCATTATGACTATCAATACAATAACCAACCAAAGAGAAATACTTTTAAAAAAATTACCTGGTTCTTGCGGCTTTTTTAAATTGTTAATATCATCCTCCTTTTTATTTTTTTAGTCCTATTTTAATAACATAATATAATATTATATTCAACAGAATCTTATAATTTTATATCAAATATCAGGTTCTTTCCAGGAGATTTCTTTAAGGTTATTTTTGAAAATTTTTTCAAAATTCAATATAATGTTCTTTGAATAAAAATTTTTTCTTGCTCTGTATTTCAATTTTACTATTATGGAAATACTTAAAAGTTTTTTATCAAAGTCTTTTTTAAAAGTAAACAATCTCAAATCAATATCAGATTGTTTTATAAAGTTTTCAACTTTTTCTATTAGTTTGTTTTCGTCATAAAATAAAATATCAATTTGAACATAGGCGTCTTTAAAATAGAAAAGTTCCAATTTATTTAAAAAAATTAAAGTGAATAATGCTATAAAAGTGGCAATAAATGCAGGGATGTAATAACCAATACCAACTGCCATTCCTATTCCTGCACATGTCCATATACTACTTGCAGTAGTGAGACCTCTAATATCAAATCTGCTTCTGATAATTGCTCCTGCACCTATAAAACCAATACCTGTAATTATTTGAGCAGCTATTCTTGCAGGATCTATTCTCAGAAGGGAATCTGTTTGAGTTTTGTAAATTTCGTAAATTTCAGTTGATATAATCATAAAAAGAGCTGAGCCTAATGATACTAAGATATGTGTCCTCAGACCTGCAGCTCTTCCTTTTTTGTCTCTTTCAAGACCTATGAAACTACCTAAAATAGTAGCTACTATTAATTTTATAATAATTTCTTTAAACTGTAGAAGGTTATCAATTAGCATTTTTTAAAATATTGATAATTTCAGAGTAATTTTTATATTTAAAAACAGTTGAGCCTGCAACTAAAATATTAACTCCGGCTGCTATTATTGAACCTGCGTTTTTCTCAGTAACACCTCCGTCAATTTCAATGAGCGGTTTAGTTTCAAAATCATTTATTAAATTAACAAGTTTTTTAATTTTGTTAATTGACGTTTCAATAAAAGTCTGGCCACCAAAACCTGGATTAACTGACATTATCAGAATCAAATCAACAAAAGGTAATATTTCTATAAGATTTTCTACTGGAGTTGCTGGATTAACTGAAACACCAGCACACTTTCCTAAGTTTTTTATCTCTTCAACTGTTCTGTGTAGATGCCTGCATGCTTCATAATGAACTGTAATAATATCAGCTCCTGCTTCAGCAAAATTTTTTATATATTTTTCAGGTTGTTCAATCATAAGGTGAACATCAAAAGGGAGATTGGTTAGTTTTCTTATAGCTTTTACAATTAAAGGGCCAATTGTAATATTTGGTACGAATCTGCCGTCCATTACATCAATATGAATATAATCAGCACCGCATTTGTCCAAAAGTCGAATTTCTTCACCTAATTTGGAAAAATCAGCTGATAATATTGAAGGTGCAATTTTTACCATATTAGCCTCTTATATCTTTAACTCCTAATTTTCTTACTTCATCGGGGTCAATTTTAGCAATATAGTCAAGAATTTCTTTAGGTGGTTCTTCTGTTTCCTTTAAATCTTCTGGTACTATTAACTCAAAACCTGTATTTTCTTTAACCTGGTTAATTGAAATGCCAGGATGTATAGTGGAGATTCTCATTCTTTTTGTAACTTCATCAAAGTCAAAAGTGGCCAAATTGGTGATTATTTTTGCCGGGCCTTTTCCTGGAAGGCCGAGTTGCTCTCTTGCATTACCTCCTGAAAGATAACCTTGGCCGGTGATAAAGTCAACTTTTTCTACGAAAATTCTTGAAGATTGATTAGTAACCCATAGAACTGTTCTTTGTGCTATGGCACATAAAAATGAAGATGCTGCACCTCCAGGTAGTCTCACTTTTGGTTTAAAATAATCGCCTATTACACTTAAATTTGTATTTCCAAATTTGTCTATTTGTGCAGCTCCGAGAAATATCATACCTAATTTCCCTCTTTGTGCAATATCAAAAGCTTCGTATAAATTGCAAAATGCAACAGGCCTGTTAGTTAATAAAATATCTGCTGTTGAAGCAGGTAGTTTTTCAGTTTCAGGATCAACTGAATCAGATACGTTTATGTAAGTGGCATCAGGAGCTGTAAAATTTTTTGCAATATGAGCTGCTAACATTGGCAATGGAGACGATAATCCTTGTAAAAAAACTTCATTGTTTTTAATCTCTTTTGCAAGAGAATAAGCCATAATATCAGAAATATGAGCCATAACAAACCTCCGATTTAGTGTTGTTTTCTTATAACATTGTTTATATTTTTTTACAAGAATTATATAAAGAAACTCCCTAATAAGGGAGTTTCTTATTTTAGAAGAGGTCAGGATAGAGGATATCGGAAATTAAATTTTCTATGGACATGCTACTGCTGCCGCTGCCAGTGCAACTGGTACTTCCTGAGTGAGTCACTGTGCCGCTGCTGTTGGTAATATCGCCTTTAAAAGTCATTGACCCTGAGCATTTTTCATTTTCAGTTGCATTTGTCCCTTGGCTGTCAAATTCAAGATCAGTATAAGTCATTGTTAAATTTAGGTCTCCTGCTGTAGAGGGTAAAGTACCTGATAAAGACATAGACCCGTTGAGAGTGATGGTGTTGTTATTTTTTGCATATTTACAATTATTAAACGTAAGATCAGCGCTGATATCAAATGTGACTACTCCATATGTACCGGTAATTTCTATTTCGCCTCCATCTGGACACGAAATAGTCTGAGAAAGATCCATTGTGCCAAGTGAAGTTCCTGCCCACAAAGTTGAACTGAAAAGAAGTGTCAAAACAACAATTAATTTTTTCATTTTTTCCTCCTTGTTTAGGTTATTTTTCAAGTAATATATTCCTCAATAATTGATTTTTTTTATAAAGTATGTAATTGAAATTACATTATTTGAGAAATTTTTAACTTTTTTAAATTTGTGGACATTTTTTTGTATTTAGTTTATATTATTAAAAAAATCTTAGGAGGTGATATAATGAAGAAGTTATTAATCTCTTTGTATATTCTTTTTCTATTTCCTAATCTTTACAGTCAAAGTTTTTTTGACAGTGCACAAGTACTTTTTTCAAATGATTCATTGGTTATTCAAAATATTAAAATTAACGAAGAATCTTTTTGGGGAAAATGGGACCTTAATTATGAAAATGCTGATTTTAATTTAGCAGATTACGGTACAGGAGAATATCCTTATACAGCAGGTGAAAATAATTTTTTTTCAAATGCAGAAGCTGAATTCAACGGCAATGATCTTAATGTTCAGAATATCAATGTTGAAAATAAAAATTATTCTGCAACATGGAGTTTTAACATGACAAATGCGAATTTTAATATTGTCTCAGTTACAGAAGATAAAAATGAAGATACAGAGGTTTCTGAAAAGCCTTTTACTCTGTCTTCTTTATCTTTTTCCAGCGGAAGTACAATTCCGTTAAAATATGTTTGTTCATCCAAAGGTGGCCAAGACATATCACCTCAGCTTTCCTGGACAAATGTCCCTTCTGGTACAAAATATTTTGCTATTATTATGGATGATCCAGATGCTCAAAGTGTCTGCGGTTATACATGGGTTCACTGGTTTGTTATAAATATTCCTGTGAATATAACATCAATTGATGAAAATGCCTCAGCAGCAGGTATGGAAGGTGAGCAGATTAAAAATGATTTCGGAGTTGCAGCATATGGAGGCCCGTGTCCCCCAAACGGCACTCACAAATATTATATTAAAATATTTGCGCTAAATAATAAAATAGAAGGTATTAGTTCTCCTTTAACAATTGAAGAATTTCAGCAACAATATAGTAGCTATATTATTGATTCAGTATCTATTTACGGAGTTTATCCTTAGGAAAGTTTAATGAATCATTTTTTCAGGTAAATAGAGAGCTATTTCAGGAAACATTGTTAAAATAATAACCATTAGAATCATTATTATAAAAAATGGAAAAGTTGCTTTTAAAATAGTATCTATTTTTTCATCTGATATGCCTTGAATAACAAATAAGCTGAAACCAACAGGCGGAGTTATCTGTGAAAGTTCAACCATTATAACTAAAAAAATTCCGAACCATAACGGTGAAAAGTGAGCGTTTAAAACAATAGGCAGTACAATGGGCAATGTCATAACAACTATTGAGATTCCATCTAAAATCATACCTAAAAACAGATACATAAGACCAAGAACAAATATTAAAACATAAGGTGACAGATGAAGACCTGCTATATATACACTTAACGCTCTTGCAATACCCACAAAACCTACTACTTGTGAAAGAAAAGCAGCACCCATAATTATAAAGCATATCATAACAGTTGTTTTTACGGAATTTAGAAGTGAAAGCCTGAAATTTTCCCATGTTAAATTTTTGAAATATATTGCCAAAATATATGCGCCAAGCACTCCAATTGCAGCAGCTTCAGTAGGAGTTGTAAAGCCCAAATATATACCGCCTAATACAACAAAGATTAAACCAAGTACTGGCAGCAGCTCTTTTGAACCGACTATTTTGTCTTTCAAAGAGTAATGCTCTTTTTCTTTTGGCACAATATTAGGTTTTATTAAAGATGCTATTATTATATATGACGAATACATAGATGCTAAAATAATACCAGGGATTATTCCTCCTATAAAAAGTTTTCCAATGGAGCTGTCTGATAATATCCCGTAGATAATCATAATCAGACTTGGTGGTATTAGAAACCCCAAAGTACCGGCACCGGCCAGAGAACCAATGGCAAGTTTTCTGTCATAACCTCTTTTGGAAAGTTCTGTTAAAGTAATTTTTCCAACAGTGGCTGTTGTGGCTGCACTGGAGCCTGAAACAGCGGCAAATAAGGAGCATGCAACAACATTAATATGCAAAAGTCTGCCAGGAACATTGGAAAGCCAGGGAACAAGTCCATTTAAAAGTCTTGTTGACATTGCTGTTCTGAAAAGAATTTCACCCATAAGCACAAAAAGAGGCAGAGCTGTTAATGACCATGAATCAATACTGTTCCAAACTGAATTTGCCATTAAAGTGCCTATTTTAAACCAGATTGACATATTAGGAGGCAAATTTATACTGTACAGAAGCATTCCGCTTATTCCTGCCAAAAACAGAGAAAAACCTATCCATACACCTGAGAGCAGAAATGCAAACATAATTGAAAACATAACAACTGCCAATATTAAAGGATCTGATATTATTTTCTAATCCTCCTCATTATTTTTCCTATAATAGATAAAATAAACAAGAAATAACCTACAGGTAAAGCTATTTGCGGGATGTAAACAGGAGTTTCAGCAATAGAATCAGCTCTCATATCAAGAGAGCGGGTGTCAATAACCATCTTCATTGAATAGTAGAACATAAAAACAGTTAGAGCCAATGCAATCAAAAGGCATATTATATCAAGAATTTTATTAAGCTTTGGATTAAGCTTGCCAAGGATAATGGTAATTCTGATATGGCCTTCGTCCTTAAATGTATATGCTAAACCAAGCATAACAACAACCACGAAAAAATATGCACTGTACTCATCTGAAATTAATGTGGATGTATGGAAAAAAGTACGTAAAAATATTTCAATTAAAATAAGAGCAACTATGAATATCATAAATACAGAAGATATATAACCACCCCAGTTAGCTATTTTATCAAAAAATTTTGCTATTTTTTCCATAGTTTTTATCCTATTGTAAAAATAAAGTAGAACGGTTTGTATTAACCGTTCTACTTATTTCTCAAAATTATTTCATATATTTTTTCAAAATAGCTTTCTGCTTGCTGTTGCATCTTTTTAAGAACTTTTTCCATAATTTTTCAGCAGATTTTTTCATGGCTTTTTCAAGAGCAGGATTGGAATTATTTACAACCATTCCATGTTTCTTAATAATTTCTGTAGCATTTACCATTCTGCTTTCTGAATTTGCCCATTGTAATGCTTCTACTTCTTTTGCAGCTTTTAAAATAGCTTTTTGCTGTTCTTTGGACAGAGATTTCCAGTAATCAAGGTTAATAGTTACCATGTTTAAAGGAAAAGCATAATAAATGTTTGTAAAGTATTTTAAAACTTCCCAAAATTTACCGTTTTTTGTTGATTCTGTGGATGTTAATACAGAGTCAATCATTCCTGTTCTAAGTGAAGAATATACTTCTCCCCAAGGCAGAGCAACAGGTGATGCACCGAGAGCTCTTAAAAATTCAGCTCCGTTTTTGTCATATGTTCTTGTTTTCAAACCTTTTAAATCAGCAATTGTTTTAACAGGTTTTTTTGTAACAAGTCCGCTTGGAGGCCATGGTGCGGCATATAAAAATTTTTGATTCCATTTCATAGCAGCTTTTTTGTATAAAGGCTTTAATTCTTCATATAGTTTTTTTGCGTCTTCATAACTGCTTACAAGTTTAGGCAAAGAACTTACTCCAAAAATATGCTCACTTCCTGAAACAACACCCATTAAAATATCAGAAAGCGGAACAGAACCGTCTTTTACAGCTTTTAATAATTCCTGTCCTTTAAATCCGAGGCTTCCGCCAGGATGCACAGTAATAACTACAGAACCGTTGGAATATTTTTTTACAAGCTCTGCAAACTTCATAGCTCCCTGTGTGTGGAAACTTGTAGGTCCATAAATTGCATTACAGTCAAGTTTTACTGTTTTTGCTGATAATGACATTGGTACACTGATTAACATAGCCATTAAGAATCCTAATAGAACTTTTTTGAATTTCATTTTTTCCTCCTTTTTTGATTTTTTTAATCAGAGACTGCTTGAGAACATAAAGTTCCCAATTCTCATTCATCTAACTTTTAACCTTGAAGCGAATCTCCCCAACCTCCTCCACCGGGAGTTTCCACCCTTAAAACAGAACCTTTTTTAACTGAAACATTAAATTTAGAAGGCATAATTTTTTTATTGCCGTTTTCGTCAATTATTATATTAAGTCCGTTTTGACCTGGTTCCCCACCGTTTAACCCGTATGGTTGTAATTTTCTTCTTTCAGAAAGCACAGTAATTTCTGAATCTGATAAAAATTTGATTTCTCTTATTAACCCGTTTCCACCTGAGAATTTACCGTTTCCGCCAGAGCCTTTTCTAATAGAATAATTGGTAACCAGAAAAGGATAACTATATTCAAGGGCTTCAACAGGAGTATTTAGAGTATTAGTCATATGAGAATGAACTGCATTGGCTCCGCTGTTCTTAGGAGATGCTCCCATGCCTCCTGCAAGAGTTTCATAATATGCAAAAGGGGTGCCTCTTCTTTCATCTATGCCTCCTATTGCTACGTTGTTCATAGTGCCTTGACTTGCAGCAGGTATTTTTTCAGGTAAAGCTTTTGACAGAGCTCCAAGTAAAACATCAACTATTCTCTGAGATGTTTCCACATTTCCTCCTGCTACAGCTGATGGGAAATTAGCATCAACAACAGTACCTTTTTTAGTTGTAATTTTTATTGCTCTTAAAATACCTGCATTTGTGGAAATTTCTCTGTCAATTAAAGTTCTTACAACGTAAAGTACAGCTGATGCCGTAATTGCAAAAACAGCATTAACAGAGCCTTTAACCTGTAGAGATGATTCTGAGAAATCAATTAACATTTCATCATTTTTAACTTCCAGTTTTACCTTTATTTTTATAAGCTCGTCAACTATACCGTCATTGTCCATATAGTCTTCAAATTCAAAAATACCGTCATTCATATTTTTTATAATGTGTCGAGTGATTCTTTCTGTATAATTAATTAATTCATCAGCATAAAAAAGGACAGTTTTTCGGGAATATTTTTCAATTAATTCTTTAATTCTTTTTATACCAATAATATTTGACATAATTTGTGCAGCAAAATCTCCCTCTCGTTCATAAGGAGTTCTTACATTGTTTAAGAGAAATTTCATGATTTTTGTATCGATTTTACCGTTTTCTACAAATTTTAAAGGCGGAATAATAATACCTTCCTGAAAAAGAGAAGTTGACAATGGCATAGAACCTGGTGTCATTCCTCCAATATCCGCATGGTGAGCTCTGTTGGCAACGTAAAAAAGAGGTTTTTCCGAATTATGATAAACAGGAGCTACAATTGTAACATCAGGTAAATGAGTACCGCCTTTGTATGGATCGTTCAATATAACCATATCTCCATCATTAAGTTCCATTTCGCTAATTGCTGATTTAACTGAAAGAGGCATAGAACCGAGATGAACGGGAATGTGGGCTGCCTGCTCAATCATTTCTCCACTTGCATTGAAGATTGCACAAGAAGAATCACGACGTTCTTTTATATTCGGAGAATATGCTGTTCTAACAAGTGTAACTCCCATCTCTTCTGAAATTGATATAAATCTGTTTTTAAAAACTTCCAATAATATAGGATTTACGTCCATAAAGAATTTTCCTCCTTATTAGTTCAAGGTTCAATAAAATCTGCAGTTTATAGTCAATATAACTACAACTAACTGTAAATTACGTAATTACAACTAATATCTAAATCTTTTTATATTCTAAAATAATATTTTCGTATTCGTCCACCTTTGCATTCCAAACAGGTGGAATTACAATTGTGGAAGTATATTCCACAACTATTGCAGGGCCTGAAAATATATTACCTGGCTTTAAATTATCTCTGTTAATAATTTTTGTTTTAACTGGAGAAACATCATTGAAAATAACGTCTTTTTCTGCAATAATAGCGTCTTCTGCCAAATTTTTCCCATTCAATTCATATTTTTTAATAACAGGTTTTTTCAATGCTCCAACTGCTTTTAATCTTATATTAACTATTTCAGTGGATTTTTTTATATTCTTATAACCGAAGTTTCGGTCATGGAATTCATGAAAAGTTTCAACAAAATTTTTATTAAAAGGGATTGTTATTTCATGGGACTGTCCTTTGTATCTCATGTCTATATAATATTCGAAGTTGAGAGAATCCTCATTAACTCCCTCTGTTTTCATGTCATTAGCTGCCTTTTTTAAAAGAGGTTCAAATCTATTTTCAATGTCAGAATAACTGGCATTAGCTTCGTCAATCATAATTGTAAGTGAATAATCTTTAATAATATCAGCCATTAGCATACCAAATGCAGATAAAATCCCGGGATTCTTAGGAATAAAAACATTGTTAATTGATAAGTTTTCAGCTAAAAAAGCAGCGTGCATTCCGCCTGCTCCGCCAAAAGAGAAAAGGGTGAATTCAGCGGGATTAAAACCTTTTTCAACAGAAATAACTCTAATTGCCCTTTCCATATTAACATTTGCTATTTCCAAAATCCCTTTTGCAAGCTCAACAGGTGTCATTTTAGCTTTTTCTGCAAGATTATCAAAATATGAATTGATTTTATCAATGGATAACTTCATATTTCCGCCAAGGAAAAATTCCGGGATTAGTCGTCCCAAATATAGATTAGCATCTGTAACTGTAATTTTACTGCCTTTACCATAACATATTGGGCCAGGATCAGCACCTGCGCTTTCCGGTCCTACTTTAAGAGCTCCGCCTTCGTCAAGATAAGCAATGGAACCTCCACCTGCACCTACGGTATGTATGTCTATCATGGGGACTTTAATTGGCATTCCTGATATTTTTGATTCATAAGTATAGGAAAGTTTTCCATCAATAAGAGAAACATCAGTAGATGTGCCACCCATATCAAAAGTAATTAATTTATCAAAGCCCGCTAATTTGCCGATTTCAAGTGCACCAACAGCTCCACCAGCAGGACCTGATAAAATAGTTCTTATTGATTCTACCATAGCTGTTTCTGCTGATATACTTCCGCCATTTGACTGCATGATTCTTAAAATATCTTTTTTATTGAGATTATTCTGTAAAAAATTAATATACCTGTGCATAATAGGAGAAACATAAGAATTTAACACTGTGGTGGAAGTACGTTCAAATTCTCTAAATTCCGGGAGAACTTTGTAAGAGCAGGAAACCGGGATGTTGTATTTGTTTGCTATTTTTTCAACAACCTTTTCATGAGAATTGTCAACATAGGAGAATAGCAGAGAAACTGCAAGGGACTCAATATCTAATTCCTTGATATGTTGAATGATTTCATCTATTTCATTTTCGTCACAATCTTCAATTATAGTGCCATCATAGAGAAGCCTTCCTTTTATGCCAAATCTCAATTCTTCAGGTACAACCTGTTTTGGCCTTTGATAACTTAAATTATAAAGCTCTTCTCTGTTTTGTCTCCCTATTTCAATAATATCTTCAAAACCTTTATTAACTATAAGAGCTGTTTTCACACCTTTTCTTTCAAGAATTGCATTGGTTGCAACAGTGGAGCCATGTATAATGTTTTTGTCATCTGAAGAAATTTTATTGATTCCGTCAAGAACAGCTTCAGCTGGGTTTGCAGGAGTGGACAATCTTTTGTATATTTTGATTTCATCTCCTTCAATATAGACAAAATCCGTAAAAGTTCCACCTGTGTCAACACCAATAATAATCATTTATTTCTCCTTTATTTTGCTTTTTATCAGATTTATTCCATCTTCGTCGTAAAATTTTTTTAAAATATATAATTGAATATTGCTGTCTATATTTAGTAGATTCAAAACCCTTTTAGTGGTGATTAAAATGTCTGGTTTGCTATTTTTTGAAAATTCGTCTGCTTTAATTATTTTAAAATTCTTGAAAGTTTTGGCTAAGTATCCAAATTTTTCTGTTATTAACCTTTTATCTTCCAATGATGAAGTTACATATAAAATCCTTGCATAAGTAGGAATTTTATTAAAGTTAATCAACTCTGAAAGATTGGGAGTTGTTCTGAGAGGAATAATGTTTAATTTGGCATTAATGGCCTGTAACTTATAATAATTTTTAAATGAAGTAATTACAAGGATATTTCTATAGTCTGATTCTTTTTTTAATAACTCAATTAATGAGCAATTAACTTTTATACCAAGCAGTTGCTCCAGCTCCTCTTTGCCTTGGAGCAGGTCTAAAACATTATCTTCTATGTATAAGAAGTCAGATGCAGTGAAAAATGATGATTCCAATGCATTGAAAAAACAGGAGAAAATATCGTCTTTGTTAAAACCGTAACTATAAAGAGTAGAAATTATATTTTGAAAAAGAACAAAATTTTTACTGTAAACTTCTCTTGATTTTATGTCTGATGAAAAACATACTTTAGTGCCGCCTTTTTTTACTGTTTTTATGTATCCTGCATTTGACAATCTATTGTATGCTTCAATAGCTATTCTTTCGCTAAAATGGAAATTTTGTGCTAAATTTTTAATGCCAGGCAATTTATAATCAAATGGCAGTTCACCTGTAACAATTTTATGTCTTAAAATATAATCAAGGAATATGCCCAAATGAAACGGATTAGCGTAATTTTTTATTTCAAACATGATTTTATTTAAAATAAAAATTTTTTTTTGTCAAGTTATTTTTCTTCAAAAAAGTTTATTAAAATAAGCCGAACTCGACAGGAATAGCAGTTTGAAGTTTGTTGGATATTTTATTAAACAAATATGTTAGTTTTTTGTAATAGAAATTGTAACTGATTAGATGAATCTTATGGCTACAGCCTAATACGGCTTTTAGGTTGAAATATAAAATTCGAATTTCTATATATTGCAAAAAACATTGAAATTTTAACGGGAATATTGTATAAATCCACAAATCCAAATTTAACGGAGGTAAAAATGAACGATTGTATCTTTTGTAAAATCATAAATAAAGAAATACCTGCTGATATTGTATATGAAGATGATGACCTGATAGCTTTTAAAGATATTAATCCCAAAGCACCTGTTCATATTTTAATTGTTCCCAAAAAACATATCCCGACCTTTAATGATATAACTGAGGATGATTTCCCGATTTACAACAAGATAATTAAAACTGTTCAGAAAATTGCCAAAGATTTCAATGTAGCTGATTCCGGTTACAGGGTTCTTGTAAATGTAAATGAAGAGGGTGGGCAGGTAATATACCATCTTCATGTTCACTTAATAGGCGGCAAATTATTCAGATTTGAACAAAAAGGAGAATAAAATGGATTTGAAACAAAAATATAAAACAGTTATGGATGATAATTTTCCAGAGAAAATAGAAATTAAAATTGGTGACTCCACATTGATTTACAGAAAAAGAACATGGAAAATATATGATGAAAAGCAAGATGTTTTAATTGAAAAAGGTCTTAGATATGGAGAAAATCCTGGTCAGCAGGCTGCTCTGTATGAACTTGTTAATGGTAATCTTACAATTGCTGAATGTAAATATATTGACCCGGGAAAAGGACTTGTAAGTTCATTAACTGAAGAAAATTTTTTACAATTTGGAAAACATCCGGGCAAAATTAATCTTACAGATATAGATGCAGGATTGAATATTTTAAAATTTTTATATAAAAAACCAGCAGCTGTTATTGTAAAGCATAACAATCCTTGCGGTGTTTCTTTTGGAGAAAGTATTGCTGAAGCTTACAACAAGGCAAATATGGCTGACAGAATAGCTGCCTTTGGCGGATGCGCTGTTTTTAACAGAGCCATTGACAGAGAAACAGCGGAGCTTGTGTCTGAAAATTACCTTGAAGTTGTTGTGGCTCCTGAATATGAAGATGGAACTGTTGAGATTCTAAAACAGAGAAAAAATCTGAGAATTGTAAAAATGGAGAAAATTGATAATCTTGAAAAATACAGATATTACAGGTTTATAGATTTTAAGTCTCTGATTGACGGTGGATTTATTCTTCAACAGTCACAGTTAAATAAAATTGAAACCAAAGATGATTTTTTACCTGCAACTTGTGTTTATAAGGGTAAAGAATATAAAATCGAAAGACAGCCTACAGAAGATGAGTACAATGATATGCTTTTTGGATGGTGGGTAGAGCAGGGAGTTACTTCAAATTCTGTATTATACGTTAAAAACGGTACTACTGTCGGTATAGGTACAGGTGAGCAGGATAGGGTAGGTGTTGCGGAAATTGCGGTATTTAAAGCTTATACCAAGTATTCAGATAGAATTTGCTGGGAAAAGTATAAAATACCGTATAAAAATCTTGAACTGGAAATTAAAAAAGGTTTGAAACCTGAAAAATTAAAAACAGAAATAGATGAGCAGGTTAAAGAGGAAAAAGGCGGCCTTATTGGCAGTACAATGGTTTCAGATGCATTTTTCCCATTTAGAGACGGTGTGGATGTAGGTATAACCCAGGGTATTAGAGCGATTGTTCAGCCAGGCGGTTCTGAGAGAGATTTTGAGGCAATAGAAGCATGTAATGAGGCAAACCCTCAGGTAACCATGGTGTTTACAGGAGAAAGATCTTTTAAACATTAGGAAATGAAATTTAATTAAAAAGGAATTATAGATTCGGTGAAAATGGAAAATAAATTTTTCTTGCGGGGCAGTATTGAGCATAATTAACGATCCTTCCGGTTATTACAAAAAGAATCCGGATCTTTTTTTTGAATTCACTATTTCCGAATCTTTGTCAGATTTGGAATCACCATATATCCCATTATTAAATGAGAGAAAAACATACAGTGAATTTATATTTCAATTTTTGCAAAAATACCTGAAAAAATTTGATGTAATAGTGGAAATTGGCGGCGGTTACGGAAATTTCATGAAAAACTTACTCCAATTTGTAAAACCTGAAAAAGTAATTATGGTGGATATTAGTGAAAAATTTTTGCAGAAACAGAAACAGACCCTTTCAGAATATAAAAATATTGAATTTGTAAACAGTGATGCAACAAATTTTATTAAAAATTTCAGGGAAAAAGCTGATATTATAATTTTAAATGAAGTTATAGGAGATTTTAAAACGCTTGTTGATGTATCAACAATGGAATTCGGTAACTTTTACCAAATTAATGTAGACTATCTTCCAAAAAGAACCAATATTAACATTGAAGCTTTGGAATTTATTAATATTGCATCTGAAAAAACCGATGCAATATTTTTTGCAGAACATTCGTCAACTTATAAAATTCCTGATAATTTTTCCAATATCTTGATTGACGAGAAAGAAAGCTTTTCACCGAGGGAGATTAAACTTAAAGGCCATTCAGAATACACTATTAATTTTATTATGCTTGAAGAAGCTGCAAAATATGCATGTTTTGAAACTGTTAGAAAACATCTTATGGATATAATTCCTTTAAAAAGAGATAAGATAATAGAGTTTGTGCTAAAATCAAAGACACATCAAATAGAGCTTCACGAGATTATAGATGAATTTTATAATCATATTAAGGAATATGAAGCACTCCTATGTTATAAGGTATAAAGGATGAATGATTCTGAAAAAATAAAAAAAATGTTTTCCAAAATTTCAAAAGATTATGATTTTTTAAATCATTTTTTATCATTGGGAATAGACAATCTTTGGCGTAAAAAAGTGTCTTTAATTATCAGAGATAAAGGATTTGAGAAAGTTCTGGATGTAGCCTGCGGAACAGGAGATCTTACAGAAGAAATCTCAAAAAAGATTGGTAAACCGGTATTAGGCGTTGATTTTTGTTTTGAAATGGTTGAAATAGCGAAAAAAAAATATGAAAATCAAATATTTGTCACTGGTGATGCCACAAAACTTCCTTTTAAGCATGATAATTTTGATGCTCTTACCATTGCTTTTGGTATTAGAAACATACCATTGAGGATAACTGCATTAAAAGAGTTCTATAATGTTATTAAAAAAGAGGGTTATCTTATAATCTTAGAGTTTTCCATGCCTGAAAATTTTTTTATGAAATTTTATTTTAGCAAAATACTGCCTTTCATAGGAGGATTGTTTTCAAACAAGGAAGCTTATGAATATTTGCCAAACTCAGTTAAAAATTTTCCGGATACTATATGTTTTAAAAAAGAGATAGAATCAGTTGGTTTTAAAATAATTGAAATTAAATCGTTAAATTTTGGATTGGTCAAGATTTATATTGCAACAAAATAATTCATGAAGCATATATTTAAATTTATTTTCATTGGTTGATTAAGTGAATTGATAAATAACAGCTCAAAATCTTATTTAAAATCTTTAAAACATTGATTTTCAAGGAGTGCCGAAGAGGGGACTTGAACCCCTACAGGAATACTCCCACAGGATCCTGAATCCTGCGCGTCTGCCAGTTCCGCCACTTCGGCAA
>CAZBLP010000023.1:0-23617 GCA_964492825.1 uncultured bacterium
AAACATTATAAAATTGGAGAAAATTTTAGCTGTATCATCTTTGTTGATAAACATTTGATTGGTTAATACTATTAAAATCAGTAAAATAAAAATTAAAGATTTGTCAATATTCCAGTTTTCTGTTTTATAGAACAAAATATATAAAAATATAATTGACATTATTGTTATAATGTTGATTATTAAAAGAGACCTGCTTTTTGTCTGGTAATTTTCCTTTCCTTGAACAAGTTTTCTGATGAATCTTCTTATAAGATAATTTGTCCTTTTTAATTTCTTTTTAAAATCAAAAGGTTGCAGCAATTTAATTAAAAGCAACATTCCATAAATGGCAATAATTATAACAAGGGCTATTATTTTTAAATTAGACATATAATTTTTTAATGTAGTAATGGAAATTATACATGCAATAAAATATAACAAAATGAGTATCTGTCTGTCAGTGAAGCCCATGTCCATTAATTTGTGGTGGATATGCTCTTTATCTGCTTTAAAAATATTTTTTTTGTTTTTTGCCCTTTTAAAAGCTACTCTGATAACATCTAACAGTGGTATTATTAGAAAAAGTACAGGCATTAGAAAAGAAAATGACACAACGGTTTTTGAATATATCAGTAAACTCATTGCAGAAATTATAAATCCCAGATAAAGACTGCCGCTGTCTCCAAGAAAAATTTTAGCAGGTGGTATGTTAAACCTCAGAAATGCTGCCAAATTTGCACTTACAACTATACAATAAAGAATAAGCTCTTTGTAAGAATTTTGAATTGCTACACTTAATATACTTGTAAATACTATGAAGCTTAATCCTGCAGCCAAGCCGTCAACTCCATCTATTAGATTAATAGAATTAATTACAAATATCATCCAGAAAAGAGTGCTGAAAAGGTTCAGATTTTTAGAAACAAAAAAATTTATCCAATACTCCTGTGGTAATTCTTTTACAAAAAAGAAAACTATTAAAATTTGAAAAATTAATTTAACTATTGCATTTAAACCAAAAATATCATCAATTAAACCAAGAATAAAAATAAAAAAACCATAAAAAATAACCATGTTAACAAACGGATTTTTTATAATCAAATAGGGAATTAAGGATGTTACCATAAAAATAGCCAATCCCCCTACAAAAGGGATTGGCCTATTATGAATTTTCCTTTTAGAATCCGGATAATCAAATAGATTCAAATAATTTGCAGCTGAAATCAATAAAGGAGTTAAAATAAGCGTAACAAAACCTGTAATGGTAATTAGGTAAAAATAAAGTATTTTATTACCTCTTATCTGTGAATTTTATATTATATTTTTTCAATAATTTATTTTTTATGCTTTTCTTAATCTCGTTAGATTTCTTATTAACTAAAATTTTTCTTATTTTTTCTTTTACCTGGTCAAATGAAAAAACTTTAGGTTGTTTTTCATCTATTAGTTTCAAGATGTAATATTTGCCTTTATGTTGAAAAGGCTGTGATACTTCGCCCTTATTTAGTTTATTAAGAATAGTTCTGAATTTTTGAGGTATTTTGTCAGCTAATTTGTAATTATTTTGAAACAAAGCAGCAAAAGGATTTTTTTGATATTTTTTAAGCAATGATTCAAATTTTTTCCCATTTTTTATTTCATTGAAAACTTTTTCAGCTTCTTTTTTGCTTTTAACCTCTAACTGGGAATATTTAAATTTCTTTTTTTCAATAAAATGAGATTTATTATTTTCATAATAATCTTTTATTTCTTTATCTGAGATTTTGACATCATTTAATTTTTTTTTCATATAATATTTATACAAAATTCTGTTAACTTGAATTTGCATATCTTTTTGGAATTCAGGGCTCTTGTCCAATTTAAGTTTTTTGGCCTCAATTGCAGCAAATTTTTGTATAAGAACATCTTCAACAAATTTATGCTTATTTCTCAGTATAAATTTTCTGAATTGAGCAGGAATATCTTTTAAATATGAATTTAAATCTTTATCAGTAAAATGATAAGTTTTATTGTTAATAGAATATGTGGCTATTACTCCTGAAAACAAATTTGTAGCAAAGAAAATCAATATAACAGCTAAAAAAAGGTATTTCTTCATAAGCTGCCTCCTTTATTTTTTTTTATTAATATAAAAATGATTAATTAATTTTAGAGTATGATTATTGATTTCTTTTCTTTCATTATCAATTACCCAACCCCATTTATTAAAATATTTAATAGCAGAACTTATATGAATTAACAAGTATTTAATTTTTTTGTAAGACAGGCTGCCTCTGCTATGAACTGCTGTTATTTCAGGATAATATAGCGTGTCAAAATATTTTGCCATTCTTCTAACAAAGTCAACATCTTCCATATACAAAAAGAACCTATAATCAAAAAAACCGATTTTTTTTAAGCAATCAGCTTTTATGAACAAACAGCATCCTGATAAATTAGGTATAAATTGAACCTTTTCTTTATCCATGAATTCAAGGTTGTATTGATCAATTGAACTTTTAAAAAATTTTGGGAAAAACCTTTTTGCAAAAAGATTAAAAGGTGTTGGTAGCAAATGGCAGGTGGAAGATAAATGATACCCTTCTTTTACACCAATATTATCCTGTATAACCTTTGGTGCCAATATGGCTATATTTTTATTTTCATTAATTACTTGATAGCCTTTTTCAATGTCTGTTGCTGAAATGAAGATATCAGGGTTAATAATAAAAAAAACATTTGTTAAATCAAGATATTTTTTAAAAATAAAATTATGAGCTTTTCCAAAACCGAGATTTTTATTCATTTTATAATATTTAATATTATATTTATTCAAATCAGGCTTGTGTAAAGATGTTTTATCACTGTTGTCAACAATACAGATGGTTTTATCCAATTTTATTTTGTTTAATTCCTCTAAACACTTCTCGATTTCTTGAAAGCTGTTATTATATATAACCATTGAAATAACAATATCCATGAGTACTTTTTATCAGAAAATCAATTCTTATTCAATATATATTGACTTTAAAAAATAAATTTAATAATAGAAACATATGGATGATTCATCACTTATTGATTTATGTTTGCTAATTTTATTGATTGTTTTGATATTTCTTTCTGCATTTTTTTCAGGCTCTGAAACATCTTTTTTTGCTCTTAATAAATTCAAATTAATTCATCTGGTAAGAGAAAAAGTTAAAAAAGCAGTAAAAATAAAAAAACTTTTAGATGATAAGGAATCTTTAATTGGTGCAATTCTACTTGGCAATAACCTTGTTAATGTCACAGCTTCTTCTATTTCAACCTATCTTTTTCTGAAATATTTTGGTAATTCAGGTATTGTTTATTCTACAATTATTATGACATTTGTTTTATTAATTTTTGCTGAAATTACACCTAAAGTTTATTCTTCAACTTATCCGGAAAAAGTATCTTTTTTTGCAGTTAATATTATTGAAGCAATTATAACTATTTTTAAACCTTTTTTATTTATTACAACTTTTTTTTCAACTTTTCTTTTAAAAATTTTTTCAGTTGAATCTATTAAGGACAAGATTTATATTTCAAAAGATGAATTAAAAACACTTATTTTGACAGGAGAAAAAAGTGGATTTTTGGATAAAGACAAAAGGGAAATGCTCCACAATCTTTTAGAATTCAGTGAGTTAATTGTGAAAGATGTAATGATACCGAGAATTGATATTGTAATGATTAATATAGATATTACCATTGATGAAATTATAAACATTATGAATAAAAATAATTATTCAAGATACCCTGTGTACAGGGAAAATATTGACAATATAATAGGAATTCTTCATTCTAAAACTTTTTTAAATTTATTGACAACTGAAAAACATATTACAAAGGATGATATTTCCAAAAATTTACAAAAAGTTTTTTATACTTCTGAGTTCACTAAAATAGAGTTTTTATTAAAAAAAATGAAACAAAATAAAATTCATATGGCAATTGTTGTTGATGAATACGGAGGTTTTGAAGGAATAGTTACATTAGAGGATATTTTGGAAGAAATTGTGGGAGAAATTCAGGACGAATTTGATACTGAAAATGAAAAATTCATAAAAATTAACAATTCCACATATATTTTAGACGGAGATTTCTCCATTAAAAAATTTAATGAAATTTTTTCCGTTGATTTACCTCATGAAGACGAGTCAACATTAGCAGGTTTTTTTATTGCAAGCATAGGGAAGATTCCAGAAGCACACGAGGTAACTTTTTATAAAAATTTTAAATTTACTGCTTTAAAAATTGAAAAAAGAACAATTAAAAGATTAAAAGTAGAGGTTTTAGATAATGAAAAAAGTTAAATATATTTTTTTATTATTTTTCCTATGTTTAATGATTGCAGGTATTTTAATCGGTGAAAACAGCATAATTTTTAAAAAAGCTGTTTCTGTTTGCTTAAGTTGCATAGGTATTGGATAGAGTTAATGAAAAGAAAAATATTTCAGATTTTATTTGCTCTGTTAAATAATTTTTATCTGATTTTTCCCTTTACAAAAAAAATTTACCAGGGAAATTTAAAGTATATTTGTTGTCCAGGTTTAAATTGCTACTCATGTCCTGCAAGTTTATTTGCATGTCCAATAGGAGCAATCCAAAATTTTCTTATAAATTTAAAAGTTGGTTTGTCTCTTGGTAAATATTATTTGGGGATATTTGTTATAGGCTTTTTAGGTTTTATTGG
This sequence comes from uncultured bacterium, assembly GCA_964492825.1. GTDB lineage: Bacteria > DYJV01 > DYJV01 > DYJV01 > DYJV01 > CAZBLP01. The sequence goes on from CAZBLP010000023.1 coordinate 4,676, forward strand.
TATGTTGCTTGGAAGAATTATTTGTGCATGGGCATGTCCATTTGGCTTGCTACAGGAAGCTTTATACAAAATTCCATTTAAAAAATTTAAATTACAAATACCATATCTTACATATTTGAAGTATTTTATATTAATTTTTTTGGTAATTCTGCTTCCAATATTTCTAACAGATCAATTTGGTTATGGTTCCACAATATTTTGCAAATATTTTTGTCCAGCAGGTACACTTGAAGCTGGCCTAACATTACCACTATTAATGCCTCAGTTAAAAAAATTAATTGGCAATTTATACTATTGGAAACTTTTTATTTTATTAATATTTTTGTTTTTATTTATGATTACCAAAAGACCTTTTTGCAGATATTTCTGCCCTTTAGGAGCTATATATTCAATATTTAACAGGTTTTCTTTTTTAAGGTTAAAAAAGGACGAGTCAAAATGTATTAATTGTTTTGAATGTGAAGTAGTTTGCCCTATGTGTCTGAATTTAAATGAAATACCGGAAAATAACAATTGTATTAGATGTTTTAACTGTGTAAAGATATGTCCGACAAAGGCAATTGAAATTAAAATTTGTTGATTTTTTTAATGATTTTATTCTCATATATTAAAAACATAAAAACAGCTAATATCATAGGCAGTAAAAAATAAATAAATCTATATAAAATCAATGATAAAACCAATGTATTCACATTGAAAAAATCTTTTAAATAATAAATTATAATTGAATCAAATATGCCTATACCAGCAGGTACATGACTTGTAACAGCTCCGATTTGTGCTACAAGAAAAATCGGAAAAAAGTTTTCAAAAGATAAATTTCCGTTAGGCAAAAGAAAGAAAAATATAAATGATAAGATTAACCAATCCAAAGTAGATATTAAGGTAATAATTATTAATCGTTTAAAACTTGCTATAGGAAATAAAATTTTCCAATTTAAATTAAATATATCTTTAATAACTGACAATGAAAAAAAACTTATTAACAGCACCAATGAGAGCAAACCTATTTCAGAACCTGTTATTTTTATTTTGCCAAAAGGTAGTTCCATAACATATTGAGGCTCTACAAAAAGAAAAGTAATAAAGACCAGAAAAATCAAACCCACCCAATATACCCATGACAAAATAACAAGGTATTTCCCTATATCTTTTATTTTAATATTCATTCTTGAAAAAAATCTAAATCTTAAAATTCCGCCTAAAAAAGCTCCAAATCCAAGATTGTTGTTTATAATAAAAGTAATTAAAGAAACAAAAGAGAGATGTTTAAAAGAAATTTGAAGTTTTAATTGTGAAGCAACGGAAATATCATAAAAAGTAATAATAAGATAGTTTAAAACTGTAAGTCCCAGTGCACATAAAATGTAATTAAGCTCAATCATATTATAAGCTGCGATTATTTTCTCACAAGATAGTTCATTTGAAATCTGATAAATATACTTGAAAGATAAAAATATAATTAGCGAGATGATTGATAAATTAATAAACCTGACGGATAAACTTCTATAATTCAAAATCTCCTCATTGTTATTGTATGAATTAGTTAAATTTGGTTATAATAAAAATTTTCTTATGTCAAATAATAGCGCAAAAAACTTGTTGAACAAATATAATCTATTTGTTATTATATATTCAAATTTAATGTTTTAACAGTTATTTAAAAACATTATTACAATCCAAGATTGAACTAACCAGGAGAATGCAATGGCTAAATTGGGAGTAAATGTTGATCATGTGGCAACAGTTAGGCAGGCTAGAGGTATTAATGAGCCTGAGCCAATATATGCAGCTTTAATAGCAGAAGAAGCAGGTGCTTCCTGTATAACAGTTCATTTACGGGAAGATAGAAGGCATATTCAGGATAGAGACGTTATTCTATTAAACCAAATTATTAAAACAAAACTTAACTTGGAGATGGGATTGTTTGAAAATGTTTTGGATGTTGCACTTAAAGTAAAACCTTATTCGGTTTGCCTTGTGCCGGAAAGAAGGGAAGAACTTACTACAGAAGGTGGTCTTGATGTTGTAAAGTTTATTGATAATATTAAGGATTACATTAAGATTTTTCATCAAAATAGTATAGTTGTAAGTTTATTTATTGATCCTGACCTTGAGCAGATTAAGGCTAGCAAAGAATCAGGTGCTGATTTTGTGGAATTGCATACTGGTAAATATGCTGACGCAAAAACAGAAGAAATAGAGAAGTCTGAATTTGAGATTTTAAAAAAAGCAGCTCAATACACCTTGAATATAGGATTAGGCTTAAATGCAGGACATGGGCTAAACTATAGAAATGTTACTCCTGTTGCGAAGTTGCCAGGTATGAACGAATTAAACATAGGGCATAGTATAGTTGCCAGGGCTGTTATTGTTGGTTTTAAGGAAGCTGTGAAAGAAATGATAGAATTAATCAGGTAAGCTGCGGAGGATTTTAATGGATTTTGATAAAATATTAATTTTAGATTTTGGTTCTCAATATACTCAGTTAATTGCAAGAAGAATCAGAGAATTAAACGTTTATTCTGAAATTTTTCCTTACAATGTTACAATTGAAAAAATAAAAGAATTTTCTCCTAAGGGCATTATATTGTCAGGCGGCCCTTCAAGTGTTTATGAAAAGAATGCACCTGTCATATCAAAAGAGATTTTTCAACTTAATGTTCCTGTTTTGGGAATTTGTTATGGTATTCAGTTAATTAGTTTTCTTTTTCAGGGAGGAGTTGAGAAATCAAATAAACATGAATATGGTTTTGCCATTTTAAATATAAAAAATAAGGATTTGTTATTTAAAAATTTGCCAGATTCTTTCCAGGTTTGGATGAGTCACGGTGATAAAATAAATAAATTACCTAAAGGTTTTGAGATTGTTGCTTATACTGATAACTCTTCATTTGCAGCAATTAGAAATTTAAAAAGTAAAATTTGGGGAGTACAGTTTCACCCTGAAGTTGTTCATACAAATTACGGGAAAGATATTTTAAAAAATTTCTGCTTTGAAATCTGTCAATGTTTGCCTAATTGGAATATAGGTTCTTTTTTAAATGAAACTGTTGAAAATATAAAAAATATGGTAAAAACTGAAAAAGTTATCTGTGGATTAAGTGGCGGGGTAGATTCTTCTGTGGTGGCAGTTCTTATTCATAAAGCAATTGGTGAACAATTAACATGCATATTTGTTAACAACGGTGTTTTAAGGAAGAATGAATCAGAGAAAGTTAAAAAAATTTTCAAAGACAATTTTAAAATCAATCTACTTTATGTAGATGCGGAAAATATATTTTTAGAAAAATTAAAAGGAGTAACTGATCCTGAACAGAAAAGAAAAATAATAGGAAATACATTTATTGAAATATTTGAGAAAGAAGCAAAAAAATTAGGCAATGTCAAATTCCTTGCACAAGGCACCTTATATCCTGATGTAATTGAGAGTGTCTCATTTAAAGGACCTTCTGCTACTATAAAAAGCCACCACAATGTTGGCGGATTGCCTGAAAAAATGAATCTGAAATTAATTGAGCCATTAAGAGAATTGTTTAAAGATGAAGTTAGGGCTCTCGGTCTTGAATTAGGAATGCCTGAAGAGATTATATACAGACAGCCTTTTCCTGGCCCAGGACTTGCGATTAGAATAATAGGAGAGGTTACAAAAGAAAGATTGGATATATTAAGAGAAGCTGATGATATTATTTTAAGTGAAATTAAAGATGCAGGGCTATACAGGGAAATATGGCAAAGTTTCGGAGTGCTTCTTCCTGTAAAAACTGTTGGTGTAATGGGAGATGAAAGGACATATGAAAATGTCATTGCTATTAGAGCTGTAAACAGTGTTGACGGCATGACTGCAGATTGGGTTAAATTGCCATATGAACTACTTGGGAAAATTTCAAACAGGATTATTAATGAAATACGGGGAGTAAACAGAGTCGTTTATGATATATCATCAAAGCCACCTGCTACAATAGAATGGGAATAAAAATGAAAAAATTCAGTTATATTGTTTTAATGTATATTTTTTGTTTGTTTTTTACTCAGGAAGCATTTTCCACAGATAATACTTTAACTTTAATTATTGAAAAATTACATTCAAATTATGATAGTGTTACAAGTTTTAAAGCTGATTTTAAGCAGATTTCTTTTTTTAAATCAGTTAATGTGGTGCAGGAGTTTCACGGTACTTTATATTTAAAAAAACCTGACAAGATGAAATGGGACTATAATTTTCCCGAACCACAACTTATTGTAAGTAACGGTGAAAAAATCTGGTACTACTATCCGAAAGATAATCAGGTAAATGTGGGAGTTTTAAGTAAAAACAATAAAGAAAAAAATCTTATATTCATGCTTCTTGACGGTTTTAAAAAAGTTGAGCAACAGTTTAATATAAAACTTGTTAAAGGAGAGGATAATCAGGATTTTTTTTATCTTCAGCTTATTCCGAAAAAACCAAATACATTATTTGAAAAAATTATACTCACAGTTGCCAAAAGTAATTATAATATTATGAAATCATATATTTTTTATCTTTCAGGAGATATTGCAAAGCTGATACTCAAGAGAACTTTTAAAAATATAGAATTTAAAGATAATTTCTTTGATTTTAAAGCGCCTGCAGGGTGTGAAATATTTAAAATCCCATCATATTAAATAAAAGGTTATTGAATATTATGAATTTTGCAGAGATAGATAAACAATATATATGGCATCCATGTACTCAAATGAAGGATCATGAGAAATTTCCCATTATTCCCATAACAAAAGGTAAAGGAGTATATCTTTACGATATATATGGAAATAAACTTTTAGATGCAATATCATCCTGGTGGGTTAATATTTTCGGACACTGTAATGAAAGAATTAATAATGCAATAAAAAAACAGCTGGATACATTGGAGCATGTTATTTTTGCAGGTTTTACACATGAGCCAGCAGCAATTTTAACAGAAAAATTAATGAAAATTATGCCTGATAATATTAGCAAAATATTTTTTGCAGATAATGGCTCAAGTGCTGTGGAAGTGGCATTAAAAATGAGTTTTCAATATTTCCAGCAAACAGGCTTTAAAAATAAAACCAGATTTATATCTATTGAAGGTGCATACCATGGAGAGACCATTGGTGCATTGTCTGTTGGGGGGATAGGCCTTTACAAACAGATATATAATCCGATTTTACTTGATTGCATAAAAGTAAAAGGGCCTGAATGTTTTATATGCCCTTATAAATTAAAGAGAGAATCTTGTAATGCCGAATGTTTTGAATATATTGAAAAAGCAATAGAAGCTCATCATGAAGAAGTTATTGCGGTAATTATTGAGCCAATGGTGCAATGTGCAAATGCCATGAATATTTATTCTGAAAAATACCTTAAAAAACTTGCGGTTATTTGCAAAGAATTCAATGTTCATCTAATAGCTGATGAAATTGCAGTTGGCTTTGGCAGAACAGGTAAAATGTTTGCATTTGAGCATGCAGGTATAAAACCTGACATAATATGCCTTTCAAAAGGGATTACTGCTGGCTATCTGCCTCTTTCAGTAGTTTTAACTACAGAAAGTGTTTATAATGCATTTTATGATGATTATATTAAAATGAAAGCTTTTTTACACAGCCACAGCTATACTGGAAATGCTTTGGCATGTTCAGCAGCTGTTGAAACTTTAAATATTTTTGAACAGGAAAAAATTATTGATAAAAACCTTGAAAAAAAAGAGAAAATATATAATAAATTAGTAGAGACATTTCACAATCATCCTAATATTGGGGAAATAAGACAGATTGGCATGATAGCTGCCATTGAAATAGTTAAGGACAAAGAGACGAAGACCCGTTTCCCATGGGAAAAACGTATAGGTTTTCAGGTTTATAAAGAATCTGTTTCTCAAGGAGTTCTTTTAAGACCATTAGGTGATGTGATTTATTTTATGCCGCCGTATGTTATTAATGAACAGGAAATTGATTTTATGATAGAAATTGCTTATAAATCCATAAATAAAGTTTTAAGTTAAATTTTCAAAATAATAAGTAAGTTATGACAACTTTCCCAATAAAGATATGATTATTAGAAAGGATATATTTTCAGCCATTTCAGTTAATGAAAGATAGTCAACATATAAAAATCGTGTCTTTACTTAATGGTCAAACAGGCAGATAAAATAGAGTTGTTTTAAGGAAAGAGTTTTTTAATAAATTTTTGTAGGAATATGACAGTGAAAATAAGATGCCTTATTGCATCAGACAAAAAAAAGTTTATAGAAAAAATCCTTGATTTTATTAAAAAAGACAATATGTGTCAGCTCGATGTTGTGAACGATGTCAAGATGAGAGATGTTTTAGAAAAACATTATGATATTATAGTCATAGATGATTCAATTTATAACGACTGGCACAAACTCCATAAAAATATCAAAGAAAACAATATGAACAATATTTTTATATCAATTGTTAATAATGTCAATATAAATAAATTAAGAAAAGCCTTTAGAGATGGTATCTATGACATAATACATAAAGATAGTAGTGATAATGAGATATTGCATGTTTTTATGAAAGCTATGGATACTTCTAAAATAATGAAATCCAGTGAGGAAATTGTTAAGTATTGCAAGCATAAAATATTTTTGAAAATTCCCAGTGACGTAAATCTAGTCAATGAAGCTATTATGCAGATATTGAATACAGCTAAACTTGCAGGTTTTATAAAAAGCAAAGATTTGGAGAGTAATTTAAGATTAGTTTACACAGAAGCAGTTATAAATGCCATAGTTCATGGAAATAAATCTGATAAAAATAAAAAAGTTAAAATAGAGGCAAAAATTACCAATAAAAAAATGAAAGTTGCAATAGAAGATATGGGTAAGGGATTTGATTATGTGCAAATCAATAATCCGGTTAATGAGGAGAATATACTTAATTCGTCGGGAAGAGGAATATACTTAATGACAACTATAATGGATGAAGTTAAATTTGAAAAAAATGGAAGCAAAATAATTTTAATTAAAAACAAAAATACCAAGTCCAAAAATTAAAAATTAAAATTATAATTTTTTCATTACATTAAATTTTTTCTTTTTAATTTTTCTATTAAAGTAGTTCTTTTAATATTAAGGAGTTTTGCTGCTTTTTCTTTGACTCCACCAGCTCTTTCCAGAGCCTGCATTATTAAATTTGTTTCAAGATTTTCAATAACTTCTTTTAAATTAATTCCTTCATCTGATAATTTTATTAATGAATTTAGATATTCTTTATCATTTGAAGGTGCTATATCTATATCATCTAAAAATTCACTCTGAAAAAATTTACTTGGCAGGTCATATGGTAAAACAGAGCCACCTTCTTTTAACACAACTATTCTCTCAATAACATTTTCAAGCTCTCTGACATTACCTGGCCAACTATAGTTTTCCAATAACATTACAGCCTCATCTGAAAAATTGTCCAATTCATTTTCTTTATCATATTTTTTTATAAATTTTTTAAAAAAGTAATCCACAAGTAAAGAAATATCTTCTTTACGCTCCCTTAACGGAGGAATATGAATAGGTATTACATTTAATCTGTAGAAAAGGTCTTCTCTGAATTTTTTTTCTTTAACCAATTGCTCCAAATTTTTATTTGTTGCAGCTATAATCCTAATATCGACTTTTACTGGTTTGTTAGCACCTACAGGCTGTACTTCCCTTTCCTGAAGCAATCTTAAAATCTTAACTTGAAGATTAATTGGCATTTCTCCTATTTCATCAAGGAATAAAGTTCCTTCATTCGCAGCCTGAATTTTTCCTATTTTATTTGTTGATGCTCCTGTAAATGCCCCTTTATGATAGCCGAATAATTCACTTTCCATTAAATCTTCAGGAATTGCTCCGCAATTAATAGGAATAAATAATTTATTATTTCTTTTACTCATTTTATAAATAGCTTTTGCAACCAATTCTTTCCCAGTTCCGCTTTCACCTGTAATCAAGACAGTAGAATCAGATTGAGCAACTTTATTAATTAATTTGAATATTTGTTTTATTTTACTACTTGCACCGACAATCCCTTGAAAAATATTCTTTGTTTCCAAAGATAAATCAGGCGTTTTACTTATTTTTAATATATTTTTCAGATTTTTATTAATATTTTCTTCAAAAGGAGGTAAAACAAAGGTTATTGCGCCTACAGACATCAAGCTGGGAATTAGATTAAAATTAACTGAATCAATTATGGGAATAAACTTGATTGAGGAGTTAAATCTTAAAAGTTTTTTTAATGTTTCTGAAAAAGCATTGATATTTTTTTCGTAGATAAAAATATAATTGACTTCATTGCATTTGTTTAATTCAGATAAATCTTTCAAATTAATAACATCAAATTCACTACTATTAAACGCGTAATTTAAAAATCCTATTTTCATACAACTCCTCAATCATTTAAAAATTTTTCAAATTGTGGATTTATCTTTTATTATATTTTAGAGTTTTTTCATTGCTATCTCTACATTTTCATAAATTGGAATGATTTTATCCAGTCTTGTTAATTTAAAAACTTCTCTTGGTTTTGATTTTAATGAGACTATTGCAAAATTACCGTTTTTAGATTTAATTGTTTTAAAAATTGATATAATGAAACCTATTCCTGCTGAATCAATGAAATCCACGCCTTCAAGATCAAAGATAATTTTAGTGGAGCCTTCCTGTTCAATGCATTCTTTTACAAATTTTTTGGCTTTTTCAAGATCTGACAAAATAAGATTACCTACGAAACTAATAATAAAAATATCTCCCTCAACCCTTTTTGTTAATTCCATTCTTATCCCCTCCATTGATTTAATTTTATAAGGAGTCATAAATTTAATTTTCTCCTGAAACAATAAATTTTTTTGAACTTTTACAAAAAAAATTTTCAAATTCTCTTTTTTTATTTTCAAATCCGTTTCTGCCTAACAAGCCATAAGTAAATTGTTTGCTTAATTCAACACCAGGCTGATCAAAAGGATTAATTCCAAAAAGGTAACCTGTAAAATGAGTCATTGCTTCAAAATAAAAAATTAACCATCCTAAATTAAAAGCATTTATTTTATCCAAAATTATAGTATAATTTAAAACTCCTTTTTTGGCAAGTGCAACCCTTGTTGAATCAATTTCGGAGTTAATAATATTGCCCATTTTATGATTAAATAAATATTCATAGTTTAAATCAATCTCTTGAGGAGGTACCTCCATGTCATGATTAAAGTTTTTAACTTTAATAAAAGTAATTAATTTATCTTTTGGGCCGTCAATATACAATTGCAATTGAGAATGTTGATCCGTGGAGCCTAATGCTTTAACAGGAGTGGGCCCAAAACCTTGTTTCCCAAGACTCTCAGCCCATAACTGCCTGAACCAGTCTGCAAAATCATATAATTTAGAAGAATACGGCATTAAGACATTAATAGATTTTTTGTTTTTATAAGCCAAATAATGTATTAACCCTGATAAATATGAAATATTTTCAGGTAGAATACTATTGTCGGTTTTATAAAAACATTCTTTGGCACCGTTGAGTAAATTAGAAATATCTATATTAACAAACGCCAGAGGAAATAGGCCAACAGGAGTTAAAACTGAAAATCTTCCACCAACATTTTCAGGAATATCAAAAGAGGTTAAGCCTTCTTTATTGACAATTTCCCTTAATGTGCCTTTAAAAGGGTCTGTTATTACAACAACCCTCTCTTTATAACCTTTATTCATAAATTTTTTAATTAAAATCTGTCTGATAATTAAAAACTGACTGATTGTTTCTGCTGTTGAACCTGATTTACTAATAATGACAAAAAAAGTTTTTTTAAAATCAATAAATTCCAAAAATTCATTAAAAACTTCGGGATCAATATTATCAATAATATATAAATTTTTTTCATTGCTCCCATAAAAGGGATATAATGCTCTTTTAACTGCTATTGTACCCAAGGCAGAGCCACCTATACCAAGCACCACGCAATTATCAAATTTATCTTGAAAATTTTCAGAAATTTTTTTAATTTCATAAATATTTTGAAATGGCAGAGAATAAAAACCTACTTTATCTTTTTTGTCATTTAAAATTTTTTTGTGAATTTCATTAACTTTTTCCTGATATTTAAAAATTTCATCAAAAGATATTCCTTGTTCCCCAATAATCTCTTTTAAACAAAAATTATAATCTATTTCTATTGTCATAACGAATCTCTGCAGTTTTTCTTAAACATAAAATATATTAATTATAAAATCAAGCAATTAAAAGAAAAAGAATTAAAAAATTTAACTTGCCTTGATTTAAATAGAATGTTAATAAATTTTCATGTATATATATTTTATTTTAATTTTATCCTTATCTTATCTTATTGGTTCTATTCCAAACGGTTTAATCATATCTAAAATTTTCTCTCAAAAAGATCCTCGAGACAGTGGCAGCGGCAATATTGGAGCAACTAATGTTGCTCGGACAAGTGGAATAATCTTAGGAATAGTTACTTTAATATTAGACGTGGCAAAAGGCTTTTTCCCTGTTTTTTATTCTTATAACCTTAACATTCATGAACAATTGCCTTATTTTGCAGGACTTGCAACATTTTTAGGCCATTTATACCCTATTTATATTAAATTCAAAGGGGGTAAAGGAGTGGCAACTTCCATAGGAATTTTTCTTGCCTTAGTGCCTATTGCAGTTCTTATTGATGCGGTTATTTTTTTTACTGTAGCAATTATCTGGAGGTATGTCTCTTTAGCTTCAATAATTAGTGCAATTTCTATTCCTGGCATAATTAAAACTTTGATACTATTTAAGATTTATAATTTTAATACTTCTATTCTCTACTTTTCCTCCATTATCTCTATTTTAATCATATACAAGCATAAATCTAACATTGTCAGACTGTTCAAAAAAGAGGAATTGAAATTTGGTTCCAAAATTAAATAATTTTTTAAATATTTTTAATATTTCCAATATTTCCAATTTCAAGTCTTTTATTTTTTCTGAAAAGTTCAAAATTTTTTCATTAAGCAAACAGGTTTATTTATTGGAAATTGGCACAAAACATCATAGATTAATCAAGGAAAACAATAGCATTATTTTTAACACAAATGACATTGATATTCTATATTTTGAAAAAGAATGTGAGAATGTATCTGAATTATACAGTGCAAATATTTCAAAAATCATCTTTCTTAAAGAAAGAGAGAATCCCGATAATGTATCAGTTATTCCTGTAATAATACAGAATAGATTGAAATATCTGATTATAATTTTAAATATTACCTTAAATAAAGATGAGTTTATATTTTTATCAAAATGTATTGATTTGGTTATTCAGAATATTTTTAATAAAAATATAGTACAAAAACGAGCAGTATATATTGATAGAATTTTTTCTAAGTTATCACCTGCAATAATGGTAAGAGACAGAAATTATAATATTATAATTTCAAATAAAAAATTCAGTGATGATAAATATAAATGTTATGATGTTGCATTTGGTTTTAATTTGCCTTGTGAATTTTGCCCTATAAACTCATCTGAAATAACCAAAAATATAGACAATAGATTTTATAAAATACAGCAAAGTTTTATTTCTCCTAATTTTCTCTGTATAGTTGATGATATTACATCTATTATAAGATTGAAAGAGGAATTAAACAGATCTGAAAAATTGTCTTTTTTAGGAAAAATATCTTCTGAAATAACCCATGAAATTAAAAATCCGTTAAATTCCATAAAATTGAAAATTACTCTGCTTGAAAAACTATTAAACAGTAAAGATGAAAAGATTATGAAAAATATCAATGCAATATATAAAGAAATAGAACGATTGTCAGAGCTTTTAAACGATTTTCTACAATTTGGCAAGAATATTGTAGTTAATAAAGTTAAATTTGATTTAAGCCAATTAGTAGATGAGGTTTTATTTGATTTGAATGAAGTTTTTAAAAAGGAAAATATTAGTTTAGATCTTATAAAATATAATAAAAAATATTTTTTTAATGGTGATATTTTGAAAATAAAACAGGTTTTTTACAATTTAATTAAAAATAGTATTGAAGCTTTAAAAGACAATAATAATCTCAGGAAAATAATCATTGAATTAAAAAGAGAAAAACATGCAATTAAAATTTATTTCAAGGATAATGGCAAAGGTATTGCAGAACCTGAGAAACTTTTTACTCCTTTTTTTACTACCAAAAATTTTGGTACAGGTCTCGGATTGGTAATTGTAAAAAAAAATTTAGAATTGCATAATGGTGTGATAAATTATAAAAAAGAAAGAGAGTTTACAGTATTCGAGGTTATTTTGCCTGTATAAAAAAAGGCAGCCGATAGGCTGCCTTTTTTAAGTTATAAAGGATTAATCACTCTATTTCCAAGCATCATACAATTTCCCAAGTATTCCTTCTGTCTCTTTTTCTGATGCAATATACTCACCGTTTTTGTTGACTTTAACTGTGATATAATTTCCATTGTAAGAAAGAACTTTTGCGTCAGTTACAGCAGTGAAATATATATCACCGCTTTCTTTTCTATAAATAACAGGTGTTGCTCCGTCAAAAGGAAGCTGAATAATTATAGACTGATTATTTAAATCTTCTATTTCAACTTTACACATATATCCTTCTACAAATCCAGCACCTTGCGCATATACTGCAGATTTCCCAGGAGTAAATCCCATTTCAACAACCTTCAGTTTTAAGTCGGACGGAATATAAAAATAATGTTTGTCTGACCATGGTCCGTTTACCACTTGTTTTGAATATTCTGTATTCAATTCATCAGATGTAAAGTTAGATTCTGAAACGCCAAATTCATCAGCAATTTTGCCTTTTTCAACATTACCTTCAGCAGCCATATAAAAAGCCTCCTCAGCATGATGTTTGCTTAGTTCCAAAACATCTTTGGCTTCAGCACCTAAAAATTTAACTCCATTTGCCTGTACAGGCTTAATATAGTCAACTTCTCCATCAACAATAAAGAAACCATTTGAATTAGCAGATTCCATTTTACCTGTTTCTTTATTGTATTTCATAGCTCTGTTTTCTTCTTTGAACCAAGCAGGGGCCCATGGCATATAACCTATCAACCTATCGGTTATTCTATGTGCACCAGAATCTTTTTTATAGTCACCGTGACAATCATTGCAAGATTTTGCTCCAAGAGCTTTTTCAGCTGGTAACACATCATGGGTGTCTGAGAAATAATGAGCAGCCATGAACAGCATTGGTTTAGGATCTTTCTCGCCTTCTGCTTTTAATACTTTTGTTAAAGCCTCCTGCATTGCTTTTACATCATCATCCCACCAGAGATCAGGGAAACCATCACCAGTATGATCGCAAATAACATAACCGCTGTCTTTTAAAACGACTTTTCCAATATTAGGATCGTTTTTGCAAGCCTGAGGTTCTATATTTTCAAGGTCTTTTGAATTATAGGCATAAAAAGTAGAAACAGGTAAATATTTATCAATAGCAGCATTTATCTCTCTCAAATACAGTACTTTAGCTCCGTTATATGGCAAATCACTCATATCATTATCTGGTTCTGGATTGGCATCTACCCATGTTAAAATGGTAATAGGATTACCAATTACTATTTGAGGATAGCCATTAGCTCCGTTTGCCCAATATAAAGGTGGAAAGACTTCATTGTCGTTATTATCACTATAATTTATCTGAACTCCTTCATTTTTAGCTCTTTCTAAAGTTATTTGGTAAAATTTCTTCCAAAAATCAAATTTAGGATTGGTCATTAATCCGTTTACCATTGTTCCTGGATCTGACTCACTGTCAAACCAAAAGTAATCTACCATTTGTGCTATGTAATCCATTGGCTGTGAGCCATTTCCGTCAGCATCAACATGTTGAGAAACCATGTTAAAATGCGGAATTCCATAACCTGGCGAAGTTCCGTAGACAGGTGAAAGTGCATAGTATGGAGGGAATGCCATTGCTGGAAAATTGGATAATCCACCCATTAGGATATAGTATCCGAATCTATTATCAAAGTTTGAATAATATCCCAAAGTATCATCGAATGTTCTGAATCTCCATGTCCTTTTGTAAGGTATATGACAAGTCTGACATGCTATCTCGGCAATATGTCTTTCTGTGTTTTCACCGAATTTTTCTTCATGAGCTTTAATTGGATTAGGAGCATTTGAATCACCACCCATTATATGGCAATATTCGCAAGTTTTAGGCTTTGGGTTATTATCAAGATCATTTCTTGCCATATGTGCGGTGTCAGTACCTTTTAGAAAATTATGCTTTTCTTCAAGAGTGCCAGAATCTCTCAGGTGGCAGGAACCGCATCCCATTTTTTTACTTGACATATGGACGTCGTATCCAGGAGCTTCAGTATCATTTGTAAAATTGACATATTGTCCGTTCTTTACCCAGTCAGCAGGCATTCCAAGATTATATGTTCTTCCTTTTGTCCATTCACTATTACCATGGTCCTTTGTCATAACATGGCATTGACCGCAGACTTTTACCCATTTCCAAGATGATATATCTCCGTGGCCGCCGAACATTTGAATATTTATTGAGCCGTCTCCGAGATCAGAAACATTATAATAAGATTTGGCTTCCCAATTATCGCCGTTTCTAACAATTTGGACATAGGTTATTGGTGTGCCGTCATGATTAATATCTAAGCCCATTAAATTGGCAGTAGGCATCATATTAAAGAAATATGGTAAGTAGTCATGCTTTGTTGCCATATTCTTCAAAGTATCATATGATATTTTTCCGCTTGTCCAGTCTGCAACTACTTTTGTAAGATTTATTCCAAAAAATGAGTTTTGATCGTAATATGTCATATCACCTTCCATCATTTTCATATAAGCATATTGAAAAGCTCCCCAACCTAAACCAACTAAACCGCTGTATTGAATACCTTCGCCTTCTATAAGAGGAGATCTCATATAGTCTCTTACAGAAGCATCTGGATCGTCCCAGTCGGTATAAAATTTACCAGGTTCATAAAATCTCAAAGGATATGGTATAGGTAAAAGAGAACCAGTTCCAGGATCTTTGATTTCGTATCCATATATAAATTCATTAAAGAAAGCACTATACAAATCATTCATTGTAAGATTCATTTTATATTTATCATTAAGGTAATCAAGAATATTCTGAAAAATTCCTCCAATTGCCTCTTGATTTGCCATTAGTTTCTGCATTTCATCGTCCCCGCCGTTGGGATTGTAAGTATATGAATCATTAATCCCGGTGGATGAATAGATTTTAGAAACTATATCAGGAGTTGCATACAAAGCATAAGGCAAAGACGCACCTGTCGGGTCAATTGCTTTTAAGCCGTCTGTCCAAATTTTAAAAAGCTGACCTATATCTTCTTTTGGAAGTTGACTTAACATATAATATTTTTTACCAATAGGTCTTGTCATACGCATAATATCATTTGTATAATTTAATGCGCTGCTGTTTAAAACACCTTCTTTTGTAGGCATTCCAAGAGATATTTTTGTAACTTTACCGCTTGAATCTCTTTCAGCAAATATCATCATTCTTGGCCTGAACGGCTGAACTTTTAGGCCGTCTGCTGCTGTATATACATCTGGATTGCTATCAAGGTCAGGGTCTATATGACATAATAAACAATCTGCTTCCATTACTCCTGATTTTGACCAGTCAACTTTTTTTGGTGCCCCAATATCGTTTACTGTTTCCTCAATTGATTTGCCGCTTATAAGAGCATTGGTCACATCATTAGAATTATAACTATAAAAATCTCTATCATAAGTATGGGCAGGTGTAAGTCCCGGAGTATCGTAAGGTGTTACGCTTCCATCTTCATTTACTATGCCTTCTGAAACAGCACCACCAGCATGACAGGAATAACATACAGCCATTTCATCTGCTATGCCAACATCAAAAAAATATGGTTTACCTTCTGAAGTAAAAGGGTCTTTTACACTTCCTCTTTGACTCTTAGCCGCCAACTGACGGTAAGAGGGTGGTCACCATGCACCAAATTGGCCAGGTGATTCAAGATGTCCGTAAGCATGAGTAAGATATTTTTGAGATCTGTTTGTATCTTTATTTTTTGAAACCCATAAATCATCAGAAACATGAGAACTGCCATCTGGTGAATTTCCTGGATCCCATGCTCCTGTCATAAAATGATAGGCTTTTGTAATTGAAGTATAATCATGGCATTTTCCACAAGTTTTTTTAGGACTGAATGCAGGACCTTTTTTATACACTGTACCGTTAGCAGCTGTTATAGTATCTGTAGAATCTAATTGATTTATTATTGGATTGCCATTTTTATCCAATAATTGTACTGCGGGATGTGCCATTAATAATGATGGAATTGCAAATAACATTGCAATCAGAAATGAGAACCAAAAGACTTTTCTTTTTGCTTTTACTGACATTATAAATGCCTCCTCCTTTGATATTTTTATATTTGAATTATAAAGATAGTACCTAAAGATTGCTTCGCAAATTGCCAATAGACGAAGTAATCACTAATTTTAAACTAAAAATTCCAAATTTCTGACTAAGTGCTATTTTTTATACATTATCATATTGCTATGGCACTTCATACAGTCAGATGTTGCGTGGCAGACATTGCAGGATCTGAAATTTCTTTCTGCTTCCTCAGCATGTCCTGGTGTAGGACTATACCTTATCCAATCGCCTCTTCTGTGTGAAATAGGTTTTTCACTTCTATGGCAATCAGCACAGTATGATGCTGTATGACATGTTGCGCACAACTTTCTGTCATGTATTGCTTCCATCCCATGCTGAGATGTTTTCCAGTTGAATATGTGGTCTTTTGGTTTTTGAGTCCTATGACAATCTTGACAGAATTTACCATCTTTCTTAAAGTTCGGATCGTGACAAAACCTGCAGCTATCATCAAATTTACTTGCTAATCCGTGATTAGATTCCCATTCTCCGTTATGAGATTCAGGCGCAATATTTTTTCTTACTTTTGTATGGCAAGTATCACATTCAATTGGTGCTGTGTCTCCATCATGGCATTCTTTGCAAGTATCCATTTTGGGCCACGATATATTTTGAACAGATTTAGAAGAGTCTATGCCTTCGTGACATTTGCTGCATTTATAATCTGAATGTGGTTCATGTGTGAAAATAAGGTCACTATAGCTTTTAGGTTTTGGTTGAACTCCTTCTTCTACTTCATAATCTTTTTCAGAACTTTGCAGAGTATGGCATATTAGGCAATCTTTGGTAGGGTTATCTACATCGCCTATATCATGGCAATCACTACAAGTATCCATATCAGGATTACTCATTTTACCTTCATCGTCTGCTTTATGGCATGTTGAACATTCTACTTCATTCTCCACAACATGTAAATTATGATTAAATTTTAAATCACTGCTATCTTTCTTACAACCTATCAAGCCTATAGATAGAATAGCTGCTATTATAAAATATTTTTTAATAAATCCCATTATTCCATCCTCTCTATATTAATTTATATTTTACCAGGTTAAATGTATATTTGCTGTAATGGCATTTACACCGCTAATGCCAAATTCATGGTAATAATCATCAGTTTCATATTCATATTTTAATGATACCCATTTTTCTTCTGCAAATTTGTATTTTAAAGAACCATAATAATAATGAGAGGCTTCACCTTCTATCAAGCTGTTTACATCTTCTGTTTTGTAATAAAATCCGCCGCTAAAACTAAAAGTTTCGCTTATTTCCTGCTCCAAATCAGCATACCAAGATTCTGAAGAGCTATCATAGAAATTGTCTTTATCTTCTTTCCAATAGCTGTATCCAAGTGAAAATTTTGTACCTTTCAGTTTCCACCAATTGTCTAAATTCAAACCTAAACTCCATCTGTAAAAATCAGTATTGTACAGGTTTTCATAAGCATTTTCATAATCGTCATTAATGTTTCTTCTGGTATACTTAACATAAAATGTCATTCCTTCCTGTTTTGGAATAGGCTGAGATAATGATATACTGTAATCTATGTATCCGTATAATCTTGCAAGATAAAATCTTTTAATGTCTTTTCCAATATTCTCTTCTATAGATGTTGTATAGTCGTATAAAAAGTCATCATCTACAGGAATTGTAAATCTTTTAAATATATCTATGGTAACTGTTGTTTTGGCATATGGGCAGGTAGCTATTATATCTATATTCCAAGATCTGCTACTGTCATTTATAAAGGCAAAGTTTCCTTTTAATTTAATGTTATCAGCAGGCATATAATATGCACCTATTTCATATGAATTTTCCTGATAAAAAACTGAATCAACATAAAGCAGCAGATTTTTTACAGGCTTAAATTCCAAATTAATGCCGCTTACTCCATCTTGGTCCAAATTAGAATAAGTTTGTACTATCTGGCCACCGAAAATTTCAAAATTAAACCATTTTGCTATGGCTCCTTCTCCTGAAACAGATGCACCGTCATAGTGGACAACTTCTGAGCTGTATGCATATTGACGGCCTAATTTAAAATCCACATTTGTAAAAACATTCTCTTTTTCAAAATATGCATAATATACATCTAATTTTTGTCTGTTCCTGCCAGTATCAATATAATCCTGAAATATTGAGCCTTCCGGTGTACCATCCAAATCTTTTGCATATTTACCAAGAAATGAAAATGAAATACCAGATTTTTTATGCACTGCATCAATGCCTAAAATTTCAGAAATATCCTGGTCATTGTCATCATCACTTACCAAAGAATCGTTTGGTTTATCTGACCATTGGTAAACATACTTTGTGTTGCTGAATAAATTAATTGATCCCCAATCAAAATCATGGGAATATAGAAAAGAGGTTGATAAAAGAAAAACTAAAATCACGAATAGCTTAAAAGAACATTTCCATTTCATCGGTTTTATCCTTTTAATTTTTTTTGAAATTACTGTTTTAAAATACTCCCCTTGATTTTCTTTGTCAAGAGAAAAATTGAGAA
>CAZBLP010000023.1:23717-30279 GCA_964492825.1 uncultured bacterium
TTTATTATTCGTCTGCCACTATTTCATCTTCTTTTTCAAAGTTTTTAGCTACTTTTTTCCCAAGTTTAAATCCAAGCTGCAATGCTTTTTCATTTTCTTTTATAAATTTTTCAGGTACTCTGTTTAATACAGCTACTGTAATGCTTTTTCTCGTGACAATTTTGGTAATTTCCGTAACAACTCCCAGAGCTACAATATTTGCAAAGATTTCTCTTTTTAGATTTTTAACAGTTTCTTTTGTTATTTCAACACAGTAAGCATTGGTGGTAGGAACATTTTTAACAAATGTAGTATCCACTATAAATGTTCCGTTTAATATTAAATCATTGAAATATTTGTCGCAAGAAGCCTGATTCATTGATAACAATATATCAGGATTATTGGTTTTAGGAAAATATATTTCTCCATCAGATATTATTACTTCGGCTTTGCTTGCACCGCCTCTTGCTTCAGGTCCATAACTCTGGCTCTGCACAACATTTTTGCCATCTAAAATGGCAGCCTCTGCCAATATTATTCCTGCTGTAATCAAACCCTGTCCCCCAGAGCCTGCAAGTCTAACTTCCACTCTATTTTCCATTAAAATAGCCTCCTATTTTACTTTTAACTTTTTTTTAATAATTTGTTCATACTGCTCACAATATTCAGGCATATCTTTTTTTACTAAAATTCCAGTTGTTATTTTGCCTTCCAATTCGTCAGGTTTTTTATCTTTTGCCTGATCTATTGGAATGGCTATCTCTTTTTCCCATTTTACCATTTCTACTGGGCTGCCTAATTTATTTCTTCTTCCATAAGTTGTAGGGCAGTGAGTAACAACCTCAACAGTGGAAAATCCTTTATGCTCCAAAGCAGCCTGAATAATGCTTACCAATTGCCTAACATGATAAGTAGTAGATCTTGCTACAAAAGTAGCACCAGCAGATTCAGCTAATTGGGAAATATCAAAAGGCACTTCTATGTTTCCATGTTTGGCTGTGGTAGCTTTGGCATGATGTGGTGTTGTAGGACTGTATTGGCCGCCTGTCATGCCGTAAATATTGTTATTGTAAATAATTGCAGTCATATCTATATTTCTTCTGCATGCATGAATAAAATGATTGCCCCCAATAGCAGTAGCATCACCGTCTCCCATTACAACTATAACATGCAATTTGGGTTTTGCAAGTTTAAGGCCTGTGGCAAATGCAAGTGCTCTGCCGTGAGTAGTATGTAATGTATTAAAATCAACATACACTGGAGTCCTTCCTGAGCAGCCGATACCTGAGATAAGAGCAATATCATCTTTTGGAATAGCCAAATTATCAATGGCTATTAACATAGCATGCAAAATAATACCATTACCGCATCCCGGACACCATAAATGAGGAAATTTTTTGTCATGTCTTAAATATTTTTCCAATAATTGTTTATTTGATAACATTTATACTACTCCTTTCATTGCTTTGACTATTTCCTGAGGAGTTATCATTTCACCGTTTATTTTAGAGAATTTTTTAACTTCAACGTGACCGCTGCTGACTCTAACTACTTCTCTGTACATTTGTCCCATATTCATTTCAGGAACCAAAATTCCTTTTATATTAGGTAAAATTTTCTCAACTGCGAAACGTGGAAATGGCCATAATGTTTTAAGTTCTAAAATTCCAACTTTCAAACCTTTTTCTTTAAGCAGAGACAAAGCTGAAAGAGCAGATAAAGTAACACTTCCATAGGCAACAATTGCATAATCTGCATCATCCATATTATGATATTTTACCATGCAAATTTCTCTAAAACCTCTTTCGATTTTTCTGAATAATCGTGATAGAAAATCTTCAACCTCTTTTGGTTTGGATGTAGGAAAACCTTTTTCATCATGAACCAAACCTGTAACATGATATCTGTAGCCCTCTCCAAAACTTGCCATAGCAGGAACTCCGGTAATATTATTTTCATAAGGAATATACCATTCAGGAGGCATGTTTGGTTTTATTCTGTCTATTTTTGTAATTTTACTCTCATCAGGCAGAGCAACTCTTGCTCTCATATGAGCAACAACTTCATCCATCAGTAATATAACAGGATTTCTGTATTTTTCCGAAATATTAATAGCTTTAATTGTTAAATCAAAAGCATCTTTTACTGATGAAGGTGATAATACAATAATAGGATGATCTCCATGAGTACCCCATCTTGCCTGCATAACATCACCTTGAGCAGGGCTTGTAGGCAAACCTGTAGAAGGACCGCCCCTCATAACATTTACAAGTACCAAAGGTACTTCTGAAATACAGGCAAAACCGAGATTTTCCTGTTTTAAAGAAAAACCAGGACCTGATGTAGCTGTTAATGATTTAACTCCGCCTAATGAAGCACCAATAACAGCAGCAATGCTTCCTATTTCGTCTTCCATTTGTATGAATTTGCCGCCAACTTCTGGTAATTTATCTGACAGAATTTCAGCAATTTCTGTTGCTGGTGTAATAGGATAACCTGCAAAAAATCTAACACCACCCATAATAGCCGCTTCTGCAACAGCTTCATTCCCTTGCAACAATCTATAGTTTTTACTTTTTTTACGAGGCATCTTTTACTCCTCTCTTTCTTTATTTACTGTAATTGCAAAATCCGGACATCTAAGCTCACACATCATGCATTTTATACATTGATCCGGATTTTTAGGATATACAAAGCCATCCTCATTAAAGGCAAGTACTTTTTTGGGGCAAAAATTAACACAAATCCCGCATTTTTTACACCATGCATGAAAAACAGTAACAGGTAATTGTTCTTCCTTTTGAGTAACTCCTGCTGTCCGTGCATTAATTACTTTCTTTTTTACTAAACTATTTTTTTCCATTTAAGTCTCCTTAAATTGTATACAATTTGTATTGTTCGGGCGCTAACATAATAAAATTGTTTTTGCAACTATTTTATATTAAACTTTTAAAAAAAATTTTAACCTTCAAAACGTATTGCATTTCCAGTATAAAGTTTATACCATCATTTTATGATTTTATGAATATGTAGCGGTTATTATTTTTGCATATACATATAAAAATTTTTAACTTTTTTCAATTATTTATTTCCTATGTAATTTTGAATAATTTAAAATTATTTTGAATTTAATCAATCTTTCTTGAATTATTGAAGGTTAAGTGTTAAAAGAATTTTATGAAGAGGTTATTCATTATAGATGGCAATTCTTACATTTACCGGGCTTATCATGCTATTAGAGGGCTTAAAAATAGCGAAGGATTTCCTACTAATGCCATTTACGGTTTTACAAATATGTTAGTAAAAATCATGCAGGAATCTCCTGACTACATTGCTGTGATTTTTGATAAAGGCAAAAAAACTTTCAGAAACGAAATTTATTCTGAATATAAAGCTACAAGACCTCCAATGCCAGATGAACTTGTTATGCAAATTCCTTTTATTAAAGATGTTGTAAAAGCGTTTAATCTTAGTTTAATAGAGCAGGAAGGACTTGAAGCTGACGATTTGATTGCAGCTATTGTAAAAAAATTCAAAAATGACACTCAAATTTTTATTATTACAAGTGATAAAGACCTGACCCAGCTTATTGATAAGAATGTTTTAATTTGGGATACATTAAAGGATAAAAAAATAGATGAAAATAACATTAAAGAAAAATTTGGCGTTGAAAGAGAATACATTATTGATTATCTGTCTTTAATTGGTGATAAATCTGACAATATACCTGGAGTAAAAGGCATTGGTCCGAAAGCTGCAGTTAAACTTATTAATGAATTTGGATCATTGGAAAATATTTATAAAAACATTGATAAAATTGAAAATAAACGGATAGCAAATCTGCTTAAAGAAAATATGGACAATGCTTTTTTAAGTAAAAGATTAATAAAATTAAAGGATGATATTGAAATATCAATTGATACTAATTCAATAAAAGTCAAAGAGCCTAATTATGATGCTCTTAAAAATATTTTTACAAAATTTGATTTTACATCATTACAGAAAAAATACAGTATGACAGTTGAAAAAGAAAAATTCAGTTATAATTTCGTTAATAATTTTCCCTCTTTGAATAAGATTGCAGGGGTATTTTACAAATATAAAGATGGATTGTTTGAAGATTTTATTGCAGGTTTTTCAGATAATGGCAAAGATATTTTTATTACAGATGATATATCAAATCTGAAAAAACTCAAAAATAAAACATTGCTATGCTTTAATGCCAAATCTAATTTTAAAATTTTTGAAAACTGCAACAATGAATTTCCTGAAAATTTTGAAGATATCCAGTTAATTGCATACATATTAGACCCAGATGAGAAAAATTCAATTGAACATATTACCAAAAAATATACAGGAAAACATATAAAACCTATTGAAGACTACAAGGAAAAGAAGAATGTAAAAATAAACTTTTCAAAATTACAAGCTAATGATAAAAAAGAATTTCTTTCTGAGAGAGTTTGCGGAATTTTTAATTGTTATGAAATTTTATCAAATAAAATCACAGATAATCTACAAAATCTTTACAACTCAGTTGAAAAACCGTTAACCTCAGTTTTATATAAAATGGAGAAAAACGGGATTTATATTAACAAGGAAAAATTAAAAGGAATCGGAAAAGAGTTAACTGTTGAAATAGAAAATCTTACAAATGAAATATTTGAAATTTCAGGAGAAAAGTTTAATATAAATTCTCCGTTACAATTGAGAAAAATCTTATTTGAAAAATTAAATCTCGATATTATAAAGAAGACTAAAACCGGGCCTTCCACAGACAATGAAGTTCTTGAAGTTTTATCAGCAAAGCATCCTCTTCCTAAACTTATTTTGGAATACAGAGAAAAAGCCAAACTGCAATCCACTTATATAGAAGGACTGCTAAAATTAATTGACGAAAAAACAAGCAGAATATATCCTACATTTCAACAGACAATAACTGCTACAGGCAGATTATCCTGCACCAATCCGAATATCCAAAATATTCCGATTAGGACAGAAAATGGCAATAAAATAAGAGAAGCTTTTGCTGCTCCTGAAGGTAAAAAAATCATATCCCTTGATTATTCCCAAATAGAATTAAGAGTAATGGCTCATTTTTCAGAGGATCCTGAATTAATAAAAGCTTTTGAAGATGATATTGATGTGCATACATTAACAGCTTCAAAAATTTATAAAGTTGATATTTTTGAAGTTGACGAAGTAATGAGACGAGAAGGTAAAACTGTTAACTTTGCCATTATTTACGGTATAAGCCCTTTTGGTCTTGCAAAATCATTGAAAATTACAAGAGACAAAGCAAAAACTTTTATTGGAAATTATTTTAAAGAATACTCAGGAGTAAAAAACTATATAGAGAATATGGTAAATTTTGCAAAAGATAAAGGCTATGTGGAAACTATTCTGGGGAGAATCAGATACATTAAAGGTATAACAAGCAGAAATCACAATGAAAGAGAGTTTGCAAAGCGAATAGCTGTAAATACCCCTATACAGGGAAGTTCAGCAGATTTGATAAAACTTGCAATGTTGAAAATTGACAAAATATGTAAAGAATTTGATTCAAAAATGATAATGCAGGTTCATGACGAACTTATATTTGAGGTTAATGAAATTTGTGCAGAACAATTTGCAAAAAAAGCACAAAATATTATGGAGCAAATTTATCCAAAATTAAAAGTTAAATTAAAAGTTGATTATGGAATAGGTGATAGCTGGTTTGAGGCTCATTAGATATAAAAGGAATTTTAATGAAAGTAATTGACATTCATTTACACATTGGTCATGTTTTCCAGTGGAGCGAAAATGCTGTTAAACTATGGATGGATACAGGAGATTACAGGGAAAAAATATTTGATAACAAAGGTTATCTAATTATTGACAATTATGTTGAAGTTTTAAAAAAAGAAGGTGTTTATGCCGGAATAGTACTTCCTGAGTATTCACCTTTAACAGCAGGTGTGCTTCCTGTTGAAGAAGCTGTAAAATTTCAGGAAAGATATTCTCAATTTGTTGCTTTTGGAGCAGTAAATCCCGAAGTTCACAATAATCCTCTTGATGAGTTTAAAAGACAACTTGACCTTGGAGTAAAAGGATTAAAGCTTCACCCTGTGCATGGCTTATATTTTATTAATGACAAAAGACTCTACCCTGTTTACAAATTTTGCGAAGAAAAAAGGATACCTTTAATGTTCCATGCAGGCACTTCTGTGTTTCCCGGTACAAAATTAAGATATGCTGACCCTTATACTTTTGATGATATTGCTACTGATTTTCCTGGACTTACAATTATCTTATGCCATGCTGGAAGGGGTTTCTGGTATAATATTGCGGAGTTTCTTATAAGAAGACATGAAAATGTCTACATTGATATTTCCGGGCTGCCGCCTAAAAATCTTCTGAAATATTATCCAAGCATGGATAAGATGAATCATAAATTTATTTTTGGTACTGATTTCCCAGGGGTTCCAGGAGTTAAAAAAAATATTGATACCATCAATTTATTACCTGTTTCTAATGAAACAAAAGAAAAAATATTTTATAAAAATGCAAAAAATATCTTAAAATTTTGGTAAAAATTTTT
>CAZBLP010000024.1:0-30207 GCA_964492825.1 uncultured bacterium
CTATATAATCTTGCAATATTCTATGCTTAATCCTGACATCATCTTCGCTGATAATTTCTACAAATCCGCCGAACTTTAAATATTCGTCCAGGCTATTTTTTATAAAAGACAATGATTTTAAAGAATGCAGATTTATTTTAACTCCCCTAAATCTTAAAAACTCTTGGAAACTTAAAGGAAATACTTCAAAACTCAATGTCCTTCCTCTTAAAGAGGTGGATATTTCTTTGCCCAAAAGTTTTGAAGAACTCCCAGTTATAAATATGGATGCATCTACAGTATCATAAATTCTTCGGACAAATTTTTCCCAATGCTCAACCTCTTGAATTTCATCTAAAAAAAGATATATTTTTTCACTTCTTTTAGATGGAAACATTTCAAAATAAGCTTCAATCATTTCATTTAAATTATTTAATTTAATTCCAAATAATCTATCATCTTCAAAATTTATGTAAATAATATTTTCTCTGCTGATTTTTTTTCGCAACCTTTTAATTAAGTCATATAAAAGATAAGTTTTACCACTTCGCCTGATACCAATCAGAGAAATAATTTTGTTTGAATATAGAGGGATATCCATATCCCTCTTTTTTATATCCGGTAGTTCTCTTTCAATAAATTCATTAATAATGTATTTAAAAATATCTTTCATGTTTATTTTATCCTTGTAAACAAAGACAACTATATTAAATTTTATCCTTTTTGTAAAGGACAAAGTTGAAGTTAATCCAAATTATTTTTCATATTTTTTTGAATTTTAAGTAAAAAATGCGGACTCTTCGGGCTAAAGCCCTCAAAATGACAGCTTTAATGGTAAATAGAAACTCTTTTGAAAAATTCATATTGGATTTTAAATTTGTTTTTGTTTTACATATTTTCCACAACTTTTCTGCATCTGCTGCAAATTTTGTCTTTGTCATCTGATACAGATTCATCATATTTCCAGCATCTTTGACATTTTTCACCAGTTGCTCGTTCTATTTTTATCTCCATTTCGTCTAATTTGGTATCAAGTTGCAAGGAGAGTTGAGATATTATTAAAATCATTTTTAGTTCATCATAAATTTTTTCATATTTTACATAATCTTTTTCTTTTGAAAATGTTAAAATTACTTTTGCATCAAGAGAATGACCTATTAATTTGTTTTTTCTTGCATCTTCAAGAGTTTTGGATATTTTATCCCTTAATTCAAGCAGGTTTTCATATTTTTCCAGAATATGAGCATTGTCAAATAACTCATCAGGCTCAGGGAACATCTCTTCATGAATGGAGCAATTGTCTTTTTTGAAATAACCCCATGCTTCGTCAGCAGTAAATGACAACACAGGTGCAATTAATTTTAAAATAAATGTTAAAATATTATAAATGGCAGTTTGTGTGGCTCTTCTCTCCTTTGACTCTGTTGGCTCGCAATACATTCTGTCTTTTAATACATCAAGATAAAAATTACTTAAATCAACAACACAGAAGTTGTGAATCATATGATAAACAATGTGAAATTCAAATTCATTGTATCCTTTTAAAACTCTTTTTGCAAGATTGTTAAGACGAGCTAAAATCCATTTGTCAATATCAGGCAATTCACTGTATTCAACTTTATTTTTATTATAATCAAAATCATTTAAGCATCCGAGCAGGTATCTTATGGTATTTCTGATTCTTCTGTAACTTTCAGTAACCCTTTTTAAAATTTCTTTGGATATTCTGATATCATCCCTGTAATCCTGTGCAGCTACCCATAATCTCAATATTTCAGCACCATATTTATTAATAACTTCATCAGGAGAAATAACATTCCCTGCGGATTTGGACATTTTCTTGCCTTCACCGTCTACAACAAACCCGTGTGTGAGAACTTCATTGTATGGCGGAATTCCCCTGTTGCCAATTGATATTAGAAGCGAACTGTGAAACCAGCCTCTGTGCTGGTCAGAACCTTCAAGATACATATCAGCGGGAAAGTTTAAAAGCGGATTATCTTCGCAAACTGCAGCAAAAGATGACCCTGAATCAAACCATACATCCAATATGTCTTTTTCTTTTGTAAAACTGCTGCTGCCGCATTCAGGGCAGGTAAATCCGTCAGGCAGAAATTCTTTTATATCTCTTTTAAACCATGCATCAGCACCTTCATTTAAGAAAATTTCATAAACTTTTTCAAACAATTCTTTTGTTGCAATTAATTTTCCGCAATCTTTGCAATATGCCACTGTAATTGGAACGCCCCATGAACGCTGCCTTGAAATACACCAGTCAGGTCTGTTTTCAATCATGCTGAATATTCTGTCTTTGCCCCAGGTTGGTATCCATGTAACTTTATTATTAATTGCATCAAGGGTCTTTTTTCTTAAATCATTTTTCTCCATTGATATAAACCATTGAGATGTTGCTCTGAAAATAATAGGTTTTTTACATCTCCAACAATGCGGATAGGAGTGGGTAATGCCTTCTTCTTTTATCAGAGCATTGTGTTGTTTTAAGATTTCATTGACCTTTTTGTTGGCATTAAAAACAAATGCTCCTTCCAAATCTTTATGACTTACTTCTTTTGTAAATTTACCGTAATCATCAACAGGAGTCAGAATATCAAGTCCATATTCAAGGGCAACTTCATAGTCCTCCTGCCCATGGCCAGGTGCAGTATGAACAGCACCTGTACCTGCTTCAAGAGTAACATGAGTGCCTAAAATAATTAAGGAATCTCTATTAATAAAAGGATGCCGGCACTTGAGCTTTTCAAGTGTCGCTCCTTTAAACACGGCAATTTCATTAAAATCTTTAATTCCGAAATTCTCCATGCATTTATGGACAAGGTCAGTGGCAAGAATCCAAACTTCATTATTAACCTTAACAGCAGAGTAGTCAAAATCAGGATGCAGGCTGACTGCAAGGTTTGCAGGAATTGTCCATGGAGTTGTTGTCCATATAACAATATAACAATCTTCATTTTTTAATTTTTCATTAATAAAGGAAAGATTATCCTTTATTTTAAATTTAACATAGATTGACGGAGAAGTTTCGTCATTGTACTCCACTTCAGCTTCAGCAAGAGCTGTAACACATGATGCGCACCAGTAAACAGGTTTTTTGCTTTTATATGCAGAGCCCTGTTCGAAAAATTTACCTAATTCCCTTGCTATTTTCGCTTCATATTCATACTTCATAGTTAGATAAGGATTGTCCCAGTCACCTAAAATCCCCAATCGTTTAAATTCATTTTTTTGTATTTCAATGAATTTTTCCGCATATTTTCTGCACATCTCCCTTTTTTCAGTAACAGGTTTTGTAAAACGCTCTTTGCCTAAATTTTTATCAACCTGATGCTCTATTGGTAAACCGTGGCAGTCCCAGCCAGGTGTGTAATAACTGTAAAAACCCTGCATTGTTTTATATTTAATAATAAAATCTTTTAAAATTTTATTAAGAGCATGTCCCAAATGAATATGGCCGTTTGCATAAGGCGGTCCGTCATGTAAAATATATTTGGGCTGATTTTTTCTTTTTTCTATAATTTTAAAAAATAACTTATTATTATCCCATTTTTTTATAAATTCCGGCTCTTTTTTAGCAAGATTTGCCTTCATTGGAAAATCTGTTTTTGGTAAATTTAAAGTATCTTTAAAATCCATTATTCCCTCCGATTTATTCAACTCTTTTTAAAATATTTAAAAATATAAGAGGCACCATTATTTCATGATGGCCGATTATATAATAACCTTTGCCACTGTTTTGCACAGGCCTGTTTACAACATTTACAAGAGGCCTGTAATGTTTTATAAAATCCAAATTAACAGTTACGAAATTATCTGCTTTATAATTTAAATTTCTAACAAGCGTAAGTGCTTTTAAAAATATTTCAGGTAAAATAACAGCAGAACCTATATTAAAAAATATCCCATCTTGCAAGTCTTTTATTGTATTTGCAAAAATTTTAAAATCTTTTAAACTGCCTTCTCCTATTGCCTTGCCACTGGCATTTGGACTCATATGTATAATATCAGTGCCAACAGCAACATGGACAGTAACAGGAATGTCATGCTCGTATGCTTTTGCAAAAATGGAATATTCTTTATATTTATAATCTGAATTTGCAAGCCATTTTCCTATTGATTCGCCTAATCCGAGATTATTTTCATATCCGTTATTAATTGCCCGGTTAATTAATGTATTGGTTTCTTCACTCATACCAAATTCACCTGATTTTAACGCTTCATCAACATCTTCGGAAGTGGCTCCATTAATAGCTAATTCAGTGTCATGGATTATAGCAGCACCATTAAAAGCAATGTGGGAAATTAAACCTTTTTCAATTAATTTATTAATTAGAGGCGAAAGCCCCACTTTAATAACATGAGCTCCCATTGCCAAAACTATTTTTTTCCTGTTTTTAAAAGCATTTGCAGAATATTCTATTATTTCCTTAATATCTTTTCCAGCTAAAATATCGGGGATTTGATTAATGAAATTATTTTCAGCAATATTAAAAAAATCATCAGTTTTGACTTTGCTTTTTCTTTTTGAAAGAGGGTAAGTGTTTAGCTTATTGTATGACAGTTCACTGTATTTCATAAAAATTCTCCCTTTGGAATTAGTTGATAGTAGTGAAAACCAAGTATTAAGTATACAGATTTTAACAATTAATAACTACAAATAACCAATTTTACATTTTCCAATGACTATTGTCTATTGAATATCTGTTAATATTCATATCATTACAGGTAAAACTTGGCAAGTATTTAAAAAATTTTTTAATTTGACTTATAAATAATTTTAATATAATTTACCTTTAATAATGGAGAAAAATAAAAATTTAAAACCTGTTGCAAAAGGGTATAATATCCACGCCATAAAGATTCATACCTTGAAAAGCATCTTTGTTTTCCTGATATTTATGAAAAAATTTTCCCATATAATGCGAAAAGGAGTTGATTGTGCATTATTCAGAGATTTATGAAAATAAAACAAAAAATTCCAAAGCAATTTTTAATAAATTAAAAAATATTATGCCAGGTGGAATTTCACATAATCTCAGATTTTATGAGCCTTATCCTGTTGTTATGACAAAAGGGAAGGGCAGTGAGATTTTTGATGTTGACGACAATGTTTATAAAGATTTATGGATGGGCCATTATTCGCATATAGCAGGCCATGCTCCTGATTTTATTACCAAGGCAAATGAGCTTACAATTCCCGACGGCACTCATTTGGGCACTGTGAACCCTTATGAGCTGGAGTTGGCAGAGAAAATAAAAAAACATGTTCCTTCAATTGAAATGCTGAGATTTTGCACATCAGGCACTGAGGCAAATATGTATGCCATCAGGCTGGCAAGGGGCTATACACAGAAAGAGTTGGTTGTTAAAATGGCAGGAGGATGGCACGGAGCAGGTTCTGAGCTGTCAAGAGCCATAAAATATCCTTATCAGAACGGGGTAAGCGGTATTTTTAAAAAAATTCACAATTTAACGCAATACATTTATTTTAATGATATTGAGAGAAGTTTTGAAATTTTACAACAATTCAAAGATAATATTGCTTGTATAATTTTAGAGCCTGTTATTGGTGAAGGCGGATTTCTTCCTGCTAATATAGAATTTTTGCATTTTTTAAGAGAACAATGCAGTAAAATGAATAGTTTGCTTATATTTGATGAAGTTATAACAGGTTTCAGATTGGGATTAAGCGGTGCTCAGGGGAAATTTAATGTTATACCTGATCTGACCACTATGGGTAAAATTGCAGGAGGAGGTTTCAATATTGGCATTGTTGGCGGGAAAAAGGAAATAATGGAGCTTTCTTCTCCTTTTTACAGAGGTGATAATAAAGTTTTAATAGGCGGCGGTACTTTTTCTGCAACTCCATACACCATGAGAGCCGGATTTGAAATGATTAAGTTTTTAGAAAATAAAAAGGATGAAATTTTTAAAGAACTAAATGAAAAGGGAGAATATGTCAGAAGTAGAATATCTGATTTTATATTGTCAAACAATATTAATGCCGTTGTTACAGGAACAGATTCTTTATATATGATTCATTTTCCATATGAAAAGGGTGTGCAGATTAAAACACCTGAAGATATAGGTGCTAAAACTGATATTTATAAAAGGGAAAACGAGTTTAAAGTAAGATTGTTAAATGAAGGGCTTCATGTAATGCACGGAGGCGGAGCAATTTCTTATGCTCATTCTTATGAAGATTTGGATTTTATTATTGAAAAAACATGTAAAGTTTTGGATGAAATGAAATAATGTATTGCAAAAAAAGGAAAATTAAGGTATTATTTCCAACAAATCGTTTTGGAGGTATAAAATGAAAAAAATATTATTTATATTTGTTTTATTGACATTTTTATCTGCAATATCAGGTTGTAAAATGGTAGAGGAAGTTGTTAATAAAGATAAGCCTGTTCTTGCAAAAGTGGAAAATGTTGCTAATTTCAGGTTTGAGGATTTGCCTGTGCCTAACAATCTTCTTCTTCAAAATGAGGATTCGTTTGTTTATGAAACAGATAATTACAGAACAGGTATTTTAAGGTACCGTGGTTCTGATAATTTTAAAAATATAGGAAATTTTTACAAAGCTGAGTTGCCTAAATATAATTGGAGCCTGATTAGCTCTATTGAGTATAAAAAAGTTATTCAACTTATATTCCAAAAACCTGGCTGGGTAACCGTACTTTATATTCAGCAGGACGGAAGCAGCGTAAATCTTACAATTACAATCGGGCCAATATCTAATTCATCAAAAATAAAATAAAAGGAGGATTTTATGGAAAAAACTCCTATAGTTGAAGAGTTGATTAACAGTAATGAGGAATTTAAAAAATTATGGGAAGAGCATGAAAAATTAAACCGTGTTGTTGATGAAATGTCTTCAAGAGTTTATTTAAGTCCAGAAGAAGATGTTGAGCTAAAAAGATTAAAGCTTTTGAAATTAAGAGGTAAAGAAAAATTAGTTGAAATAATAGACAATTATAAACGAGAAAAAGGAAATTAGAAGGAGAGTTTCTCTATGAAAAACGGAGCTCAAATATTATTGGAATGCCTTAAATTGGAAGGTGTAAAGCATATTTTCGGTTATCCTGGCGGAGCGGTTATTAATATTTATGATTCATTGCCTGATTATGATATGGCTCATATTTTAGTGAGACATGAGCAGGCTGCTGTTCATGCAGCTGACGGATATGCAAGAGCCACAGGAAATGTAGGTGTATGCCTGGTTACTTCAGGTCCCGGAGCTACCAATACTGTTACAGGTATTGCCACAGCATATATGGATTCTATACCGTTAGTTGTATTCAGCGGTCAGGTGCCAACTAAGCTTATTGGCAATGATGCTTTTCAGGAAGCTGATATTGTGGGAATGACAAGGCCTTGCACCAAACATAGCTATCTTGTTAAAGATGTAAAAGAGCTGCCGAGAATTGTGAAAGAAGCTTTCTATCTTGCAAATAGCGGCAGAAAGGGGCCTGTGCTTGTTGATCTTCCCAAAGATGTTCTTGTTGCCAAGATGAAAGATTTTTCTTATCCTGAGCAAATTAATATTATGGGTTACAAGCCTACTTATGAATGTCACATAAGACAAATTCAAAAAGCACTTAATGAAATTTTAATGTCAAAAAAACCTCTTATCTACATTGGCGGAGGAGTTATTTTATCTGATGCTTCGTATGAATTAAGAGAATTTGTTGAAAAAACAGGCATTCCTGTTACATCAACATTAATGGGGCTTGGAGCTTATCCGTCTTCCAGCGGATTTTTTCTCGGAATGCTTGGTATGCATGGAACATATGCTGCAAATATGGCAGTAACAGACAGTGATATAATTATAGCTATTGGAGCAAGATTTGATGACAGGGTTACAGGCAAAATAGATGAATTTGCTCCTAATGCTAAAATTATTCATATAGATATTGATCCTACTTCCATTAGTAAAAATGTTGTTGTGGATATACCAATAGTCGGAGATGCAAAGGATGCTTTAATGAAATTCAATACTTTGCTTTCTGATGATTTTTCCGGAAAATTAAAAGAATTTAAAAAAACTCTGAAAAATTGGTATGAAAAGATTGACGAATGGAAAATCAAGCATAAATTAAATTATGACAATAAGAGCAGCAGCATAAAACCGCAATATGTAATTGAGAAAATTTATGAAATTACCAAAGGCGATGCTATTATTGCAACAGAAGTGGGACAGAATCAAATGTGGACAGCTCAATTTTACCCGTTTGAATATCCCAGGACATTTCTTACTTCAGGTGGTTTAGGTACAATGGGATACGGTTTTCCTGCTGCAATTGGTGCTCAAGTGGCTTTTCCAGATAAAACAGTTGTTGATATTGCAGGTGACGGAAGTATACAGATGAATATTCAGGAGCTTGCCACTGCTATTCAGTTTAAACTTCCAATAAAGATAATTATTTTGAACAATAATTATCTTGGAATGGTAAGACAGTGGCAGGAGTTGTTTTTTAATAAAAATTATTCGGAAACAGTTATGGAGGTTGTGCCTGATTTTGTGAAATTAGCCGAAAGTTACGGAGCTAAAGGATATACAGGTAGTAAAAAGGAAGATGTTGAGCCTATTTTAAAGGAAGCATTAATGTCAGACAGGTTGGTTATTGTTGATTTTCATGTTGAAAGAGAAGAAAATGTTTATCCAATGGTTCCAGCAGGTGCGCCAATTAGCAAGATGTTATTAGTATAGGAGGTTATATGAATCATATGGACAGAAAGTGGATTAAATGTTCTTTTTGTGAAAGAGACGAAAGAGCAGTTAGGAAGCTTATAGAAGGGCCTAATGGCGTATTTATTTGTGATAAATGTGTTTCTCTGTGCAAAGAGATAATTTCATCTGAGCTTGAAAAAGAGAAAATAGAAGATTTAAAAAAAGTATTGCTTAAACCTGCTGATATAAAAAAGCAGTTAGACGAATATGTTATAGGACAAGAAGAAGCTAAAAGAAAACTGGCAGTAGCTGTTTACAATCATTATAAAAGGATAAATTATAAAAAAGATGTGGAAAACGAAGAAGACATAGAAATAGAAAAGAGCAACATCCTGTTAATAGGACCCACAGGTTGTGGCAAAACATTGCTTGCAGGAACTTTGGCAAGACTTTTGGACGTGCCTTTTGCCATTGCAGATGCAACAACTTTAACAGAAGCAGGATATGTTGGAGAAGATGTTGAAAATGTTCTTGTAAACCTTTTTCAAGCAGCAAATTATGATATTGAAAAAACAGAAAAAGGCATTATCTATATTGATGAAATAGATAAAATAGCAAGAAAATCATACAGCCCTTCAATTACAAGAGATGTTTCAGGAGAAGGTGTTCAACAGGCGCTTCTTAAAATTTTGGAAGGCACAATATCAAATATACCGCCAAAAGGCGGAAGAAAACATCCTAACCAGGAATTTATAAAAATAGATACCACTAATATACTGTTTATTGTTGGAGGAGCTTTTGTAGGGTTGGAGGAAATAATAGAAAGACGTCTTGGAGAAAAAAGCATTGGTTTTCAGGGAAAGCCTCGTAGCAATAAGGAAAAATTAAAAGAAGGAATATTAAAAAAACTTGAGCCTGAAGACCTCATTCATTACGGGCTTATTCCCGAATTAGTGGGAAGGATTCCTGTTGTTGCAACTTTACAGGATTTGGATGAAGATGCTTTGGTGAGAATATTGGTTGAGCCTAAAAATTCAGTAATAAAGCAGTACCAGAAATTACTGGAATTTGACAATGTTAAATTAAATTTTTCAGACAGTGCTTTAAGAGAAATTGCAAGAAAGACAATTGAAAGAAAAACAGGTGCAAGAGGTTTAAGAGCAATAGTGGAATCCATAATGACTGATATAATGTTTGAAGTTCCGTCTAAATCAAATGTTAGAGAAATAATTATTAATGAGGAAGTTGTAAAAAATCAAAGCCAGCCTATTTTTATCTATGAAGAGAGTAAAATAGCATAATTATAATTCAAATTTTAGGAACATTGTTCATTTGAGAGTCCGGGCCTCAAAATGAGGCTCCTGAAATAACAAATTTGCAGAGTTTACAAGATAGTATAGAGTTTCCTTATCGACAAATGTCTAAAACTACCGCTGATTTTATCCATTTATTTAAAGTAGGAGTGAATTTATGAAATACCCTTATTTGC
Organism: uncultured bacterium; assembly: GCA_964492825.1. Taxonomy (GTDB): domain Bacteria; phylum DYJV01; class DYJV01; order DYJV01; family DYJV01; genus CAZBLP01. Next base: position 10,161 of record CAZBLP010000024.1, read on the forward strand.
CTTTAAGAGATTTTGTTTTATTGCCAGGACAAAAAGAAACATTATTTTTCGGCAGGAAAAAGTCAATAGCAGCTCTGGAATATGCCATAGAAGAAAACAGGTTAATTGTAATTTCAACGCAGAAAAATCCAAAAGAGAGCAATCCTGATATGCAGGGTATATTTTTAAGAGGTGTTACAGTAGAAATAAAACAGATAGTTAAGTTAACTGACGGTACATTTAAAGTTATGCTTGTTGGTCTTAATCTGTTTAATATTGAAAAATTCTATAATGAAAAAATTCTATATGTTGAAGGTAATGTTATAAAAGAAGTTTACAATTGGGATAAAAACAAAACAGAAGTAGAAGCTGTAATGAGGAATATTATTACAATTTTCCAGAAATATGCCAAATTAGATCCTGCAATAAATATTGAAGATGTAATTGATATTGTTTCAACAGATAATCCTTATAAATTATGTTATGAAATAGGAGCAAAACTGAATCTGAAAGTTAAAGAAAAGCAGGCGCTACTTGAAATGGAAACCATTACAGAGAAGTTGGAGCATATTTATGCAATGTTAAGCTCTGAAATAGAGATTATACAAATTGATAAAAAAATAAAAGAAAAGGTTAAAAACCAGATTTCCAAAAATCATAAAGAATTCTATTTACAAGAACAGCTTAATGCCATTCAGAATGAATTGGGTATAAAAGCTGATCCCAAATCCGATATTCTGGAATTGGAAAAAAAGTTAAATAATCTTAAATTAACCGAGGAAGCAAGAAATAAGGTAAATGAAGAATTAAAAAAATTAAAACTAAGCCATCCTGCATCAGGTGAAACTACTATTATTAGAAATTATCTGGAATGGATTGTGGAAATTCCATGGCAGAAATTTACTGAAGATGAAAAAAATCTTAACAATGTTGAAGATATTTTGGATGAAGACCATTACGGACTTGAAAAAGTAAAGGATAGAATAGTTGAATATATTGCTGTGAAATTGCTTTCCAAATCAAACAATTCACCTATCTTATGCTTTGTTGGTCCTCCTGGAGTCGGTAAAACTTCTCTTGGCAAATCAATAGCAAGGGCATTAAAGAGAAATTTTGTGAGAATGTCATTAGGCGGAGTAAAAGATGAAGCTGAAATAAGAGGGCACAGAAGGACATACTTGGGAGCATTGCCCGGTAAAATCATACATGGCATGAAAAAAGCCAAATCATCAAATCCTGTTTTTCTTCTTGACGAAATAGATAAAGTAAGCTCTGATTACAGAGGCGACCCTGCTTCAGCACTTCTTGAAGTATTGGACCCTGAGCAGAATCACACTTTTAATGACCATTATCTGTCCATTGATTATGATTTGTCAAATGTTTTCTTTATTGCAACTGCAAATTACATTGAAAATATTCCCGCTCCTCTCAGAGACAGAATGGAGATTATTAAACTGGAGGGATATACTGAATTTGAAAAACTTGAAATTGCAAAACAATACCTTATACCTAATTTGTTGACAGACACAGGGCTAAAAGGAAAGATTGACGTTAAGTTCAGTGAAGAAGCTATTCTTTCCATTATAAGACATTATACAAGGGAAGCAGGAGTGAGAAATTTAAAAAGAGAGATAGAAAAGGTTCTGCGGAAAATTGCAAAATTTTATATAAAAGGTGAGATAAAGTCAAATAGCAAAATTATTACAAAGAAAAACATCAGCAAGTACTTAGGAGTTGAAAAATATAGAGACAACAATAATAAAAAAGTATCAAAAGTAGGTGTGACAAACGGACTTGCATGGACTCAGGCTGGCGGAGAAATTTTATCAATAGAAGTTTCTGTTGTAAAAGGCAACGGCCAGGTACAGATTACAGGCAAACTTGGAGAGGTAATGCAGGAATCTGTCAGAACAGCTCTTACTTATGTAAGAACAAGGGCAGATATATTCGGTTTAATAGATGATTTCTACAAGCATTTAGATTTTCATATTCATGTGCCTGAAGGTGCTGTACCAAAGGACGGACCTTCTGCCGGCATTACCATAGCAACATCCATAGTGTCTGCATTAACCGGAATTCCTGTAAAATCAAATATTGCAATGACAGGTGAGATTACTTTAAGAGGCGGGATTCTGCCTATTGGCGGATTAAAGGAAAAGCTGTTAGCTGCAAGGAGAAATGGCATTACTGATGTTATTGTGCCTGCAAAAAACAGCCCTGACATGGAAGAAGTGCCTTCTGAAATATTAAACGGAATAAATATAATTCCTATGGACAGTATGGATAATGTAATAATAGAAGCTCTTGATTTGGATGATATTCAGAAAGAAAAAATGGAAAATGAAATAGAAGGTGGAACATTGCATAGAAAAATAGCCAAATTAATAAGGCGAGACTATTTTTTAAATTCTATTTCAAAGCATTAGAAATCTCCTTAGCATTAATTTGCCAAGGAGATTTTATATATTTTTACAAAACTTTTTCAATTAATTCTTTAAGTTGTTCTTTTGCAACCAAGCCTACGGATTGTTCAACCACTTTTCCGTTTTTAAAAAATAGCACAGTGGGAATACCTTTTATCCCATATTCCATAGCTGTTTTCTGGTTCTCATCAACATTCAATTTACAGATATTGATTTTATCTGAATATTCTTCTGCTATATCTTCAATAACCGGAGCAAGTGCAAGGCATGGGCCACACCATGATGCCCAGAAATCAACCATTGAGGGCTTATCTCCGTTTAAAACAATCTCTTGAAAAGAATCATCTGTAACATGAATAACTTTTTCACTCATAAATGCCTCCTCCTTTTTAATGCTTGTTTGATATTAAGAAACCTAAAATACCTCCAATAAGTCCCATAACCCAAATGGGAAACTGAGTGCAAGCTCAGCCGCTTTTTAATTTTTTTAAAATAAATCCATAAAGGATTCCCAATATAATTCCTGCTAATATATAGAGTAAAGGATTAATTTTAAAACCTCCTTTTTACAATAAAATCAGCTAAGTTTAAAAGATTTGTTTTTATTTTGCTGTGTTTGAAACCGCTTAAACTTGCTTTTGCTTTATTAATATAATTATTGGCGCTTTCAATGGTCTCTTCTATGCCTCTGTTATTTATAACAAAGTTTTTTAAAAAATCTATTTCCTGCTCAGTGTGATTATCCTTAAAAAATATTTCTTTTGCTCTTTCATATTCTTCTTTAATAGTAGAATTTTTTAAAGCTGAAATTAAAGGCAGGGTAACTTTGCCTTCTTCCATGTCAGTGCCGATTTTTTTGCCAAGTTCCTTGTTAGTGGATATATAATCAAGTGCATCGTCAACTAACTGAAAGGCTATTCCTATGTTTTTGCCGAAACTGTTAAGCTTTTTCCTAACCTCTATGCTTTGCTGTCCCAGTATGGCTCCGATTTCACATGCTGCTGAAAAAAGTACAGCTGTTTTTTTATCAATAATTTTAAAATATTCGTCAATTGATGTATTAATATCACCTGTTTTAACCAATTCAAAAATTTCACCTTGAGCCAAATCTCCTGTGGCATTGGATAGAAGGTGTAAAATATCCAAATTCTTACATCCCACCATTAATATAAAAGCTTTGGCAAACAGGAAATCTCCAACAAGAACACTTGCTTCATTACCCCAAATGGAATTTGCAGACTTTTTGCCTCGTCTCAAAGTGGAATTATCCACAACATCATCGTGAAGAAGGGTAGCTGTATGAATATATTCAACAGCAACAGACAGCGGAATTCTTTCTTCTCCTGTGTAGTTGAAAAGTTTGCATGACAAGAGTAAAAGCGCAGGCCTAAGCCTTTTACCGCCGCTACCTAAAATATGACTGCAAATAGTGGGGATAAGCTTTATATCACTGTCCAAATTTTGAAAAATGGAATCTTCAACTTTTTGCAAATCTTCTGATATTAAAGAAAATAAATCAGCAATATCCATAGAAGTAATATATATTAAAAAAAAATTTATGTAAAGTTTAATCTTAAATTTTTTCAGGTGAAAAATTCCTTAATTTTTTAACCCAATAGATAATTCGCTCAGCAGCAAACATTACATCTTCATTTTTTGAATAATCTCCGACACTGACTCTTATTGAGCTTAAAGCTTCAAGTTTTGTTTTTCCCATGGCTTTTAATACATGAGAATAAGATTCTTTGTGCGATGCGCAAGCTGAACCTGCTGAAACAGCTATACCTTCTATTGACAATGCTTTGATTAATGCTGAAGTTTCTATGGTTTTAAAACAAATATTGGAAGTGTTAACAAGCCTGTTGTTAATATCACCGTTAATAGAGATATTTTCCAAATTTTCAAATAAGGTTTTTTCAAAATCATCTCTTAATTTTTTTATATTTTTATAATTCTGATTTTTAAAATTTTCAATAATAATTTCAGCTGCTTTTCCCAAACCTACTATGTACGGGACATTTTCAGTTCCGCTGCGTAATCCCCTTTCTTGTCCGCCGCCATGTATCATAGGTTCTAAAATGCTGTGTTTTCTTATAAACAAAATGCCTATGCCTTTGGGACAATAAACCTTGTGGCCTGAAATGGATAGAAAATCCACTTTCAAATTGCTCAAATCCATATTTTCTTTGCCATAAGCCTGTACAGCGTCAGTATGAAAGGGTATATTGTATTTTTGTGCAATTTCAGAAAGCTCTTTAATGGGAAAGATAACGCCTGTTTCATTGTTTGCTGTCATAATTGAGATAAGAACGGTATTTTCATTAATGGAATTTTCAAATTCCTCAATATCCAGATTCCCATTTGAATCAACATTTAAATATGTAACTTTTATTCCATGTTTTTCCAGAAATTTGCAGGTTTCAAGAACAGCAGGGTGCTCTACTTTTGTTGTAATAATATGCCCGGTTTTTTTTCCTGAAGTTAGAGCTGACATTTTAATAACCCAGTTATTGCTTTCAGTGCCGCAGGATGTAAAGTATATTTCATCTGCATTGCAATTTAAAGATTTTGCAATATTTTTACGTGCAGTTTCAATATCCTGGTTTATAGATTCACCTGCCCAATGAACACTTGAAGGATTACCCCATTTTGATATGAAATAAGGCTTCATAGCTTCAAATATTTCAGGCAATACCGGAGTGGTGGCATTATAATCAAGATAAATTTTCTTCAACGTAATCCTCCTAAAATTTTAATGAAAAATACAATATTTTCCAAAGTATAGAATTTAGCTTAAATCAGACTTTCGGATTGTTGCAAATCCTTAAGATATATTTTAATATAAAAGCGCAGGTTCAATGTCAAGAAAAACTAAAATCAACTTGGAACAATTCAATAATTTTTTTAAACATTACCTAAGTTATTTGTTAATTAAAAAAGTTGACAAATATCAATATTTTCATTAATAATTTGCTGCATATGAAGAAAAATACTACTTTTTTTATTATTTTACTTAACATTGTTATTTTCATTGCAGCAATATATTTCGGAGCTGTTAAATTTAATTCAGATAATATGGATATTATTCTGAAATTAAGACTACCCCGTATAATTATGGCTTTTATAATAGGCGGGGCATTAGGTATGAGCGGTGCGCTCTTTCAACTTGTTCTTAAAAATCCTCTTGCCGACGGTTTTACCACTGGTGTTGCATCAAGCTCCGCACTTGGAGCTGTTGTTGCCATTAGCATAGGATTTCCTGTTTTTTTAATACCTGTTATTGCTTTTGTTTCCGGAATGACAGGCCTTGCCATTGTATATAAAATTTCAAAAAAAAGCTCAGGTTTAAATTCAGTTACACTTATTTTAGCAGGTATTGTACTTAACATTATAACAAGCAGCATAATTAGTTTTTTAAAATATTATTTTGACGAATCAGTAGGCACCATAGTATTCTGGTTAATGGGAGGTTTTTATCAATTTGATATAACAAAAATATTAATTGTTTTATTTGTAACTTTATTTTTCTTTATATTTTTCTTTAAAAACGGTTTAAAACTCAATGTTCTTTCATTTGACGACATAACTGCTTCAAATATGGGAATTAACCATAAGTTTTTCAAGCAGGTTGTATTTGTGGGAGCAGCGTTTCTCACTGCAATATCTGTAAGTTTTTCAGGAATTATAGCATTTGTGGGATTAATTGTCCCTCATATTGTGAGAGGGGTTTTCGGTAGCAATATGAAGAAAGTTATTCTCTATTCAACAATTTTCGGTGCAGATTTAACTTTAATTTCAGATACAGTTAGCAGAAGTATAATACCCTCAGGAGCAGAGCTACCAGTAGGCATTATTACTTCAATAGTTGGAGGAGGTTTTTTTATCTACATTCTTTTAAAAAAGAGAGAAAGAATCTGGAATGGATAGCATATATAATATTGAAAATTTGGAATTTTCTTATAAGCAGTTTAAATTATATATTAATAAACTTAAAATATTAAAAAATGATAAAATTGCAATTCTTGGTGAAAACGGTTCCGGCAAATCAACATTGCTGAATTTAATATCAGGATATTACAACGAATATAACGGAAAAATAGATTTTTTTAATAAAAATCTTAAAAAATACAATGAAAAGGAGCGTTCAACAAAATTGTCGTATTTATCGCAATTTTCTTCCATATCTTTTAATTATACAATTTTTGAAACAATACTGTTTGGAAGATTCCCGTATTTAAAGGGAGAAAAGTTTTCAGAAGATGATTATGAAAAAACCGAAGAACTTTTAATAAAATTTAATCTTGAAAAATATAGAAATAATGAATTTTTTACATTATCAGGTGGCGAAAAAAGAAAAGTTATGGTAGCAAGGGTATTAAACCAGGAAACTGACGTAGTTTTGCTTGACGAACCTACAAGTATGGTGGATATAAAATTTTCCCTGTTTATTCTGGATTATATTAGTAAATTGGAAGCAACTGTTATTGCTTCAATACATGACGTAAACCTTGCATTACAGTTTTTCAAAAGATTTATTTTTATGAAAAACGGCAGAATTTTACATGATTTAAATCGCAGTGAAGTTTCAAAAGAGGTGCTTTATGAAACATATGAAGTTAATTTTAATAAGCTTGATAATTACTTTATCCCTGATTATTAGCATTAATCTGTTTGCTTATAACAGAGTTGTTGTTCTTGCACCTGCTGTTGGAGATATTTTTAAAAAACTTGAAATTGACAGTAAGGTTGTAGGAGTTACAAGACATGTTAGAGGTTTTAAAAACGCTGTTAAAGTAGGGTCTCATATTAAGCCCAATATTGAAATAATATCATCATTAAAACCGGATTTAATTATTATTTCCTCAACAAGGTTTTTTAATAAAAATCTCCAGAAATATATTAAAGCTAAAATTTACAAATATAATCCTTACAAATTATCGCAGATTTTAGACGCAATAAAAGATTTTGGCAAAATGTTCGAAAAAGAGAAAAAAGCGAAACAATTAATATTAAAACTTAAAAACAAGTTAAATAAAGTAAAAAAATTAAATAAAAAACCAAAAGTTGTTTTTGAAATTATGCAGTTACCTTACATTGTGTCAGGGAAAAAAGATATTGTTAATGATATAATAGAAAAAGCAGGTGGAATAAACATTGTAAAAACAAACAAGAAACATGTGAGATATTCGTATGAAAAGGTTTTGGCTTTAAAGCCTGATATTTACATTTACCAGATAGGCCCTATGAATAAAAATCCCGTACCACCTGAAAAAAGAGAATATTTAAAAAATTTAAAAGCAAAATTTATAAAAATAGATGAAAGGTCTTTTTCAAGGCCAAATACAACGTCATTTGACAATGTATTGAAATTAAATAAAATTTTTATGGAGTATTAATGTTACCTGTTGTTGCTATAATAGGAAGGCCGAATGTTGGAAAATCCACCTTGTTTAATGCTTTAATAGGTGAAAGAAAATCAATAATTCACGATATGCCGGGAGTTACAAGGGATAGAATCTATCACATTGCTGAAATAGATAATAAAAAATTTCTCCTTGTTGACACAGGCGGTTTTATTTTGGATGATGATAAAGAGATTAATCATCACATTAAAAATCAAGCTGTTCTGGCAATAGAAGAAGCTGATTTTATAATAGCTCTTTTTGATATTCAATCAGGAGTAATGCCTGCTGATAAAGAGCTTGTTGAGCTTCTCAGGAAGGGCAATAAGAATTTTGTTATTGCTGTGAACAAAGTGGATAATGAAAAGATTAAAAAAAACATTATAGATTTTTATGAGTTTGGAGAAGAAAACTTTCTTCTTATTTCAGCTGCTCATAAAAAAGGATTTGATGAACTTATTGATACCATTCACAATTCCATACCAGAGGTTGAATATGATTATTACGATGATTATATAAAGATAGGTATTCTCGGAAGACCTAATGTCGGAAAATCTTCAATGGTAAATAAAATATTGGGATATGAACGAGTTATTGTTTCTGATGTTCCGGGAACCACAAGAGACAGTGTTGATACTTTTTTTGATTATAATGGAAAGCATTATATGATAATTGATACAGCCGGTATCAGAAGAAAAAGCAAAATAAATTATCAAATTGAAAGAATTTCAGTTATCAGAGCAATATCAACAATTGAGAGAAGCGATGTTGTTTTGTTAATGCATGATGCATCTGAAGGTATTACACATCAGGACAAGGCACTTGCTCATCTGCTTGATTCATACAGTAAAGGGCTTATTCTTGTTTTGAACAAATGGGATAAAATAAAAGCCAAAAAAGAGATAGATCAGGAAAAATATATGAAACTTGTGAAAAAAGACCTTAAATATGTTAATTATGCACCTGTTATTAAAGTTTCGGCTTTAACAGGATACAATGTAAAAAAAATCTTAAAAATAGTTGAAAAAATTTATGAGAATCAGAGACAGAGGATTCAAACATCAGTATTAAACCAGTTTCTTGAATATATTTTGAAAAAAAATTCACCGCCTTCTTTCAGAGGCAGGCAGGTTAAAATAAAATATATGACTCAGGTAAGTTCAAATCCGCCTAAATTTGTGCTATTTTGCAATTATCCGGACGGAGTAAAGGATTCGTACAAAAAATTTATTCAAAATCAGCTCAGAGCTAACTTTGATTTTGAAGGTGTGCCAATAAAAATATTTTTTAAAAGAAAATGATAAAAGAATTAATTGCAAATTGCAGACATTTTGATCCCTTTTCATATTTGGGACTACATTATGACGGAGAAAACTCAATAATCAGGGTTTTTGATCCTCATGCATTAAAAGTTCAGGTTTATCTTTTTAAAGAAAATAAATTCTTTGAAATGAATAAAACAGATTCCAGAGGTTTTTACGAATTAAGGTTAAATAAAAAGATTTATCCGAGAGATTATAAGATAAAACTGATTTTTAATAATTCCACAATTTTAACTTCAGATGTCTACTCTTTTGCTCCTGTAATATCTGATTTTGACCTTTATCTTTTTAATGAAGGAAAAAATTTACAAATATACAACCATCTTGGCTCTCATTTAAAAATAATAGACGGAGTAAAAGGGACCGCATTTGCAGTATGGGCACCAAATGCCGAAAGTGTCAGTGTAGTTGGCAATTTTAACGGCTGGGACGGAAGAAAGCATCAAATGAGAGTAAGAGGCGATTCAGGTGTATGGGAAATTTTTATTCCGCATTTAAAAGAAAAAGAGCTTTATAAATATGAAATCAGAACAAAAACAGGAGATGTATTATTAAAATCCGACCCTTATGGCAGATTTTTTGAATTCAGACCAAAGACAGCGGCTATTGTTTGCAAAGATAATGATTTTAACTGGAATGACAATACCTGGATGGAGACCAGGCATAAATATAACAATTTTTCCTCTCCTATTTCCATATATGAAGTTCATTTGGGCTCATGGAGAAAAGGATTGAACTATGTAGAACTGGCGCATCAGTTAAAAGATTACATTAAAGAGCTTGGTTTTACACATATTGAAATAATGCCTGTTATGGAGCATCCCCTTGATGATTCCTGGGGATATCAGGTTACAGGTTATTATGCTCCTACAAGCAGATTCGGAACTCCTGACGAATTTAAATATTTTGTAAATTTCATGCATGAAAACAATATAGGTGTGATTCTTGACTGGGTGCCTGCGCATTTTCCAACTGATGCTCACGGGCTGGCGAATTTTGACGGAACGCATCTCTATGAGCATGCAAGCCCTTTAAAAGGTTATCATCCTGATTGGGATACGTATATATTTAATTACGGCAGAAACGAGGTAAGGAATTTTTTAATTTCAAATGCATATTTCTGGTTAAAAGAATTTCATGCAGACGGATTGAGAATAGATGCGGTTGCATCAATGCTTTACCTTGATTATTCAAGAAAAGAAGGAGAATGGGAGCCGAATATTTATGGTGGTAAAGAAAATTTGGAAGCAATAAGTTTTTTAAAAGAATTAAATTATATCTGCTACGGTAATTTTCATGATATTATGATTATTGCAGAAGAATCCACAGCATGGCCAATGGTTACCAAGCCTGTTCATATAGGCGGACTTGGTTTTGGTTATAAATGGAACATGGGATGGATGAATGACACTCTTAACTATTTTTCACTTGATCCAATATATAGAAAATATCACCATGAAAGACTGACGTTTTCAATGTATTATGCTTTTAGTGAAAATTATATTCTTGTTCTTTCGCATGACGAGGTGGTGCATTTAAAAAAATCGCTTTTATCAAAGATGCCAGGTGATATGTGGCAGAAGTTTGCAAATTTGAGACTGCTTTTAGGTTATATGATGGCTCATCCAGGGAAAAAACTTTTATTTATGGGTAGTGAATTTGCTCAAATTGAGGAGTGGCAATTCAGAAAAGAATTGTCATGGGAACTTCTTAAAAGTTCGGGGCATAAAGGTATGCAGAAATTTGTGAGAGATCTGAATTTTATTTATTTGGAAAAAACTCCTCTTTATGAACTTGATTACGATTATAGCGGATTTCAGTGGATAGATTGCAATGACAGTACAAACAGTGTAATATCCTTTTTAAGAAGGGATAAAAACGGAAATTATCTTATATTTGTTTTTAATTTTACGCCTATTGTCAGATATGATTATAAAATAGGAGTACCTGACAAAACATTGTACAAAGAGATTTTCAATAGTGATTCATTTTTTTACGGTGGAAGTAATGTTGGAAATTTAGGCCAGGTTTTAGCTATTTCAGGCTGGTATCACAATTTTCCTCAACATGTTAATATTACTCTGCCGCCTCTTGGGTTTATTGTATTGGAAAGAATAATGGAATGAAAAATCTTTAAACTTTTCATCCCATTTTTAAATTTATTGTTATTTTGCTTTATCTATAACCGGTCTTCTCTGATTTTTCACATTTTTAAAAGCTTTTAAAATTACTTCTCCTTCTATTGCAGGAACTGTAACAAATGAGAAATTGTCAAAAACAACAATATCCTGGAAACAACTTTTAGAAGAACCTGTTTTAGATGAAATATACTCTATAAGCTTTCTCTTGTCCATTTTTGCAGCTTTGCCTTTGGCAATAAAGAGCCTTATTTTTTCATTTTTTTGAGGTGCTGTTTTTGTCAGGTTTTTATAATTTTTATTAAAATGTTTGCTATAAGCGTTTTTTAAAATAGCAGCTATTATTTTTTCAGGTTCATCTTCATCTAAAAGCTCATTAGCCCATTTTGAGTAAAAACTTTCTGTTTTTTCTTTTAAAATATTTTCTGTGATTTTATTTTTCTTGATTTTAAATAATTCATTTGTTGACGGAAGTTTGCCTTTTGAAATTTTTGATTTGGTTATTCTTTTAATAAACTCCAATTTTCCACGTTCACTTCTTGTTACAAATGTAATAGAGCTTCCCTCTTTGCCGGCTCTACCTGTTCTGCCTATTCTGTGAACATAAATTTCAGGATTCTGAGGTACTGAATAATTAATAACATGAGTCAAATCAAGAATATCTATACCTCTTGCAGCAACATCAGTTGCAACTAAAATATTGATTCTCTTGTGCCTGAAATTGTTTAAAGTTTCTTCTCTCATGTTTTGAGTTAAATCACCGTGAAGTCCTGATGCTTTATAACCTTTTTCCATAAGCTTTTTTGCAACTCTGTCAACTTCCAATTTGGTCTGACAGAAAACCAAACCATACATGTTTTCATTTGAATCAATGATTCTTGTAAGTGCTTCAAATTTGTCTGTTTCCGAAACTTCAAAATAGTACTGTTTGGTTAATGCAGTAAAGAGCTCTGTTTTTGTTTTTATAAACTTATACTGCTTCATATAGTTTTCAGCAAGTTTTAAAATAGGTTTGGGCATTGTGGCTGAAAATAACATTACTCGTTTATGTTCAGGTGTGTGCTTGAAAATTGTTTCTATATCCTCAATAAATCCCATGTTCAGCATTTCATCAGCTTCGTCAAGAATAAAATACTTCAAATTGCTTAAATCCAAAGTTCTTCTTTTTAAATGGTCTAAAATTCTTCCTGGTGTCCCAACAACAACTGAAACACCTCTTTTTAATTTTCTAAATTGCACATCAATTGATTGTCCGCCATATATTGGAATAATAGATATATTATTTTTTCCTTTTAATGAATTTATTTCCTCACATACCTGTAAAACCAATTCTCTTGTAGGAGCTAATATAAGTGCTTCAACTCCTTTTCCTTCGATTCTTTCAATTAAAGGCAAACCAAAAGCTGCTGTTTTGCCTGTGCCTGTTTGTGCCTGAGCAACAATATCGCAATTTTTTTCCAATAAAATCGGAATTGTTAAATTTTGAATCTCTGTTGGCTGTTTAAATCCTTTCTCTTTTAATGTTAATAAATTGTTTTCTGAAATTCCTAACTTTCTAAAGTTTTCCATTGATACTCCATTCTGTTTTTTTTATACGGGTAAGATTTATTGAAATGATTTTTTTGAAAGGCAGTCAATAAATCTCGAAGATGAGGTATTACACGTTAAAAGAATTTAGTCAAGAGAAATGTTTAATTAAATTAAAATTTATATTTGTCATTACCGGATATTTTTCTGAATATCTTTTAACCATTGGTTGAAATATTCTTCAGCCTGTTCTTTTAACAGCTTTTTTCTTAATTTTTTATTTCTGATTTTTTTTATTTTTTCACCATATTTAAACAGAGAAAAGTTTATATTAGACGGAATGAATTTTTTTCTCTTTTGTCTTAAAAAATCATACAAAGCTCCTATGGCAGTTTCCGGAGGAGGTGGAATGAAGATTTTCCCCATTAGTTTGAAATGCAGAATCATGGCAACTATAAGCCCCTGTGCAATGGATTCAATGTAACCTTCAACTCCTGATAATTGACCTGCAATATAAATATTCGGAAGCTTTATTAATGAGAGGTCATTATTTAATACTTCAGGTGCATTTAGATAAATATTTCTGTGTAAAGAGCCGTATCTTAAAAATTTTGCATTTCTTAATGCAGGAATCAACCTGAAAACTCTTTGTTGCTCAGGTATTGTCATCTTAGTTTGAAAACCCACTATATTGTATGCAGTGCCTTCGCTGTTTTCCCTTCTTAACTGAACAATTGCAAATGCTTGTTTACCTGTTTCAGGGACAGGCAAACCAACAGGCTTCATTGGGCCGAAAGCAAGTGTCATTTTGCCTCTTTTTGCCATTTCTTCTATTGGCATGCAACCTTCAAAATGAATGCCTTTTTCAAAGTCTCTGTATGGAAAGATCTTTGCTTTTATTAATTCTTCTATAAAATTGTAATACTCATTTTCATTTAAAATGCAATTAATATAATCTGTTGAATCTTCATTGGAATATCTGTTGCCGAAAAAAGCAAAATTCATATCTATTGAATCAGCGTCTATAATAGGCGCAATTGCATCATAAAAATAAAAATGCTCGGTACCTGTAATATTCTTTAACCTGTTTGCCAAATTTTCCGAAGTTAAAGGACCTGTTGCTAAAACAGAAAGCTCTTTAAAATTAAAGTCGGTTATTTCTCTGTTGATAATTTTAATATTCGGATGTGAAGTTAATGTATGAGTAATACTTTCTGCAAATTTTTCTCTGTCAATTGTTAAAGCATTGCCGCCAGGAATGGAAAATTCTTTTGCTTTTTTTATTAAAAAGGAATTTAATTTTTCAAGTTCATTTTTAAGTATTCCTGCAGGATGAAAAGAATCAAGGCTTCTAAAGGAATTACTGCAAACAAGTTCAGCAAAATACTCTGTTTTATGAGCTGCTGTGGAAAGCTTCGGCCTCATTTCATATAGAGAGACTTTTACTCCGTGTGTTGCCAAATAATATGCTATTTCACTTCCTGCTAATCCTGCTCCTACCACATTTATAAGGTACATACTGAGATTAATAAACATTGTTTTTTTATTTTGTCAATATTTTTAAAAATAAATTTTAAACAATAAGAAACTTTATTAATTTTTTCAGTCAAAACAATAGGTTAAAAAATTTCCAAAAACGCTTGACAAACATAGAATAATTTTTTATATCTGCCACCTAACGTTAACTATGTTTTTTAAAAAAAATCTTGCAATTTTTAAAACATTATTTTATAATCAACAAAAAGAAAGGTAGTTGGCATGGATAAAGTAGAAGTCACCAAAGAGATTTTAAAAGGTGAAGATATCACACTTGCTTTTGGCGGTGTTGTGGCATTGATGGATGTTAGTTTTACGGTATTTGAGGGAGAGATATTTTCCATTATCGGTCCTAATGGTGCAGGCAAATCAAGTATGTATAATGTTATATCAGGATTTTACAAGCCGCAAAAAGGGAAAGTGATTTTCAAAGGAGAAGATATAACAAAATATTCTCCTCATGTAATAGCCAAAAAAGGTATGGCAAGAACTTTTCAAAATTTGGAGCTTTTCAAAGGTATGACTGTTCTTGAAAACCTTATGCTTGGCAGGCACATTCATATAAAAAACAATTTGCTCTCAGACATTTTTTGGTTTGGAAAAGCCAGAAAAACAGAAGTTGAGCATAGAAGATTGGTTGAAGATATTATAGATTTTCTTGAAATAGAATCGCACAGGAAAAAACCTGTTGGAATGTTGCCTTACGGTATTCAGAAGAGGGTTGAGCTTGGAAGAGCTCTGGCATTGCAGGGAGATATTGTTTTACTGGATGAGCCAATGGCAGGTATGAACCTTGAAGAAACCGAGGATATGGCAAGATTTATCATTGATATAAATCAGGAATGGAAAAAAACAGTTGTGCTTATTGAGCATGATATGGGTGTTGTTATGGACCTTTCCGACAGGGTAATGGTTCTTAATTTCGGTGAGAAAATCACTGAAGGAAAACCTGAAGATGTTCAAAAGCATCCGCAGGTTGTTGAAGCATACCTTGGCGGAGAAGACGGTGTTTTTCTCGGCAGGTAATTAAATATATTGTGATATTAGCAGTTAAGGTATTAAGGAGGAAAATATATTATGAGCAATGGTAATAAAAACATTGATTGGGAAAAAGAGTGGGAAAAGCCGCCAGCAGATTATCTTCCTGATATTGATATTGACAGAATGACTTTTCCCAAATTACTGCTTAGAGCTTACAAAAAATTCGGCAAAAACAAAGTTGCTCTAAGGGAGAAAGAATTTGGAATTTGGCAGACATACACATGGGAGGATTATTATAACCATGTTAAATATTTTGCACTTGGTTTAAAAGCCCTTGGTTTTGAAGAAAACGATAAAATATCAATTATCAGTGACAACAGACCAGAATGGGTTTACGGAGAACTTGCCGCACAATGTCTGAGAGGTTGTGGTATTGGTATTTACCAAGATTCCATTGTAAAAGAGGTTGCATATATTATTGACCATTCAGACAGTAAATTTGTTATTGCAGAAGACCAGGAGCAAGTTGATAAAATGCTTGAAATTAAAGATGATTTCCCAAAGGTAAAGAAGATAATATATCATGATCCAAAAGGAATGTGGAAGTATAAAGATCCTATTCTCATGCCTTTTTGGGAAGTTGAAGAGCTTGGTAGAAAGTATGAAAAAGAGCATAATATTAATTTTGAAAAAATAATAGAAGAAACAGACCCTTATGATATTGCACAGATTTGTACCACATCAGGTACAACGGGATTTCCCAAACTTGCCATGTTGTCGCACCACAATCTTTTAACAATGTCATACAATCTCGGTATTGTTGACAGAAAATATGAATCAGATGAATTTGTTTCTTTTCTGCCGCTTGCTTGGGTAGGTGAGCAGATGATGTGTGTTGCAAGTGCACTGTTGTTTAATTTTACAATTAATTTTCCTGAAGAAGTTGAAACTACCAATGAAAATATCAGAGAAATTGGTCCTAATCTCATGTTTTCTCCTCCGAGAGTTTGGGAAAATCTTGCAGCTACTGTTCAGGTTAAAATTCTTGATGCTTCACCTATAAAAAGATGGTTTTTTAATAAATGTCTGCCAATTGGCTACAGATGGGCTGATTATAAATTTCAGAAAAAAACGCCTCCGTTTAGTGAAAAATTTAAATATTGGCTTGCATATATCCTTGTTTTCAGAGCATTAAAAGACAGATTGGGATTTTCAAGAATGAGAAGTGCCACAACAGGCGGCGCTGCACTGGGTCCTGATACTTTCAGATTTTTCCATGCTCTGGGAATTGAACTGAAGCAGATATACGGACAGACTGAAATAGCAGGTATTTCTTGTATACACAGGGACGGGGATATTGATTTTGACTCAGTTGGCAAACCTATTCCTGATACACATATTAAAATTACCGAAGATGGCGAAATTATTTCAAAAAGTCCTTCAGTATTTGTTGGATATTATAAAAATGAAGAAGCTACGAAAGAGACTGTTAAAGATGGCTGGCTATATTCAGGTGATGCAGGTTATTTTAATGACAGAGGCCACCTTGTGGTAATTGACAGGGTGAAAGATGTTATGACACTTAGAGACGGCACAAAATTCTCTCCACAGTTTATAGAAAACAAATTGAAATTCTCGCCTTACATTAAAGAAGCAGTATGTATAGGTCATGAAAAAGATTATATTGTTGCTATGATTTGTATTGATTTTGGCATTGTCGGAAAATGGGCGGAAACTCAGAGAATAGAATATACCACTTATACCAATTTGTCAGCAAATGACAAAGTTCAGGAATTTATTGAAAATGAAGTGAACAAGGTTAATGAGTCATTGCCAGAGGCTTCAAAAATAAAGAAATTCGTATTGCTTTACAAAGAGCTTCATGCTGACGATGATGAGCTTACAAGAACCGGTAAAGTCAGAAGAAAATTTGTTGAAGAGAGATATGTAAGGGTTATAGATGGAATGTATAATAATGAAGATATTATTCCTATTGAAGATACCATTAAATTTCAGGATGGCAAAACAACGACAATTAAAACTCAATTAAAAGTTAGAACATATAAAGGAGAGTAATTATGGAGTTTTTCATACAGTTATTAATAACAGGTATAGTTCTCGGGAGTATATACGCATTGGTTGCACTGGGTTTTGTTCTTATTTATAAATCTACAGGTGTTATTAACTTTGCTCAAGGTGAATTTCTTATGCTTGGCGCTTACATCTGTTTGCAAATGGTAGTGGGTTATCACATGAATTTTTGGGTTGCTTTTCTCTTTACTCTTATTGTTTGCGGTATTATAGGTCTTCTTATAGAAAGACTGTTTTTAAGGCCCATGATTGGAGAGCCGATTATATCGATTATTATGCTTACAATTGGTTTGTCAAGTGTTATACGAGCGGTTATACAGCTTTTCTGGGGTACTCAGACTAAAGTTTTTCCTCCAATATTTTCAGATAAACCTTTACATATAACTCAACATATCGGGATTTCAGAAGTTTATATTTACAGTATTATTTTTGCAGCTATTTTCTTGGCAATATTCACACTGTTTTTCAAATTTAACAGAAGCGGTATTGCAATGAGAGCTACAGCAGATGATCAGCAAGCTGCAATGAGTATGGGAATAAGTATTAAGAAAATTTTTGCACTTGCATGGTGTATTGCTGCTGTTGTTTCAGCTGTTGGTGGTGTTCTTATAGGGAATATCAACGGAATTAATGTATCATTGAGCTTTTACGGTTTAAAAGTGTTTCCTGTTGTTATACTGGGAGGTTTAGACAGTATAGGCGGTGCAATTGTAGGCGGTTTGATAATAGGAGTGCTTGAAAACTTATGTGGCGGTTATCTTGATCCGATTATGCCAGGTATAAAAGAAGTAGCTCCATTTATAGTGCTTGTGTTTATCCTTATGGTTAAGCCGTACGGATTATTCGGTACTGAAGAAATAGAAAAAGTATAATTTTAAATTTATCTTGTGAAATATTATTAAGGAGGAAGTAAAGTTATGAATTATGGAGTTTGCGGTGATTTTAAGGAATCTTATGAAAAAGATATGGAAATATATCAAACATGGTTTCATAGATGCTGTTTGTACGGATTTATAATATTACTTTATCTTTTCCCTCTTTTTGGCAACAAATATCTCCTCTATGTAGGGAATATCATGGCTATAGGAGTTATTGGTGCAATAGGACTTAACATTCTCACAGGTTTTGCAGGCCAGATTTCTCTTGGTCATGGTGCTTTTATTGGAATAGGCGCTTATGCATGTGCTTACTTTACCGGTGATCTGGGCATGTCTTTCTGGATTGCAATGCCTCTTGCAGGCTTGGTTACTGCTCTTATTGGAATGGTATTTGGCATACCTTCTCTGAGATTAAAAGGTTTGTATCTTGCAATTGCAACATTGGCAGCTCAATTTATAATTGAATATGTTATTGTTCACTGGGAAAAAGTTACTAACGGTGTTCTTGGCAAACTTGTGGAATCTCCTCATATAGGCAGTTTTGCCTTTGACACTGATAAAAGTTATTTTTATTTAACAATTACAATTACGATTATATTAACTATTTTTGCTAAAAACATTATTAGAACCAAAACAGGTAGAGCTTTTGTCTCAATTAGAGATAATTATATTGCTGCTGAGATTATAGGTGTTGATATTTTCAAATACAAATTAATGGCTTTTGCCATAAGTTCATTTTATGCAGGTATAGCAGGAAGTTTATGGGCTCATTACCTAACTTTGATTACACCTGAACATTTTACCATAGGTGTTTCAATTGAATATCTTGCAATGATAATCATTGGTGGTCTTGGCAGTTTGATTGGCTCTATTTTCGGTGCAGTGTTTATGATAGCACTTCCTGAATTTCTGAGATTTGTCAGCAGTGTTTTAGGTCAGCATTATCCTGCTATAACAGATGCTTTTGCAGCAATAAGGGAAGGTATTTTCGGTCTTGTTATTATACTGTTTCTAATCTACGAGCCCAAGGGAATGGCACATAGATGGAGTTTGATTAAAGCTTACTGGAAACTTTGGCCATTCTCATATTAAGGGAGGTTAAGGAAGGACTTTCAGGATTAAGTTTCATGGGGATTTAAGGATTTCCCCAAAAATAAATTTTTAAGGAGGGAAACATGAAGAGATTTACCGGTTTTTTAGTAGCATTATTAGGATTTGTAATGATTGCGTCTGTAGGTTTTGCAAAACCTAAAGAAATTGTAATCGGAGGTATTTTTGATGTAACAGGCAGAACTGGAGCAGTTGGCGCACCTTATGCGGAAGCTGTAAGGGATTATGTGAAATATCTTAATGAAAACGGCGGAATTAACGGAATGAAAATCAAATTATTGGATGTAGACTATCAGTATAAAATTCCTCAGGCACTTGCTGCTTACAAAAATTTACAAGGCAAAGCAATTGCCATTCAAGGATGGGGTACTGGTGATACTGAAGCACTTTCTCCTTTAATAACAAGAGATAAGATTCCTTATATGTCAGCTTCATATTCAGAACATTTAACAGACCCTTCATTAACACCTTATAACTTTTTAATTGGTGTTACTTATGCTGACCAGGCAAGAGTTGCTTTGGAGTTCATTAAGCAACAGCATAAAGGACCTGGAAAACCTAAAGTATGTTTTATTTACAATGACACAGGTTTTGGAAGATCACCGTTTTTTACAGTAAAATACAGAGGGAAAATGTTTCCAGCAGCAGATGCATATGCTA
>CAZBLP010000025.1:0-29548 GCA_964492825.1 uncultured bacterium
TTAAACTTCAAAGTATTGATTTTTGAAATTGTGACAATTATCAAAAATATTGATAAGTACCAGCAAATTATTTCAAATAGATTTGGAGTGTGGATAAAAATAGCTTTTATATTAGGCAAATATTCTAAAATAGTTTTTATAAATTCTAATAAATATCCTAAAATTGATATAAGAAAATTGCTTAAAAAAGGAATATAGCAAAAAAATATTAAAGCTACACTAATAGGTATAATAAAAAATGTAAAAATAGGCACTGCAACAATATTTGCAAAAACGGATTTTGGATAAACAACTGAAAAATAGTAAACTCCCAATGGGAAACCTGATAAAAAAGCCACTAAAATTATAGAAAAAAACTCTGCTATTTTGTTGTTATAGGTTTTATTTTGGGAATAAAAAATAAGTGCAAAAACTACTATAAAAGAAAATTGTAAAGAAAGATTGTAAAAAGAAAAAGGAGAAGTTGTTACAATTAAAAATAAAATCAAAAATAATATTCTGTACGGGTCTTTATATCTTTTTACAAACAAACTTAAAATAAGAGCTATTATTATAAAACCGGCTCTGATTGCTGGATAATTTGCTCCCATAAAGATAGTATAAAAAATTATAAAAGGTATAGAGCATATAAAAGGCAGATAAAAATTGTTCATTCTGAAAAAAATTATTCTTAGCAATAGTAAAATAAAAATAAAAAAACTTCCTACATGGAGTCCGGAAATTGAAAACAAATGAGAAATACCGTTTTCAATTAAAAAATTCCTGCTGTTTTTATCAACATAAAGTTTATCTCCTGTTGTAATGGCAATTAACAAACCTTGGGTACTTTGGTTTAACGACGATTTTAAAATTAAACTTTTAATAAAATCTCTGTATTTGGAAATAAAATTTTCATTGACTTTTTCCTCTTTAATTTCAAGAATATCATTTTTACTTCGTAAGTAAGCTATAAACCTTATCCCTTTGCTTTTATAATAATTGGCAAAATTAAAAGTTCCCGGATTGACATATTGAAGCGGCTCCAATTTTACTTTTATTTTAACAAACAGGCTTTTTTTAAAAATTTTTTTAAAATATTTTTTAAAAAAAATAATTTTAATTTTTAATTTGTGATAATATAGATTTTTACCTTCAACTGTTCTTACTTTGCTGCATTTTAAAATAAAACTTTTACCTTTAAGTTCATTAATTGTTCCTGAAATAACGACCTGCTGATTTTTTATAAATCTGTTTAATTTAAGATATGGATAGTAAAAATATAATCCTTGAAAAATTCCACACAAAAAAATTATAATTACAATATTTTTTTTATTAGATTTAAAAAAAGGAATTAAGAAAAGACCAGCATAAAACAGGTTGTCCCAGAGCAGGACACCTGATATAAAAGCAATAGTTAAATATAAAAAAACCATTACATAGGCATTATATCATCTTTATCTTTTAATTGTAAAGGCCCTTTCATCTGCTCAATCTCCTGCTTAATTTGATCAATAAACTCAAGAAAGTTCTCCTGCATTGATATAATTCTGTTCCTCATATGCAAAATCACATCTATTCCTTCTATATTTACACCAAGCTCATCTCTCAATCTTCTGATAATCTCAAGTCTCTCCAGGTCATCTTCAAGAAAAAATCTTCTATTATTTTCTATTCTTATTTCTAACAACCCTTCTTCTTCAAAAATTTTTATATCATTTTCAGAAAGCGGTATTTTTTCTAAAACTTGTTTTAAATAAAATATTTTTTTTGTCATTTCACTACCTCAACACTACTTTTTGTTAAAGTTTTTTTACAATATTTTCAAGCTCAGCTGGTATATTGTCAGGTAAAACAATGTAAGTTTCTAAAAACAGATCTCCTCTTTTTTTTGTTTTTAAATTTTTTATACCTTTTCCTTTAATTCTGAATTTTTTACCACTACTTGTTTTTGGGGGTATTTTAATCTTGATTTTTCCATTTGGTGTTTCTGTTTCCAATTGTCCGCCTAAGATAGCTTGTTTTAAAGTTATTGGAACTTTTTTATATAAATCGTCACCTTTTCTTATATAAGAAGGATGTTCTTTTACTTTTATTTTTAATATTAAATTACCTGAAGGGGCATTTCCTATTCCAGGATAACCTTTGCCTGCAAGTCTTATTTTAGAACCATTATCCACCCCAGCCGGAATTTTAACTTTTAATGTCTGACCTGCTACATTTAAAAATTTTTCTCCTCCTTTAACAGCATCTTCAAAATCTATTTCTATTTCAGCTTCAATATCCTCACCTTTTTGAGCAAAATTACCTCCAAAATCATAAGAAGAACCGCCTGAATAAGATTTCCCAAAAAGATCCTCAAAAATTTTGGAAAAATCTCCTCCCCCATACGAATATGTTCGATAATATTTTCCACCACCGCTATTATCAAAGTTAAAACCACCAAATCCTCCTTCACCAAAATCAAATGTCCCAAACTGATCATATTGTTTTCTCTTTTCAGAATCACTTAAAACTTCATAAGCTTCTGATATTTCTTTAAACTTTTCCTCTGCTGCTTTATCACCGGGATTAACATCAGGATGATATTTTCGTGCTAATTTTCTATATGCTTTTTTTATCTCATCCTGTGTTGCCTTTTTATTTACACCTAAAATTTCATAATAATCTTTTTTTGCCATTTTTTCTCCGCTCTATGATTATTTATTAATTTATTAATTATAACTCTTTTTATAAATTAATCATATTTGATATTTTGTCAATGAATAACACTATTTAAAACTCAGACAAAAAGTATAGAAATAGTTTAGATTTGGAATCCGAATTAAGATTTATTTTTATTGCTTTTCTATTAAATCCCGGTTGAGCCGAAACCACCAGCACCTCTTGATGAGGTATCCAGTTCAGATACTAAATGAAATTCTGCTTTTTCCACTTTATTTATTATCATCTGTGCTATTCTGTCACCGTTTTCAACAATAAAATTTTTATTTGATAAGTTTATTAAAATAATTTTTATTTCTCCTCTGTAATCTGCATCAATAGTTCCAGGAGTATTTAAAATAGTAATTCCATGTTTTATTGCAAGACCGCTCCTTGGTCTTATTTGTGCTTCATATCCTGTTGGAAGGCTTATGGAAATTCCTGTTGGTATTAGTTTTCTTTCCATTGGCTTAATAACTATACTATCTGAAATACAGGCATATAAGTCCATTCCAGAAGAATCGTTTGTCATATATTTTGGAATTTTAGCATAATTTTCTAATTTTTTTATTTTTATTATAATTTTTTCCATTTTTTTAATCCAATTGCCTCCACTATTTCTATTTCTTTTTCTGTCATAATCTGTTCATCTTCTTCTGATAAAGTATGATCATATCCTAAAAGATGCAATATACCATGAATAATCAGATACATAATTTCAAAAAAAAATGAAACTTCCCATTCATTTGCTTCCTTACCAGCTATTTCAACGGAAATATAAATTTCACCTAAATATTGTTCTTCATCAAATGGAAATGAAATAACATTTGTAGGCTTATCTTTACTGAAATAGGTTGAGTTAAGATAGGTTATATAATCCTTGTCCACAAAAATAACAGTTACCTTTTTGTCTGAAATTTTAAGAAATTGCAAAACTTTGCTACAATATCTCCTTATTCTGCCAAGAAGTTTCTTTTCAATTTTTGTTTGTTGAATTAGGCTTATCATCTTTTGGATACTCTATTCTATGGTGATAAATTGAAGTCAACGTATTAACAAAACTATCCCTAATTGTTGTTAATTCTTTTAAAGTTAACCTGCATTCATCAAGCTGTCCGTCATTTAAAATAGCTTCAATCATGTTTTTCACAAAACCTTTGATACGAGCAGGAGTAGGGTCATTTAACGTTCTTGAACTAGCTTCAAGAACATCTGCTAACATAATAATGCCTGTTTCTTTTGTTTTAGGCTTTGGCCCGGGATATCTGAAATTTTTTTCATCTATATCCTGCTTGGAATCTCCTTCATTTATTTCAAGAGCTTTTTTATAGAAAAATTTTATAAGGCTTGTACCATGATGTTGCTTAATAATATCAACTATTTCATCACCAAGTTTATATTTTTTTGCAAGTTCAACTCCTTCTTTTACATGGGAAATTAGAATTAAAGCGCTCATATTCGGAGTAATATTGTTATGCTTGTTTAGTTTGTTATTTGAAATGTTTTCAATAAAATAAAAGGGTTTGTTTATTTTACCTATATCGTGAAAATACGCACCTACCCTTGCAAGCAAAGAATTTGCACCTATTTCTTTTGCAGCTGATTCAGAAAGCCTGCCTACCAAAATACTGTGCTGATAACTTCCTGGAGCTTTTTTGGAAAATTCCTGCAATAGCGGATGCTCCAAACTGCCAAGCTCTAATAGCCTGAGTTCTGAAGTGTATCTGAATAAAATTTCAACAATTGGTATGATGCCTAAGAATATTGTGGAAGTAAATATTCCGTTAATTATTCCTGCAAATATGTTTATACCAGTGGAAAGGGATAAAAAATCTTGTTGCTCGTAAAGTATTGATAAACCAAGTATAGCAAGCAGGTTAAATGTCCCTAACTCAAAACCCACTTTTATAAAAGTAAATCTTTCAGAGCAACATTCAGTTCTTAATATTATATATAAAGAGCCTAATAATGAGTAAATCATCATTACAGGCCCAACAAGAATATACATAAAAAAAGAAACAAAAATAGAAGAAGCAAATGCATACTTTTCATTAACAGTAATTTTTAACAATATTGTGGTAATTGCTGAAGGTATTAAAAAATAGAAAAACATTGGAACATCTGAAAAAGAAGAAGAGAGCAAATATGAAATATTTGTTAATATTCTTAATATAACGGCACTGAATGTAATAACAACACAGAAAAAAAGGACGTCTCTTGCAGATATTAATTTCATTGCCAGATCTTTTAAAAAAATCTGATAAATAATAAATGAAAATAAAAATAAAAGAATCAATATACTTATACATTTTCTGATTAATGATCCAGTATTCCTCTCTTTTTTTATTGCATTAAGTTTTGCAAGGGATTCCTTGGTAATAGGGCTGCCTTCCCGTACTATTATTTCATTCTTTTTTATAATATAATAAACAGGCTTGACCTTTTTTTCTATTTCATTTTTTCTCTTTTCAGTCTCTATCTTATTATAGTGTAGATTCGGCTGTACAAGGTGGGTTGCAAGATATGTTAAAAATCTTCTTAAAACATACGGTTTGGTATAATGTCCAGTTATGGCAATGTAGTTTTTTTGTATTAATTTCTTCACAATATTTAATTTATAGAAAGTGTAAATGTCCTTTTTTTCTATTTCTTCATTTGAGGGAAGCAATCTTATAATAACGCCCCTATTTTTATAAACATCTATTTTAGAATTGTTTGAAACAATACCTTTTTCCATATAATGGCTGATTAGTTTCATTAATATCCATTCAATATCTTCAGAAAATTTCTTTCTTTCAAGCATTCTAAACTCAGAATTTCTAATTTTACAATTGCACAATTCTTCAAGTTCTTTTCTTAACTGTATTCTAATATTGTTATCTTTTATGGGGATATTCTGTCGGCATTTTTCAAAGTAAAGGCTCACTTTTTCTTTTATATTATCCAAAATCTCTGTATCAAAATCATAAACTGGAAAAATATTCTCTTTTAATCTTTTGATTTTCTCTTTAGTGGCGTCCTGATCATAAACTGTGAGATTTTTAGGTGATTTAATATCTGATTTTGCTATATCACCAAATTTATAATTATAATTGGTAGGTAGATAAGGAATTAAAACAAAATATGTAATTAAAAAACATATTATTAATATTACTCTATTTATTTCAAAACTATTTTTTAAATTAAAAATATATTGGTCAAATTTATTTAGATTCATAAGCTTTGATAATATCTTTTACGATTTTATGCCTAACAACATCACTTTTGCTAAATTTAACAACAGCTATACCTTTGATATCCTTGAGCAGTTTTTCAGCTTCCACTAATCCTGATCTAATATTATTAGGCAAATCTATTTGAGTAATGTCTCCGGTAATAACTGCCTTTGAATTAAAACCTAATCTTGTAAGAAACATTTTCATTTGTTCTGAAGTTGTATTTTGGGCCTCATCCAATATTATAAAAGAGTCATTCAATGTTCTTCCTCTCATAAATGCAAGTGGTGCAATTTCTACAAATCCTTTTTCTATTAGTCTTAACACATTTTCAACACCTAAAATATCATTAAGAGCATCATATAAAGGTCGCAAGTAAGGATTAACTTTTTCCGTAATATTTCCAGGTAAAAAACCAAGCCTTTCTCCTGCTTCAACTGCTGGCCTGGTAAGAATAACCTTACCAACTTTGTTAAATGTAAAATAAGACAGTGCCATTGCAATAGCAAGATATGTTTTGCCTGTTCCTGCAGGACCAATTCCAAAAGTAATAGTATTATTTTTTATTGATTCAACATAAATTTTTTGAACAAGTGTTTTTGGTGTTATTTGCTTCTTTTTTTTTATCTTGTTTATTGGTATGGTATTTAAAAAAATATCTTTAAAATTTATTTCAGGATTAGATTTATGAAATGAATAGAGGTCATCAATTTTATCAAAAGCAAACTCAAAACCATTATTAATTAGATCATTAAGTTTTGTAAAAAAGGATTCTATATTTTCAATGTCTTCTTGATTACCTTCCAATCTAAAATAATTTTCTCTAATATTAATTTTTACATTAAATAGTTTTGAAATATATCTTAGATTTTTATTTAACTCTCCTGAAATATTTAAAATCTGCTCATTGTTTCCTATTTCAAATTCTGCTATAATTTGGCAATCCTCCTGCTCTTGCAAATGTTTAAAATTAGATTTAAATTCAGACATTGTATTTACCTGGCATTCAAAATCCTAATATCTAAATTTCAAATCCAACTTTCATATTATCATAATTTACTATTTATTCAAATATTTTTTTAACTCTGAAATCGTTTGAAATTACTAAAAAAAAATGATATTATGGACGAATGTTGAGAATATTAAATCTTTTTAATAAAAACCAAAAAATAGTATTGGCATTTTCAGGGGGAAATGACAGTTTTCTTCTTGCATATCTTTTTAAAAATTTTTCTTATAATTTTAAAATAGTTTTTGTAAACACTCCGTTTCATTCTGAAAGATTTCTGAATTTTGCAAAAAAAAAAGCTGAACTCTTAAATTTGAACCTTGATATTATAAATATTGATATTTTTCCGAAAATAATTTTTAAAAACAGTAGAAACAGGTGTTATTATTGTAAAAAGTCTATTTTTTCAGAAATTAAAAAAAAATATAAAGATTTTAAAATAATAGATGGTTCTAACTTTTCCGATACTTTCGAATACAGACCGGGCTTAAAAGCTATTGAAGAATTAAAAATAATATCACCTTTTAAAGAATTAAAAATTTCCAAACAAGATATTTTTAAATACTACAAAAATAATAATTTGGAAAAATTCGTCTCACATCCTTCAACATGCCTTGCAACAAGAGTAAAATACGGTATAGAGATAACAGAGAAAATATTAAAAAACATAGATTATGTGGAGAATTTTTTGGGACAAAACGGCATTGAATTCTCAAGATTGAGAGCAGTAGGCAATAATGAATATTTCATAGAAATTTTGGAAAATCAATTTAATTTAATTTCAGAGAATTTAATAACACGGATAAAATCAATCTTAAATACAGAGCAGTTAAAAGTCAGGGAATACAAAAGTGGAGTATTTGATTAAAATCTGCATTTATGTCTTCTAATTATAATTAATGGAAATGAGATGTTGGATTTTAGGATTAGCGGGAAACTAAATCCTAAATCCAAATCCCTAAATCCAAATTCAATCTATTTCATAAATAAACTTAAGAAATAACCACCTGCAATAGCAGAACCTATAACTCCCGCCACATTAGGCCCCATTGCATGCATTAAAAGAAAATTTTGTTTATTTTCTTTTTGTCCCATATGCTGAACAATCCTCGCAGCCATTGGAACAGCAGATACTCCTGCTGCACCTATCATTGGGTTGAATGGTTCTTTAGATATTTTGCTGTATATTTTTCCCATTAAAACTCCTCCTGCTGTACCAATTGCAAAAGCAACAAGTCCAAGCACCAACACAAGTATTGTTTTTGTATGTAAAACTGCATCTGCAGGCATTGATGCTCCAATTCCTAACATCAAAAAGATTGTAACCATATTCATAAGTGAATTTTGAGCAGTTTCTGACAATCTTGGAACAACACCAGATTCCCTAAACAAATTTCCAACCATCATCATTCCAATTAAAGGAGCAGATTTTGGCATAATTAAAACTACCAATAGCATTGTTATAATGGGGAATAAAAGTCTCTCTGTTCTTGACACAGGCCTCAGCATTGGCTTCATATATATCTTTCTCTCTTCAGGAGTAGTTAAAGCATTAATAATAGGCGGTTGTATTATAGCAACCATTGCCATATATGAATAAGCTGCTGTAGCTGTAATACCCATAATTTCCGGAGCCAATATTCCAGTGGTATACAATGTTGTAGGGCCGTCCGCACCTCCGATTATTCCTATGGAACATGCTTCAGGTATTGAAAAACCCAATAAAACAGCGCCTAACATTGCAAAATATATTCCTATTTGAGCAGCAGCTCCAAGGATAAATGAACGGGGATTGGCAATCAGAGGACTGAAATCAGTCATAGCTCCTATACAGAAAAAGATAAATTGAGGCAAAATTGTCCATTGATAAAGACCATATTTTAATATAATACCAAGAACCCCTGCTTGTCCAGGTCCGAGCCCAGGTGCTGGCTGTGTAATAATACCTGTTAATGGTAAATTTGCCAGAACCATACCACATCCAATAGGTAGCAATTCATAAGGCTCCCATTTTTTTACAACTCCAAGATAGATAAAACCCAAACCAATTAAAATCATAATACAATGCGCCAAATCCAATCCTGCAAAACCGGTCATAAACTTTATCATTTCTTAACCTCCGCCTTTTTCTTGCTTTCAACTTTTGTCACTATTTTCCCAACAGTTTCCATAATAAAAGCTAATGCAATCATAATAAAAATTACAAGTCCAAACCCTATTCCGAAAATTTTTAAAGCTTCGCTAAAATTACCACTCATTACAAACCTCCTAATTTAAAATTAATATTATATAATTAAGCATTAACAATGCCAAAATAAAATAGTGTTTTAAATATTTGATTTTAAAAAGCTTTTATTAAAATAATAAAAAAGTTGCAGTGTGTATAAAAAACTACACTGCAACTTTTTTAAAAATAAGATGTAGCAAAAAGTCTACTTATTTGTTTTTCGGTAATGGAAATGGTTGACTCTGCTGTGATTGTGCAGGCACTTTCATGTTTTCTACAACAGAACCCTTTTTATGAGTTCCACTATAAGACATTAATATTGATAAAAACATAAAAATAGCAGCTAACACTGAAGTTATCTTAATAAGAAAACCACTTGAACCTTTGCTTCCAAAAAAAGAATCACTTGAGCCACCGCCACCAAATGCTGAGCCAAGATCCATTCCTGAACTTGCTTGAAGCAATACCACAACTACAAGCAAAATACAGATTATAATATGAACAATTAAAAGCGCACTCATACTTACTCCTTGTCAAAATTTATTAAATGTATAAAATCATCAAATTTCAGAGATGCTCCTCCTACCAATACTCCGTCTACATTGGACGCATTAATAATCTCTTTAATATTTGACGGTTTAACGCTACCTCCATACAATATAGGCAAGTTAAATGCAATATTTTTTTTCAAAAAATCTTTTATAAAATTATGAACTTCTTCTATTTGACTAACAGTAGCTGTTTTTCCCGTACCAATAGCCCACACAGGTTCATAAGCAATTAATAAATTTTCATTGTAAAATTTTTCAATGTTTTTAAGACCATTTAAAAGCTGAGATTTTAATATATTAAATGTATCGTTATTTTCTCTTTGTTCAAGTTTTTCACCAATACAGAATATAGTCTTAATGCCTTTTTTCAAAGTTGATAAAACTTTTTTATTTAATAACTCATCATTTTCATTAAAAATATTTCTTCTCTCTGAATGACCTATTATAACAAAATCAACATTTAAATCTTTTAACATTAATGGAGAAATTTCACCTGTAAAAGCACCTTTATCTTCATAAAAACAGTTCTGAACCCCAACCTTAACTTGCAAACCTAATTCTTCTACTTTATTTTTCAGAAAATGAAAATATATTGTTGAAGGCGCAATTAAAATCTCTCTGTTTTCATAATTTAAATTATCTCTGTTTTTATAAAATTTGTCTATGAAATTATTAATATCTTCTTTTAAATTATTCATTTTCCAGTTAGCAGCAATGATTTTTTTCATTTTGCATACCCTCTATATACAAATTTTACATTTATTTTCTAATGCTTTTATTGCAGGGAGTTCTTTGCCTTCAAGCAGATGCAGAAAAGCACCGCCACCAGTAGAAATATATGAAATCCTATCTACTTCACCTGCTTTATGAACAGCAACATCAGTATCGCCTCCACCAATAATTGTAAGAGCATAAGTATTGGCAACACTATGAACCATAGACATAGTACCTCTTGCAAAAAGCTCAATTTCAAAAACTCCCATTGGGCCGTTCCAAACAATGGTTCTTGCATCTTTTATAACTTCTGAAAAAAGAGTTGTAGTAGCAGGACCAATATCAACTCCTATCAAGTTATCTGGAATTTCTTGTACAGGAACAACTTTGATTTCAGATTTGGAGTCTAAGCTTTTAGCAACAATACAGTCAACAGGAAGATAAAATTTAACATCCTTTTTATTAGCCTTTGACATAATATCAAGAGCTTTCCCTATTAAACCTTCTTCACATAAAGAATTTCCAACTTTATGACCAAGCGCTCTAAGAAATGTAAAAGCCATACCTCCTCCAACTATCATTTTATCAACAGTATCAAGAAGATTATCAAGAGCACCAAGTTTGTCAGAGACTTTTGCACCGCCAACTATTGAAATTAGAGGTTTTAAAGGGTCCTTTAGAGCCCTGCTAAAATATGTAAGCTCATCTTTCATTAAAAACCCAGCAACACAATTTTCTACATAATTTGTAATAGCTACATTAGAAGCATGAGTTCTGTGTGCATTACCAAACGCATCATCAACATAGATTTCAGCTAATTCTCCTAATTGTTTTGCAAATTCCTCGTCATTTTTAGTTTCTCCTGGGTGGAATCTGACATTTTCAAGGAAAATTATACTACCATTAGGCGCACTCTCTATAACATCTTTAACTTTTTCACCTATACATTCATCTACGAATATAATATTCTCTGTAAGATGGATATAGCCTTTTAATCTTGTAACAACAATATCCATACTAAGATTCTTAACTACTTTACCTTTAGGTCTTCCTCTGTGGCTTAAAATAATTACCTTAGCTTTTTCCTGTAAAAGATAATTTATAGTGGGAAGCGCTCGTCTTATTCTAACATCATCTGTAATATTTCCATGTTCATCTGTTGGAACATTAAAATCAAATCTGCATAAAACCTTTTTTCCTTCAAGATTTTTAAGAGAATCTAAAAATTTTATATTCTTATACATTTTTTCGCTCCTAAAGTTTATTGCCCACAAATTTAGTAAGGTCAACCAATCTGTTAGCATAACCCCATTCATTGTCATACCAGCTGAAAACTTTTACCATATTGCCGCCTATTACATCAGTAAGCAGTGAATCAAAAATAGAAGAGTAAGGATTTTTAACAAAATCCACAGATACAAGAGGTTCGTCACAGTATTGTAAAATACCTTTTAATTCATTTTCACTTGCTTTTTTAAAAGCTGCGTTTACTTCTTCTATTGTAGTGTTTTTCTCAGTTTCAACAGTTAAATCAACTATTGAAACATCAGGTGTTGGAACTCTTATTGCAATACCGTTAATTTTGCCTTTAACTTCAGGAATTACAAGTCCAACTGCTGTTGCTGCTCCAGTAGTTGTGGGTATCATTGAAAGAGCAGCAGCTCTTGCCCGCCTTAAATCTTTTTTATGTCTGCTGTCAAGAAGCATTTGGTCTCTTGTATAAGCATGTACCGTTGTCATAAAACCCTTTTTAAATCCAAAATTTTCCAACATTACTTTCACTACAGGTGCAAGACAATTTGTAGTACATGAAGCATTTGAAATAACATTATGACTTTCAGGTTTATATATATCTTCATTAATACCCATAACAATTGTGGCATCAGCGCCTTTACAAGGTGCTGACACAACAACTTTTTTAACTCCTGATTCTAAAAATATGGCTGCTTCGTCTCTTTTCCTATATTTCCCTGAACACTCCATTACAATATCAACACCTAATCCTGGCCAGTCCACATCTCTTGGATTGGTAGCTTTTATTAATTTTACCTCTTTACCGTTTATTTCAAGAGATTTATCTTTAGCTATTACTTCTCCGTTTTTATAACCTCCTGAAACAGAATCATATTTGAAAAGATGTCTTATGACTTTGGCATCATCAGTAGTTGAAACAACTGCAATGAAATTAAAATCATCATCATCAATTGCAGCTCTTAAAGCATCTCTTCCAATTCTTCCAAAACCGTTAATTGCTACTTTTATAGACATTCTAATCCCTCCTTAAAATTTATATAACAATCTATATTGAACCGTAACTATGTAAACCTGAAAGTAGCAGGTTAACACCAAGATATGTAAAAAGAACCGAGCCAAAACCGATAATTGAAAGCAGTGCAGCTTTATTTCCACGCCATCCTTTTGTAAATCTTGCATGCAGAAAAGCTGCATATATAAACCATGTAATTAACGACCATGTTTCCTTAGGGTCCCAGCTCCAATATGTGCCCCATGCATAATTTGCCCATGCAGCACCTGTAATGATACCGAGAGATAACATTGGAAAACCTATTGCAATACTTTTATAAATCAAATCATCAAGAAGGTCTAATGACGGGATAAAAGTCAGTTTATTGGGAGCTTTCTTCTTTATAAAATAGAGAATACTTATCCCGCATGAAACAGCAAAGGCTGCATAAGCAAGGAAGCATGTAACAACATGAGAAGTAAGCCAGTTACTCTGAAGGGCAGGAACAAGAGGCTCTATTTCATTAGGCACTTTTAATGAACAAAATGCCAGAGTCAATACAGGAAAAAGCATTACAAAAGCACCTACAATTTGAATTTTGTAAATATACTGGAGAATCAGATAAATAAGTACAGTCATTATTGTAAAAAATATTAAGGATTCATAAAGGTTTGACAGAGGAATGTGACCTATACCCATTGCATAAGATTCTTTCCATCTCAGAAAAAAAGCTACTGTTTGCATAATAAGCCCAATATAAGCCAAAGCAGTTGCAATTTTTGCTGTGAATTTATCTCTTAAAAAAAAGTAAATTATGTAAAAGAAAAAACTTCCGAAATAAATGAATGTCACAATACTGAAAATATGACTACTTGTCATTTTACCACCTCTTTTAAATTTTCAACTAATTTATTAAATTCATGATCAAAATTTAATCTGTTTTTTCTCATACTACCTGCAAAAAGAATATATGTATTTTTTTTATCTTGAGATACTTTAATCCAGAATTTTTTATGATAAATAAAAAAAGATATAAATAATCCTAAAATCATTAGAAAACAACCTAACCATACAATATTTACACCAGGATCTTTTGAGACCTGCAAACCGGTATAATATTGAAAAGTTGCTTTTTTCAAAATAAATGTAAATTTGCCGTTTCTGTGCTTTTTATCAAAATCAGGATAATTTTTAAAAATAATAAAATTTTGCTCAGGAGCCATGCCTTTTAACACCACAATTCTTGCAGCAGGGCCAAATCCCTGAAAATTATTAGAATACCGTTCAACTAAGAACTTTAACTCTCTGTTTTTTATAGATACTACATCTCCTATACTTACCTCGTTGTTAAACAGAACTTTGTTATCTGTTCTGCTTTTAACTACAATGAATACTTTCTGTCCTGTGGTGCCATAACTTGCCTGATAAAACTTAATGCCTCTATATTTTAACGGATGATTCACAAGGATATCAGCTTGAAACGATTTGTTTTTATCAATAACTTCAACTTTGCTTCTATATTCTTTCGGTGTACCGTTTGGATAAAAATTTATTTTAAAATCAACACATTTGATTTTGAAACCTAACTCTTTCATACCTATCTTTTTACAAAATATAAAACTTTTGGTTTGTCCAACAGGTATGTTGATATAGCCTTTAAACCCGAAAATACTCCCCAAAATAGCGCCAATAGCAATTATTATAAGGCTCAAATGAACTAAATAATAACCAAAATCTGAATACCTGTTTTGATTAACAAAATAATGAATTTCTCCGTTTTGTTCATTTTTTTGAAAATTTTTAGATTTTAATACTTTTTTTATAAAAGTCTCAATTTTTTCTATTTTAAAATTTCTACTGTTAATTTTAAAAGAATTTTTATGCAGTATTGTTTTTTCAATATTCGGAGTCAAAACGGGATTTTCTTTAAAAACTCTGTTATAAGTGGTTCTGTAATGCTTTAGAGAACAAAAAATAAGATTAATAATAAGCAATGATAATAGCGCTAAAAACCACCACGAATGATACATGTCAAATATGCCAAAAAAATCAAGAAGTTTAAATGTTGTATGACTGAAATGAGAAGCATATTGACTTTTAGGTAAATCTTGAGGAATGATTGTGCCTATAATTGAAGTGGCAGCTAATGAAAAAAGAATAAATAAGGTTAACTTTAAAGAAGAGAAAAATTTAACTATAACATTTTTCTGCATTGAATTATAATGTCCTCCATATTTAATTAGAAAAAGGGGCTAAAGCCCCTTTTATTATTTTTTATGGCAGCCTTTACAGCTTGTAGGCCCTGTTTTTTCACCTTTTTTCTTCATTTTTTTATGACAACCTTTACATTGTTTATGGTATGCTTTTTTAGCTGAAGGTTTTTTACCCTCTTTTTTCTTGCCATGACATTTGGAACACTTTTCAGGAGCAGCATCTCCACCTTTCCACTTATGGTGGCACTCTTTACAACCGAACTTGTCAGCATGAACTTTGTGAGAAAATGTAACAGCAGGCTTTTTCTTCTGAAATTCATTAACTGTAACCTTCTCAGGTGCCTTAGGAGCTGCAAATGTAACAGATGCAAATACAAACATAAAAGCTGTTGCCATTAAAAGAACTATCAACCTTTTCATTTTTAACACCCCCTCTCCATTATCAAATTTTATTTAATGAAAAATTTATCAAGCATATTGATACTATATACCTAAAAAGGGTATGTTGTCAATATCTTTAATAGTGTAATAGAAAAATTTGAAACTTATTATGGAACATAAACATTGCCAATTCAAACACAGTCTATAAAGCAATTCTACGTTTTTACCTTAAAATGAGCAATTCTGTTAAAATATTGCTCTATTAAATCTAATTTTAAAATTTCATATTTTTCTTTACCTATTTTTTTTATTGCCTCTTTTTTTAAAAAAACATCCATTCCTACACTAACTTCCTTTTCAAGTAAAATTAAAAAATTATAATTTAATTTAAGATTTTTAAAAAAAATTCCTCCTAAATAGTTCCTAACTAAGTTCAAATCAAAAGTATTGTCACTATTTTTTACTTCAATTATTGCATTTGCAACATGATATGTAGGTGTAATAACAATATTTTTTGATATTATATCAATAATTTTCTGTGCAAAATCCGTTGGTTTCGGAATATCTTCAGGAATTACCATAATAGGTTTTGCAATATTCAGATAAATAGATGAATCTTTAACCCTGCTGTAGATTTTTTCAAGCTGCAAGTGCTGAGAAATCAGATCTCTTTCTGAAATTTTTTTACCTTTTAAACTGTCAACAAGCTCTTCATCTTCCGGAACAGCTGTGTATGATATTGAAATTGGCACAAAATAAACTGCTTTGCCTTCTTCTTTAATAAAGTTCAGAACTTCTTTTAAAAAACCCAATTTAGGCGGCAAAATTTTACCTGTTCTTGTCCTTGTACCTTCAATATAAAAAAGGAACGGTTCGTTTTTTGACCATAAAAATTTATTGTAATATTTAAAGACAAGATTATATATAGGATTGCTCAACCATTTCACATCACCATGTATATAATCTCTCTGCAATTTATAACAATTTAATTTTGGCAACATATTTTTTGATGCACCTCTATAGAGATTTGCTCCAGCTACTATCACAGGATGAAACAATCCCGATTTATTCAATGCAACACAAAAAGGCAAATGATCTGAATTGGATATATGATTAGGAATAAAAAATACAGGATATTTACCCTGAATAATCTTTATCTTTTCAATTGCCTTTCTGCTTTTTGATGTAACTTTAATTGAATTATACATTTTAGGAAAAAGATATTTTGCAAGCTCTTTAAAAACAATTAAAAATGCAGGGTCAAAATCTGCAGCCATATCCTGAGCATAATATTGTGCCAAATATCTGATTATCTCTTCACTGCTGCTTAAATTATTGAGATATTCAAGTTGTTGGCTGTATTCTTTTACAACTTTCTTATATTTTGGAGAGGATAATCTTTTTAATTGATTTTTAATGTAATACTTTTGCATTAATTTGCATTCTTCTGCAATAAATACTTTTTTTATAGTGGATTCAAGGATATTTCTATTAACATTCTCAACTATATATTTGATTGCATCTTCTTTGCGGATTCTTGCTTTATTAAGGCAGAATATGTTAGCAATATTTCTGGCTGGCTTTGAGCCTGTGATTTTTAAAATTTTCTCTAAGATATTAAGTATATTTTTCATATTTAATTATATTATGCAAAATTTATTTTTTTTGCAAGAATAATTCTTATCATTACTGATATAAAAATATGAAAAAATTTTAAATCAATATTTCTTGACTTTTTTTTTAATTTATGATTAGAAGCTGCCTCTAACTTAATGCAATATTCAACTGAATATTGTAGAGTTAAATTTAGTGTATTAAATCATTTAAATATCAAACTTGCATAAGACGTAAAAGGAGATGAAAAATGAAAAGGACGTATCAGCCAAGCAACACAAGAAGAAAAAGAACGCATGGGTTCAGACTGAGAATGAGAACCAAAGCAGGAAGAGTATTGTTAAACAGAAGACGAGCAAAGGGGAGGAAAAGATTAAGTGTTTAAGAGATTACTCTTTTCCAAAGCAATTACGTATAAGAAAGAGAAGCGAATTTAAAAATGTCTATATATCAGGGACAAAATTTACAACAAAAAACTTTATTATCTTTATATGCAGTAATAATTTTCAATATCCAAGATTGGGGATTACAGCAACCAAAAAGTATGGAAAGGCAGTTAAAAGAAATAGAATTAAACGTATGATTAGGGAGTTTTTCAGATTGAATAAACCTTTTTTTAAAAATGGATACGATTATGTATTTTTAGTAAAAAATAATTGCACATTAACAAAATTTCAGGAAATTGTATTTGAATTAGAGAGTTTTTTAAAAAATGAAAAAATTTATAATTTTTCCAATTAAATTATATAAAATTTTTATTTCACCTTTTTTAGGTAAAAACTGCAGATTTTATCCTACCTGCTCTCAATATGCCATTGATGCCATAGAAAAATATGGCATACTAAAAGGTTTGTTCAAATCCCTAATCAGAATATGTAAATGTCACCCTTTCCATCCCGGTGGCTATGATCCTGCATAAAAAATTTTAAAATTACGTAAAAAATAAGGAGAATTTTATGGAAAAACGAACAATTGTGGCAATTGTTATCTCTCTGATTATACTTGTAGCATATCAAGAGATTTTCATGAAAAGGTTTATGAAGCCTCAGGTAAATAACAATAATGTTACTGCTACAAAAGAAGTAAAACCTAAGAAAGAGATCGAAGCTCCCTTAAAAGAGAAAAAAGCTGTTAAAAGAAAAACAGTTGCAAAGAAAATAAAAGAGGTTATTAAAAACCCAAATGAAAAATTTATTGATATTGAAAATAATGTTTTCAAGCTTACTTTCTCAAACAAAGGCGCTGCTATTGCAAAATGTGTTTTAAAAAAATATTTTGTTACATATAAAAAACAGAAAAATGTTGTTCTTTTTGATAAAGTAAAAGATTACCCTATTGAAAATGAGATAATAGTTAATGATTTTAAAATTTCCAAAGATACAGTTTACAATACCGACTTTTCAAGTTTTAATATCAATGTGAATAATAGACCTGTTAATATCGCTTTTTACAAAGATTTCGGAACATTTGAATTTAAAAAGATATATACTGTTTATCCTGATAAATATCAGGTGGATTTAAAATATGAATTTGTAAATAAAAGCAGTTCTCCGTTAAAAATAGAAAACAGTACCTATTTTTTTAGAACAGAAAAACTGAAAAAAGCAAAATATCAGTTTGAAGGAAGTTGTTTCCTTGTTGACGGAGTGTTAAAAGAGGTTAGTGTTAAAAAAATTGAAAAAGAGAAAATCAGGCAATACACTAAAAAAGTACAATGGCTTGGTTACAGTGAAGTATATTTTCTATCTGTTATTTTAAAGAAAAAAGATTTCTTTAATAGAGCAAAAACATACATTAATGACGATAACGTGGTTTTAGAAGGTGTTAAAAAATTTTCTCTTAAAATAAATGATAGGGCAGTAGATAACAATTACTTATATTTTGGCCCAAAAAAATATGATATTTTAAAAAGTTATCATGCAGGACTGGAAAGAAGTATCAATTACGGTATTTTTGACTTCCTTGCAAAGCCGTTAATGATGGTCCTGAACTTTTTCTACAAATATATACATAATTACGGTGTTGCTATTATTCTCCTAACTATTCTTATAAAACTTATTTTTTATCCTTTGACCCAGAAAAGTTATGAATCAATGAAAAAAATGAAAGATCTGCAACCTCATATTATGAGAATAAAAGAACAATATAAAAATGATAAAGCAAAGTTAAATCAGGAAATTATGCAGTTATACAAAAAGTATAAAGTTAATCCGTTTGGTGGCTGTTTACCAATGGTAATTCAAATACCTGTATTTTTTGCATTATATAAGGCACTATTAAACTCTATTGAACTGAGACATGCACCTTTTATAAGCTATATTCCTTTTACTGATAAAATTTGGCTTGTGGACCTATCAATAAAAGATCCTTACTATATAACACCGGTTTTAATGGGATTATCAATGTTTATTCAGCAAAAAATGACACCTACTGGCGGCGGAGATGCATTACAAGAAAAATTAATGTATTTTATGCCTATATTTTTAACATTTTTATTTTTAAATTTTCCGTCAGGATTAGTTGTTTATTGGCTTGCAAATAATATTCTCTCTATTGTGCAGCAATATATTGTTAATAAAAAAATGGAGAAAACAAAATAGCAGAGGAGTATGATTATGGGGAAAATTGTATTTGAAGGGAAAAATCTTGATGAAGCATTGGAAAATGCATGTAAAGAATTGGGAATTGAAAAAGATAAAATCAAATATGAAATTTTGGAAAAAGGCAGCAAAGGATTTTTAAAAGTATTTTCAAAAAAAACAAAAATAGAAGTTTTAATTGAAAAAAGATTGAATTTAAAAGAAAAAATTGAAGAAATTCTGGACAAAGAAATTTCAGAAATTAACTTTGAAAAAACCAATAAACCATCAGAAAAATCTTATAATAATGATGAGGAAGTTATTGAAACCGCTAAGGAGTTTATTCAAGAACTGTTTAAGTTTTTTGATATTGAACTTAGAGTTGATTACAGGCAACATAAAGATAAGGTTTTAATTTTAATATTCACACAAGGTGATTTTATAAAAACCAACAATTTTGAGGAGTTTATTTACTCAATACAATATCTTACAAATAAAATGATATCCTCAAAATATAGATCAAACTTGAAATTTGAAATAGACATTAACGAATATATTAAGAAAAAAATCGTAAAACTAAAACAATTTGCAAAAGAGATTTCAATAAAAGCTAAAAACGAGCATAGAAGTATTAAGCTTAGACCTATGTATCCAAATGAAAGAAGAATAATCCATGTTACTTTAAAAAATGACAAACATATTAGAACCGAAAGTGTAGGCAACGGAGAGAAAAAGCGGATAATAATTTCGCCAACAGAACAATAAAATGAATTTAAGTTTTGATACAATATGCGCAATTTCAACACCTGTAGGCATAGGCGGAATATCTATTATCCGTATAAGTGGCAATGATGCTGTTGAAATCTTAAAAAACATTTTTACCCCTTATTTAGAAGACATTCAATCGCATAAAGTTTATTATGGTTTTATAAAAAATAATTTTACAGGAGAGACTATTGACGAGGTTTTAAGTATTATTATGCTCTCTCCTAAAACATATACAAGAGAAGATATTGTAGAAATTCATTGTCACGGCGGATATATTGCTTCAAAAGAGATTCTTGAGCTATTAATAAAAAACGGTGCCCGCCTTGCTGAACCTGGTGAATTTACAAAAAGAGCCTTTCTTAACGGTAGAATCGATCTTACCCAGGCTGAAGCAGTTATTAGCAGCATAAATGCTAAAAACAGCACAGCATTTAAAATAAGTTTATCTCAGCTTTCAGGAAAATTAAAAGAAAAAATAGAGCAACTTAAAACCAATCTAATAGATATAATCTCGGAAATAGAAAGTTTAATAGACTTTGAAGAGTATAGAGATGGAGTGGATTTAGATAGATTAGTGCAAAATATTGAAATCTTAAAAAATGAAGCCAAAAAATTAATAGCTTCTTACAGCAGTGCAAAAAATTTTTTTGATGGTGTAAAAGTTGTTATTGCCGGTATGCCTAATGTAGGCAAATCCTCTCTTTTAAATTATTTTTTAAATGAAAACAGAGCAATTACCAGTAGTATTCCAGGGACAACAAGGGATACTATAGAGGAAGAGTTAAATTTCGAAGGTATCAGAATAAGATTAATTGATACAGCTGGATTAAGAGAAGCAAAAGATGATATAGAAGCAGAAGGCGTAAAAAGAGCCTATAAAAAATTAGATGAATCAGATATTATTATCTATCTTTTTGACTTATCAAAAGGATTAACTGAATATGACAAATTTATTTTAGAAAAATATAAACATAAAAAAATCTTACTCATTGGCAATAAATATGATTTAGCCCAAAATATCAGTAATGACTTTTTATCAATTTCCATAAAAAAAGAAATTAATCTTGACTTTTTTAAAGAAAAATTAAAAATTATAATATTGGAAAACAACAATTTCCATTTTAATGATGTTTTTATTACAAATATCAGGCAGTATGAAGCAATTAAACAGTTCCATTCATTTCTAAAAAATATTGATTTTAAGAATCAGACAATAGATATGGTTAATTTTGAGCTAAAAGAAGCTTTAAATGAGCTTGGCAAATTAACCGGAGAAGTCACATCTGAAGATATTTTGGACAATATTTTTCAAAATTTTTGCATAGGAAAATAGGTTTAGTAAAATTTTGGAGGTTTGAAATGATTAGAAAACCAGCAGTAGCAGGTTCGTTTTATTCATCAAACCCTACACAGTTAAAAAATGAAATTGAAAATTTTTTATCTAATGTTGAAAAAAAAGACATTAAAAACCCTAAAGCAATTATTTCTCCTCATGCAGGATATTTTTATTCTGGACAAGTTGCAGCTAACGGATACAAACATGTGGAAGGAAAAGATTATAACATTGTAGTTGTTTTTGCTCCCTGCCATAGAGGAATGTTTGACGGAGTTTCAATATTTAACGGTAAAGGTTATGAAACTCCACTTGGAGTTGTTCCTATTAATACTGATATTTCAGAAAAATTAATAAACAGCTCTAATCTGATTAATTTTATCCCGCAGGCTCATACTCAGGAACATTCTCTTGAAGTGCAAGTGCCTTTTTTACAGGTTGTTTTAAAAAATTTCAAACTAATTCCTGTGCTTGTAGGTACACAAGACTTTGACCAATTGCATGAAGTGGCTAAAGTATTTTATGAGAAATTAAAGAATGAAAATGTATTATATATTGCAAGTACTGATCTTTCACATTTTTATTCATCTGAAACTGCAAACAAGTTAGATTCAGTTGCTGTTACACATATAAAAAATTTGGATATAAAAGGATTCTGTAATGCAGTTATAAATGGCAAAACAGAAGCTTGCGGAGCTGGGCCTGTCTCAATTATCTTATCTCTTGCAAAGCTTTATAACTGGAATAGATGCGAAATATTAAAATATGCTGATTCAGGAGATGTATCAGGAGATAAAACCAGTGTTGTTGGTTATCTTTCTGCAATAATTTACAAAAATAGTAATAGTTCCCAAGGACTTACAGATTATGAAAAGGATATTTTGAAAAAAATTGCAAAAGAGAGTATTAGAGCCGAACTTTTTGGGGAAAAATTTAATCTTGATTATGAAAGAACTGAAAATTTAAAACAGAAACGCGGAGCCTTTGTAACTTTACATAAAAACGGCAATTTAAGAGGTTGTATAGGCTATATTCAGGGAGTTGACAGCCTTGATACCACTGTAAAAAAAATGGCTGTATCAGCTGCATTTGAAGACCCGAGGTTTCCTTCTTTAAACAAGGATGAGTTTAATGATATTGACATAGAAATAAGCGCTCTTACTCCTCTAAAAAAAATTAGAGACATTAATGAAATAGAAGTTGGCAAACATGGAATTTTGCTTGTAAAAGGTTTTAACAGCGGATTACTTCTTCCGCAGGTTGCAACTGAATATGGGTGGGACAGTTTAACATTTCTCGACCAGACATGTGTTAAAGCAGGACTTTATCCAGGTTGCTGGAAGGAAAATGACACGGAAATATATATTTTCAGTGCTGAAGTCTTTTAAAGACTAATTTAAGAAAGGAAATCTAATGGAATTTGTTCATCTGCATACTCATACTGAATATTCTTTACTTGACGGAGCAATAAAAATAAAAGAATTAATAAAAAAAGCAAAAGAGTATAATATGCCTGCAGTTGCAATAACTGACCATGGCAATATGTACGGAGTTATTGAATTTTATAAGGAAGCCACAAAATCCGAAATAAAACCTATTATCGGATGCGAAGTTTACGTTGCAAAAGGTTCAAGAAAGAAAAAAGAAAAAGCCAAAGATGAAAATGAAAAAGGCTTAAATCATCTTATATTAATTGCAAAAAACAATATTGGATATAAAAACCTTATGGCACTTGTTTCTCTTGCGTATATTGAAGGTTTCTACTACAAACCGCGTATTGACTGGGAATTACTGGAAAAATACTCTGAAGGTTTAATTTGTTTGTCAAGCTGTCTCAAAGGAGAAGTTGCTGAAACTTTTTTAAAAAAAGGTGAAAAATATGCATTAAGTGTAGCTGAGAAATTTTTGAAAATTTTTAAAAAAGATTTTTATCTTGAATTAATGGACAACTCTATTCCGGAGCAAAAAATTGCAAATGAGGGGCTCGTTAATATTGCCAACAAACTGTCCATTCCTCTAATCGCAACAAATGATTGCCATTACCTTACAAAAGATATGGCAAAAAGTCACGATGTTCTCTTATGCATTCAAACAGGAAGAACAATAAATGAAGAAGGCAGAATGAAATTTTCCTCTGATGATTTTTACTTTAAATCACCTGATGAAATGTTAAAAGCTTTTGAAAACACTCCAGAAGCTATTTCCAATTCAGTTGAAATTGCTAAAAAATGCAACTTGACATTTGAATTCGGAAATTATCAATTTCCTGAAATTCCTCTTAAAAAAGGTGAGACAACAGAAGAAAAATTTGAGAGAAAAACAAGGGAAGGCTTTCAGGAAAGACTTCCGGAAATTAAAACACATTACAAAGAATTTACAGATGAAATAAAGCAAAAGTATCTTAACAGATTAGAACGGGAAATTAACACAATTAAAGAAATGGGTTTTGCTGGATATTTCCTAATTGTTGAAGATTTTATTAATTATGCCAAAACTCATAATATCCCTGTAGGGCCTGGCAGAGGTTCAGCAGCAGGTTCATTGGTGGCCTACAGTCTTAAAATAACTGATATTGACCCTATACCTTATAATCTGTTGTTTGAAAGATTTTTAAATCCAGAAAGAATTTCAATGCCTGATATTGATATAGATTTTTGCAACAGAAACAGGGACAAGGTCATAAAATATGTTATTAACAAATATGGCGAAGATAAAGTTTCACAAATTGTTACTTTTGGTAAAATGAAAGCAAAAGCTGTTA
Organism: uncultured bacterium; assembly: GCA_964492825.1. Lineage (GTDB taxonomy): Bacteria > DYJV01 > DYJV01 > DYJV01 > DYJV01 > CAZBLP01. The sequence continues at coordinate 24,290 of CAZBLP010000025.1, forward strand.
TCAGAGATGTTGGCAGAGTCCTGGAAATGCCTTACAAAGATGTTGATAAAATTGCAAAAATGATTCCAAATACTCTGAACATAACACTTGATAGGGCTCTTCAGGAAGAAAAAGCACTAAAAGAATTAGTGGAAAAAGATGAGAATATAGCAAAATTAATTGCAATATCAAAAGACCTTGAAGGATTGTCAAGGCATTCATCTATTCACGCTGCAGGTATTGTTATTTCCAATAAGCCTCTTATGGAAACAGTGCCTCTGGCAGTTACTAAAGATGGTGATGTTGTAACACAGTATAATATGAAACATATAGAAGATGTGGGATTAATTAAGTTCGATTTTCTCGGTTTAAGAAACCTTTCAATTATAGATAATGCTATTAAATTGGTAAAAAAATATAAAGATAAAAATTTCAACATAAGGACAATTCCTTTTGATGATAAACCAACTTATGAACTTATTTCATCAGGATATACAATAGGTGTATTTCAGCTTGAAAGCAGAGGAATGAGAGACCTCCTAAAAAGGTTGAGGCCTGATAAATTTGAAGATTTAATTGCTGTAGTGGCACTATATAGGCCAGGGCCATTAGGTAGCGGAATGGTAGATGATTTTATTGATATTAAACATGGTAGGAAAAAAGCTCATTATTCTCTGCCACAGCTTGAACCTATTTTAAAAGACACATATGGAATCATACTATATCAAGAACAGGTAATGCAAATTGCTCAGGTTTTAGCAGGGTATTCTCTTGGTGAAGCAGATCTTTTAAGGCGAGCTATGGGTAAAAAAATTTCTAAAGTTATGCAGGAGCAAAAAGGAAGGTTTCTTGAAGGTTGTCGAAAAAATAAAATTTCTGACAATATTGCTGAAGACATTTTTGAAAAAATGGCTAAATTTGCTGAATATGGTTTTAATAAATCTCACTCTGCTGCTTATGCATACATTGCATACCAGACTGCATATCTAAAAACACATTTCCCAATAGAATTTATGACTGCTCTTCTAACTGAAGACAAAGAAATTCCTGAAAAAGTAATTAAGGATATTAATGAATGCAAGCTTATGGGGATAAATATCTTGCCTCCAGACATAAATGAAAGTGAATTTGATTTTACAGTTAGCGACCATAAAATAAGATTTGGACTTGGAGCAATTAAACATGTAGGAGAAAAAGCTATTATATCAATTATTGAAAACAGAAAAAATGAAAAATACAAATCTCTCTATGATTTCTGCTACAAAGTCGACCTTTCCAAAGTAAATAAAAAGGTTATTGAAAGCCTTATAAAGTCTGGAGCAATGGATAGCCTGCCTCTAAACAGGGCAAGTAAAATTAAAAATCTTGAACATATCCTTTCACAGGTAAATTTAGCCAAAAAAGAGCAGGTAGAAAATAAAAACGGAATATTCGGCAAATTTTTCGAGCAAACTTCTTTTGAAGATAATTTTAAAATTGAAGAAGTTGAAGAATGGGAAGAAATTGTAAAACTTCAACAGGAAAGAGAACTAACAGGATTTTATATTTCCAGCCATCCTTTAAATAAGTATAAGGATATTTTAAATAATTACAACAGTGCTTTTATTGATGATATAATATCAGGTGATTATAAAAAGGAAACTGTTAAATTAGGCGGCATAATTACAGAAGTTAAAATTTTAAAAACAAAAAGAAAAGCTGAAAAAATGGCAAGTGTAATGTTAGAAGATTTAACTGGTAAAATTGAAGTTGTCATATTCCCAAATATCTATAGAGAAAACAGTGACATTATCACTGAGGACAGCCTTGTGTTTATAAAAGGAACTCTTGATATTAATGAAACAAGTGCTAAAATGATTGCAAATGAAATTGTACCGCTTGGAGAAGCTGCTGAAAAATTTACAAATAAATTAATTGTAAAATTTAAAAATCTACCTAAAAAAGATGAGATAAATCTTTTTTATAAAATCCTTTCAAAATATAAAGCAAAAAATGGTAATGGCAGCCATATTTTAAATATTATTTTAAATTTTCAAGGTGAAGGTGAAGTGTATGTAAATTGTAATACTTTCAAACTAACCAATATTGATGCTATTACCACTGAATTGCCTGAGAAATTAGAAAATATAGAAATTACTTTGGAATAAATAAAAAATAGCCGTTAGCCAATAGGTGTTTAATAGTTAAACTTGTATAAAAAACAATGATTTTTAAATTTATAGATTATTAATTGAAAAACTCCATATTAAGATTAAAGACTATTGACTAACAACTATTTAAAATGGAGGTTGATATGGAGAAATGCAAAAGAGATGAAATAATAAAAAATTGCGGTTGTACATATCCAGGTTGTTCAAAAAAAGGAAAATGTTGCGATTGCATTGCATATCATAGAGAACTAAATGAACTACCAGGATGTCTCTTTCCTGCTGAAGCTGAAAAAACTTATGACAGAAGCATCAAATATTATTGCGAAATAATGAGTAAAAAGGGATATTCTTTATATTAAGAAAATTTGTTGACTTTGAATATTCTATATATTAGTCAATTTTAAATTACATTTTGAAGGTGATAAAATTATAGAAAATTTTCTGCTAATTACAGGTATTTCCAACTTTATTTCTATTGCAGCTACACAGATTTTATACGGTATTCTTATTATTTTTCTATTAAAAAAGGCATTTAACGAAAAAATAGCAGTAACAAGATTTCCTTTCTGGAAATATTTTTTAATCTATTTCATATTAGTTGAAGTTTCAATAATTCTTAATTATCCCGAGGTAAAACATTTTCTAAAAAAACTATTCCATTGGTGGTTATACTTTCCTTTCTTCATTGGATATTTTTTGGTTAAATCAGAAAAATTAGCAAATAAAATAATAAAATTTTCTTTAATCGGTGCTTCTTTTTCTTCTCTTTACGGACTTTATCAGTTTATTTTTTTATCCAAAAGAGCTCAGGGTTTTTATTCCCATGCTCTAACTTCTGCTAACAATTGGGCACTTGCTCTTATTCTCTCATATTTTTTTCTATTAAAAAATAAGTTTAAAAACAAATTTTTTCTAATAACCACTATTCTGATTTCCATTGGACTGATTGTATCAGAGTCAAAAGGACCTATTTTATATTTTTTTATTTTGTTTTCCATTATCAATTTTATCTATTTAAAGAAAAAGGGATTATTGATAAACGGAATAATTTTTGTTGTTATTTTACTTTCAATTATATTTGTAAAACCCATCAATAACAGATTTGTTGATATCTATAATGGGTTGCACAATCCCGACACATCCACTGGTAACAGAGTTGTTCTATGGAAGAATACAATAAAAATAATAAAAGAACACCCTTTTTTCGGTATTGGCGGAGGATTTAAAAAGGAAATTGTGAGAAAAGCAAAAATTAATCTCAAATGGAAATCTCATCCTCACAATGCTTTTTTAACAGTAGCTGTTTTACACGGTTTACCTGCACTGGTAGCATTACTTCTGATTTTCATACAAATATATTGCAAGTTATTTAAATATAAAGAGAATTTTTATTCAATAGTGGGAATCTCTTTTATTACTTTATACTTAATGGAAGGTTTAACTGAAAATAATTTCGGAGATTCTGAAGTAAAAATGTTTTTCTGGTTTATGATGGGAATAATCTTAGTCCAATGTTCAAACTTTAAAGTTCAGAGTTAAATTCCATGGTTAAATTTAATGAAAAATAAAAAAATAGATAAATATTATTTTGAAAATAGAAAAGATATATTAAATTTAATTCCTGAAGATGTTAAAAACGTACTTGATTTAGGGTGTGGTTCCGGCATTACTTGGAAAGATACTGATTTTAATGTGACAGGTATTGAAATAGTATTTAAAGTAGCGAAATTTGCAAGAGAAAATATTTCCAATGTTATTGTTGCCAATGTTGAACATTTACCTATACATAACGGAAAGTTTGATTGTATAGTTTTTGGAGATATCTTAGAGCATCTTGTTAATCCATGGTATGCTCTGGCTAAAAGCAAAGAGATTCTTGTTAATAATGGTTATGTTGTTGCCAGTATCCCAAATCTTCAATACTATAAAATTGTAAGAAAAATTTTAAGAGATGAATTTGAATATTCAGATTACGGTATATTGGATATTGACCATTTGAGATTTTTTACTCTAAATACAATAAAGGATATGTTCCGGAAATCCGGTTTTAAAATTTTGAGAATTGGCAGAAAATTAAAATTTAAGCCTCAATATAAAACGTTAAATTTTATTTTCTTTAATAAACTTCTTAATTTTTTTACATATCAATACTATATCTTGGCTAAAAAAATATGAAAAAAATAACTGTTGTAATTCCTAATTTCAATGGAGCGGAGCTTCTTAAAGAAAATTTACCTTATGTAGTTAATGCAATTAAAATTTCAAATAAAAGCAAAAAACTTTTGTCTGATTTGATAATTGTAGATGATTCATCTACTGATGACAGCGTGGAAGTTATAAAAATTTTTCAAAGAAAACATGATTCTATACAATTCATTATTAATAAAAAAAATCTTGGTTTTGCAAAATCCGTTCATAGGGGTATAGAAGAATCAGAAGCTGATTTTATTATATTGTTAAATACTGATGTGATAATACCTGAAGATTTTATTTTAAAAATTGTAGAACCTTTTGAAAATAATAAAGTTTTTGCTGTTTCTCCGGTAATAACCGATAATAATAAAGGGATTTTAAGCGGTTCATACAAAGTTCCTTTTTTAAAAAGAGGAGAGATTAAATTTAAAAAATGGAAGCATCTTGATTTTAAAAGGGAAAAGTTATTAAAAACATTTTTCTCAGAAGGCGGTTCAGTTGCTTTAGACAGAAAAAAATATTTTAAAATAGGAGGGTTTGATGACATTTATGAGCCATTTTATTTTGAAGACACAGACCTTTGTATTAAAGCATGGAAAAAAGGTTGGATTTCATATTTTATGACAGATTTGAAAGTAATTCACAATCATAAATCCACAATTTCAAAATTTTATTCAAAAAATTTTATAAAAAAAATAATGAGACGTAACAGATTTATTTTTTTATGGTCAAATTTGCCTAAAAACTATCTAATATCAGTTCATATACCTTTTATTATACAGAGGTTAATTTTTAATACTCTAAAATTAGACTTTTCATATTTAACAGGTCTGTTTTCTGCTCTAAAATTTATTAATAAAATAAAATTAAAAAGAAAAAAGGAAGGTAGCAAAAATTTTTTTGACATTATAGATGAGATTAATAAAGATTTTGAAAA
>CAZBLP010000026.1:0-29482 GCA_964492825.1 uncultured bacterium
TGTTTTTGACTTATGAATAGTCTTCTCCATGTTTAGAAATAGCCTGTAAAAAAGATAATTTTATCAGATTTCTTTTAAAGTTTGCTTTAAATTTTTTATTTCAACTGTTTTTTGCTCACCATTTTTCATGTTTCTAATAACAATTTGGTTATTGTTAATTTCTTCCTCTCCTAAAAGTAATGCAAACTTAACACCAATTCTATCAGCTTTTTTTAATTGATTCTTTAAACCTTTTAATTGATAATCAAGCTCTCCTTTTAAACCGCTATTTGTAAGGTTTTTATAAATCTCAATCCCTTTTTTCAGGCAATTTTCTCCTATAATAACAAGGTAAAAATCAGGTGAAATTTTTTCCTTAAAAGAATCCATTAAGATAATTAATCTTTCCATGCCTAATGCAAAACCTATGCCCGGAATATCTTTCCCGCCTATTTCTTTAACAAGATTATTATACCTTCCACCTGCTCCTACTGCATTTTGTGAGCCCAGCCCTTGTGCAATAGCTTCAAACACAGTTTTTGTATAATAATCCAAACCTCTTACCATTAGCGGATTTTCAGCAAAAGGAACTTCAAAAAATTGGAGATAATTCTTTAATTTTTCATGAAATTCTCTACACTTGGCACACAGATAATCCAGAATTTTAGGTGCATTTATTTTAAGATTTGAGCAAGTTTCTTTTTTGCAATCAAGAATTCTCAGGGGATTTTTTTCTATTCTGCTTTTACAGTCATCACAAAGTTCATTAAGGTAATTTTGAAAATATTTTCTTAAAGCTTCTTCATATATAGGTCTGCAATCAGGACACCCAACAGAATTAATTTCAATTCTGAAATTTAAAAGATTTAAAGAGGTTAAAAATGAATATAGTATAAAAATAATATGAGCATCTGCAAGAGGGGTGTCAATTGAAAAAAATTCAACTCCAATCTGATAAAATTGTCTTAATCTCCCTTTCTGAGGTCTTTCTCTTCGAAACATAGGACCATAATAATAATATTTGTGGGGGCCTGTTGTATTATAAAGAGAATTTTCAATAAATGCCCTTACAACAGACGCTGTGCCTTCTGGTCGAAGTGAAAGCATTTCTCCGCCTTTATCTTCAAAAGTGTACATCTCTTTTTGAACAATATCAGTAGCTTCACCAATGGTTCTCAAAAATAATTCGGTTTTTTCAAGAACCGGCGGAGTAATTTCTTTAAAGCCGTTTGCTTCAAAAATAGTTTTGGCTTTATGTAGCACAATGTTTCTCAGAAGATTTTCTTCAGGCAATATATCTTTAAAGCCTTTAACTGCCCTAATCATTTTCCCTCCTCATGTAGTAGTTTAAATATTTTCATAGAAGATTTTCTCTAAAAAAAGTCCCTGTGGCGGGGCGCAGTATTTAGCTCTGGAAGGATCTTTTACCTCAAGCAAAAGTTTAATAAAGTTCTCATCTTCCTTGTTGTGATTAACTGCAATTAAAGAGCCTACAATTTTTCTAACCATGTTTTTGAGAAAGCCATTACCAACTATGCTGAAAATATAAAAATTTTTTTTCTTTGTCCAAAAAGCATTGTAAATTGTTCTGTTAAAAGTTTTTGCAGAACATTTCTGACCTGAAAATGATAAAAAATTGTGTTCTCCAATTAAATCTCTTGATAATTTGTTTAAAAGTTCAATATCTATTTTTTCTCTAATATGCCATGAATAATTTCTGTAAAATGGAGAACCTGTATTATTATTAAAAATATAGTATCTGTAAAGCTTTTTTTTTGCATCTTTTCTGGAATGAAAATTATTTGAAACTTCTTCTACTGCTTTTATCCTAATATCAAGTGGTAGCAGTTTATTTAAGCTGTTTTTAAGATTTTCACTATTAATTGTTTTTTCTGTAAAAAAATTTGCAATTTGAGCTTTTGCATGAACTTTTGCATCTGTTCTGCTGGCACCGTGTAAAACAAGATTTTCCTGGAGAATTAATTCTAATTTGTCTTTAATTATTCCTTGGACAGTTGTTTGAGACGGCTGAATTTGCCATCCGAAATAATTTGTCCCATCATACTGAATAGAAAGTTTGAAGTTTGTCATTATTCCTGTAACTCCTTTACAATTCTACAAAATTTGCAAATTTCAAAATTTGTGGTTGGATAATCACAAATTTTGCAAAATTTAAAATCCACAGCTTTTTCCGGCAAATACTCATTAATTTTTAGAAAAAATTGTAAAAAGCTAAGTGAATAATCCATTTTTTTATTAAAAAACTCTACACCTTCTTGTAAGACTTTATGTGTAGAGTTTTCTGAATATGGACATATAGCTGATACAAAATCAATATTGTTTGCTTTGCAATAATTTATATTATCCTGCTCTGAAATAAAAAATTGAGGCTTAATTTTACCTACAAGTTTTTTATCTTTTAAAGTAGGGGTGAAAAAATAGCAATATCTTTTAACATATTCCACGCTGCCGCTTAGAATGTTTTGATTCAGAAATATTATTTCATCGTCCATGTTGTGACCGGTTATAATAAAATCAAAATTATTTTCCCAAGCAAACTTGTTTAAAATATATCTTTTGACAGTACCGCAGTAAGCACAAATTTTTTTTGTTATTTTAGATATATCAGGAATGCTAAATTTATAATTTTCATCTAAGTTATAAATGTGCATAGGCACTTCTAAATGTTTGCATAAATTTTCTGAAGCCTCTAAACTCTCTTTGCTGAAATTATCAATACCCAAATTGAGGAAAATCGCTTCCAATTCATATTTATATTTAGTTTTTAAATGATTTAATGCATGTAGGATTGCAACAGAATCTTTACCGCCTGAGATGGCAACTAAAATCTTTTTCTCCTTAACTGGTGTATTTTTAATAGATTTTTTTACTCGATTGTAATAAAATTGATTAAAATGTTCTTTACAGATATTTTTTTTATTTTTTTTTATTACTGCTTCATTATTGCAATATTTACACTTCAAATATTACTCCTATCCCATGTTTAGTTTTTTTTCAATTTCCTTTATTCTTTGCTCAATTATCTTTTTTTCTTTTTCAGATACTTTTTTCTCAGCTAATTTTTTCTTAAGTGCAAACAACTCCATTTCCATTGAATATTCTTTGCAGCAAATTCTCATAATTTCTCCCTACTTTGTCCAAAATTATATTAGGATTTAAAAATTTTTACCATAAAAGAAAAGCTTTTTCAATTAATTAAATTTATTGATAAATAGCATAATTTTTGATACATAAAAAATTATGGCAAAACTTGAAAAGGGACTTAAACTCATTGATATTTTTAGTATTTCTTCAGGTGCTATGGTTAGTGCGGGAATATTTATACTTCCTGGCATAGCATATGGCAAATGTGGACCAAGTGTTATTTTCGCATATTTTTTGGCAGGTCTTTTATCTATCCCCGGTGTTTTTAGCATTGCAGAATTAGTCACTGCCATGCCTAAAGCCGGAGGAGGATATTTTTTTGTTACAAGAAGTTTGGGCGCTGGAGTAGGTACAGTTGCAGGGGTATTAAGCTGGTTTTCCCTTATATTTAAAACAACATTTGCTCTTGTGGGACTTTCAACATATCTCATTCTTATAATAAGTATTAATCCTCATATTGTAGGTATAGTTGTTTGTATGATTTTTCTCCTTATTAACTATTTTGGAGTGAAAAAAGCAGGTAGAATTCAAGTTTTTTTAGTTTTTATACTTTTTGCAATTTTAGTTTTTTATATAATTTTTGCTTTTAATCATATTAATGTTAATTTTTATGTACCTTTTGTTAAGGGCAATTTACAGAATATTTTTTCAACAGCAGGTTTTGTATTTGTTTCTTACGGCGGTTTATTAAAAGTAGCCAGCCTTGCAGAAGAAGTGGAAGATTCTAAAAAGTTACCTAAAGGTATGCTTCTTGCCATGGGTATTATCTGCATTATATACACATTGCTTGTTTTTGTTACTGTAGGTTTAATTCCAGGTGGCAAATTAGCAACTACTATTACTCCCATATCAGATGGCGGAGCTGTTATATTGGGAAGCAAAGGAAGGTTAATTTTGTCAATTGCTGCTGTTATTGGATTTGTCTCAGCTGCAAATGTGGGGATAATGTCAGCTTCAAGATATCCTTATGCATTGAGCAAAGACAGTATGTTTCCTGAGATATTTTCTGTTGTTTCAAAAAAATTCAAAACACCATATTTATCAATTTTAGTTACAGGAATTTTAATAATTTTAAGTTTATTTTTGAAATTGGATATATTGGTGGAAATTGCTTCAACATCATTAATTTTAACTTATATTTTAGCTAATATTTCAGTTATAATAATGAGAGAAAGCAAACTTGTTAATTATAATCCCCAGTTTAAAGCATTTTTTTATCCTTACCTGCAGATTGTAGGTGTTATTATTTATATATTTTTGATTTTTGAAATAGGTAAAGAAGCTTTATTTGCAACTTTAATATTCATTTTAGCAAGTATAATTATTTACTTTTTTTACGGAAGAAAAAGAAAGCAGAAAGAATTTGCACTTCTTCATGTTGTTGAGAGAATTATAAATAAGAAAATCACAGGTGTAAAGCTTGAAAAAGAGCTTAGAAAAATTTTGCTTGAAAGAGATTCCATAAAAGAGGATAGATTTGACAAATTAGTAAAAAAGTCCTTAACATTGGACATTCCCGAGAAAATGGATTATAAACAATTATATAAAATAGTTTCAAAAAAACTTGCTAAAAGAATAAATCTGACAGAAAAAAATATTTTCCAGCTGCTTATGGAGAAAGAAGAAAGATTTAGCAGTGTTCTTGGAAATAATTTAGCAATACCACATATTGTTATTGATGGCGAAAAGATTTTTGATATGGTGCTAATAAGGGCAAAAGAAGGTATTATTTTTCCTGAGGATAAAGAAGTTCATGTTATTTTTATTTTAATAGGCACTTTAGATGAAAGGTATTTTCATTTGCAATCATTATCTGCAATAGCTCAGATAATTCATGATAAACATTTTCTTGAAAGATGGATGGAAGGAAAAGATGAAACAATTTTAAAACATATAGTATTACTAAGTAAAAGAGAAAGAATTACAAGCTAAATTTCATAAAAATAGGTAAATAGGCTATGAATAAATTGTTTTTCAAAGATAATGGCAAAATAGAGGTAGTGTTTAAATAACATGGTTCATTTATTCCAACCTAAATTACTCAATGGCCATTCAGGAGACCCGGTTGTATTAGTGTCTCTTTTTGGCAAAAGCAATATTTATCTCATAGATATAGGCGATATTTCAAAATTGTCCAATAAAGATGTACTAAAAATCAATAAAATTTTTGTCAGCCATACCCATATGGACCATTTTTACGGTTTTGACAGGGTTTTAAGAACATTTTTAGGAAAAGAAAAATACTTACAGGTTTTTGGCCCTAAAAATATAATAAAAAATATAAAAGGTAAGCTGGAAGGCTATACCTGGAATTTAGTGGATAATTATAAAACTAATTTTACAATTGAAGTTTTTGAAATACTTGCTACAAAGATAAATAGAGCTAAATTTCAATGCAGAAAAAAATTTAAATTAGAAAAGTTGGCTTCTGTAAAAAGAAGAAATAATATAATAGTAAGAGAAAGTAACCATCAGGTTAGGGCGATTATTCTCAATCATAAAACCCCTTCAATATCATATATTTTGGAAGAAGATTTCCATATAAATATTTTAAAGGAAAAGCTTAATAAATTAGGATTATCCACAGGAAAATGGTTAAGTGATTTAAAAGAATATATTTATCAGGGAAAGTTAAATAAAAACTTAACAGTTGAAGATAAAATTTTTAATGTTGGTTTTCTTAAAAAAAAGATTTGTAAAATCACTATAGGTTATAAAATTACTTATATTACTGATATTATTTTTTCAAAAGAAAATATAAAAAAATTAAAGCCTTTTATTAAAAATACTACTTTTTTGTTCATAGAAGCATCTTTTTTAAACAGAGAAAGAGCAAGAGCAAGGGAGAGATTCCACCTTACTGCAAAGCAGGCAGGGTATATTGCAAAACTTGCTGATGCAAAAAAAAACATTCTTTTTCATATTTCACCTATTCATCACGGAGAATATGCATTAATTAAAAAAGAGTTTTCGGAAATAAGAGAGGAATAACTGAAACAACACTGTTTTTTATTTTATTTCAATTATATTGACATTTTTTTTTATATCTTCTATTAATTGTTCAAAATCTTTTATAAAAAAAGGAGATATTGTAACCTTGATTTTTGCCTGATAAGGGTCCATTGTGGTGACAAATCCAAAAATTTCATAGCTTTCAATAATAAAATTAATAAAGTATATTTCATTGCGAGGTACAATGAAAAATTTGTCAATAGATTTGAATTTAGAGTTTTTTAATGTAGATAATTTTTCCATACATACCTTTCCTCAATATAAAGAATCATTGAAAAACTTAGTAAAAAATTTTCATAAAAAAAGCAACCACTATATTGGACGAAATAAAATTTTTCTTTATAACAATCTTGTTATTAGGAAATATTACCATGGTGGTTTATTACGCCATATTTTAAGAGATAATTTTACAGAAATAAACAGATTCTTAAATGAGCTTGGAATAATTCATTATCTAAACAGAAGAAATTTCCCAACTGTAAAAGCAATAGGAGTATTAGTCAAAAAAAATTTTTTTTACAAAGCTTACATTGTTACTGAAAATATTGCCGGCTCCATAGATTTGATTAATGTATTATTAAAAGATGGTAGTTTTGATTTAGAATATTTATTTTATAATGCCGGAAAAATTACAAAAAATTTACATTCTTACAATATTATACATAAAGATTTACATATTAAAAACTTTCTTATAAAAAATAAAGACATTTTTTTAATTGATTTTGACAAAAGTTTTTTCTCTGAAAACAAAGAAGAAAAAATTAAGGATATTAGAAGACTTATCCGTTCCTGTTATAAGTTTAATTATTTCTCTAAAAGTAGAAAGATTGAAGAGCACCATATCTCTCTTTTTTTAGATGGATATGGCGAAGATAAAGAGATAATCAGTGATGTAAAAATTAACTGGTTAAATAAAATCAGCTGGCACCTTAATAAACCTAAATATTTATAAATTCTCCAAAACAGTTTTGGCTAAACTTTCTGCATCAAGTCCTTCAAGCTTATATAAAACATCAGGTTTGGCAGATGTTGAATAATTTTTAACACCAAGTTTAATTAGTTTGGTGGAGATTTTATGTTCAACGAGTTTATTGCTAATTTGAGTTCCAAGTCCAGTATTAACATTGTGGTCTTCAACTGTAATGAGCAAACCTGTTGCTGCTGCTTCTTTCAGAGCGTCAATGTCAATTGCAACAGGAGTGGAAAAATTGTAAACATTTACAATAATACCTTGTTTTTTTAAAATTTCATAAGCTTTTAACCCTTCATTAACAACACTGCCCATTACAATAATTGATGCTTTTTCTCCATGTCTTAACTTATCTGCTTTTCCATAAGTGAATTTGTAATTTTTACCAAAAAATTCATTGCCATTTTCATTTAAGATAGTATCAATTTTAGCTCTTCCCATACCTATAAAGAAATTTCCCTTTTCTTTCAGAGCAAACCGTACAGCTTTATCAGTCTGATTAGGGTCAGCAGGGATAATAATCTTAAAACCGTAAATATTTGAAAGAAGTCCTATATAATCTATATTTTGATGGGTTTTACCATCTTCACCAACATTGAGTCCAATATGAGTGCAAATTAATTTTAAATTTGTATGATTGATATCGTTAAGTCTCAACTGGTTGTAAACTTCATCAACTCCGAAAATTCCGAAATCTGAGAAGATTGACAAAACAGGCATTGTGGAAATTGCACCTGCCATTGTGGCAGTATTGTGCTCTTGAATACCAGCTTCAAAAAATTCTTTTTCTCTAAGTTTGCCGAATGCAGCTGTTTTAACTGAGCCTGCAAGGTCACAATCAAAAACAGCAAATTTAACATTGGGATTTTTTTGGCTAATATCTACCAATACATTGCCGTAAGCTGATCTGTTGTCCACTTTTTTATCTTTGGTGTAAATTATTTCTCCTTCAGTATTTAAGTTAATGTCAGGAATTTTAATTTCAAAATACTTTTTTAGTTGGGGATTAGCTCGCATATTTTTATATTTATTAAAATCATTTTCTATATTTAATTCTTTTAAAGCTCTATTTAAATCATCTTCATTTATAGCTTGTCCATGGTATTTTTCTTTGTTTTCCATAAAGGAAACGCCTTTACCCATAACTGTATGAGCTAAAATCATAATTAGTTCGTTGCTATTTACTGCGTATTTGCAAGCATTAAAAATTTCTTTAAAATTGTGGCCGTTAACTTCTATTACTTTCCAACCGTCTGATTCATAATTTTCCTTAATATTTTGAGGCATTACATTGTGAATATTTCCGGATATTTGTAACTGATTGTAATCAACTATTGCTGTTAAGTTTGTAAGATTATATTTTTTGGCAAATCTTCTTGCTTCAGTAATTTGACCTTTTTGTTGCTCACCGTCACCCATCACAACAAAAACATGCTTATCTATATCTAAAATTTTATTTCCAAGAGCAAATCCGCACCCTGCTGAAAGACCTTGACCAAGATTGCCTGTGGTCCATTCTACACCAGGGACATCTCTTTCAACATGTCCTTCAAAAATTGAATTTTCCAATCTAAAATATGAAATCGCTTCATCTATATTAAAAAAATCGAGTCTTCCAAGAGCTGAATAAACTCCTGGGGAAGTGTGCCCATGGCTAATAAGAATTCTATCTCTATCCAAATTTTTAAAATTTTCAGGAGAAAAATCTGCAAAAGAGTAGAGAGTTAAATAAATATCAACAGAAGACATTGAACCGCCGGGATGACCGCATCCAGCAAGTGTAGTCATTTTCAATATATCTCCTCTGCAAATTTTAGCAAGTTTTTCTAAATTTTCAATGTCTTCAGATGTTATGTTATAATTAATAAAACTTTTCATAAAAAGTTACTCCTCTTCTTCAAAACATTTATTATTTTTTATACAATCTTTAACTTTATCAATTATTTCATAAGGATCATCAATAATTGAGAATATATCCAAATCATCTTTGTTAATAAAATTATTAAATAAAATAGTGTCTTTTATCCATTTAACAAATCCGCTCCAATATTCGCTGCCTACTAATATAATAGGGAATGGTTTAATCTTGTGAGTCTGAATTAATGTAATGGCTTCTGAAAATTCATCCAAAGTTCCAAAACCGCCTGGGAATATAACATAGGACCAGCCATATTTTAACAGCATTAATTTTCTTACAAAAAAATATCTGAAATTAATGGTTAAATTAGTATATGGGTTAGGTTTTTGCTCCAATGGAAGTTCAATATTTAATCCTACTGAAACTCCTCCATTTTCATGTGCGCCCCTGTTTGCAGCTTCCATAATCCCAGGTCCGCCACCTGTAATTACAGGAATCTCGTTTTCCGCAAATAATTTACCTAAAAATTTTGCTTTTTGATAATATACATCATCTTCCTTCACTCTTGCAGAACCGAAAATAGTAACAGCCCTGTCAAGTTTTGAAAGGTCATCAAATCCTTCTACAAGCTCTGACATTATTCTGAATATTCGCCAGGTGTCATTAATTTTAATATTGTCAATAAGGTATTGTTCTTGATTTAAAAATTTTATTTCTTTTGATTTTGACATAAGTTAATCCTTTAATTTCTTAGAGTTTTTCTATTATTTAAATTATCTTCAATTATTTTTTCAACAAGCCCTTCTATTGTAAATTTATCAGCTTCTATTTGAGGTTTTAATCCATATTCTTTTATTGTTTGGGAAGTAATAGGACCAATGCTTGCCAATTTAACTTTCTTTAACAGAGCTTTTATATGCTTATCTTTGAACATTTCCATAAAATTTTTAACTGTAGAGGAACTTGTAAATGTAATGTAGTCGATACTATGTTTTTCCAAATAGTCCAATACCTCTTTTTTATTAATGTCAGGCATAACCGTCTTATATACAGTAACAATATCAATAATACCGCCTTTTTCCTTAATTTTTTCAGGTAAAACCTCTCTTGCTACTTTTGCTCTTGGAAGCAAAAACCTTTTACCTTTAATCCCTTCTTTTTCAAGAGATTTAACAACATACTCAGCTTGATATTTTTCAGGTATTACATCAGGATAAATTCCAAATTCTTTAAAAGTTTCAGCTGTTTTAGGTCCAATTGCACATACTTTTATACCAAATAGTTGTCTAACATCTTTTTTATGATAATATAATCTTTTGAAAAAAAGTTTGACGCCATTAACACTTGTAAATATAACCCAGTTGTAATCTCTTAAATTTTTAATTGCATTATCAAGCTCTGTAAAATCATCTGGTTCTACAATCTCAATTGTAGGAAATTCTATTACATTAGCTCCAAAAGCTGAAAGTTGAGCAACAAGACTGCTTGCCTGCTCCCTTGCTCTGGTAATAATTATATTTTTACCAAAAAGAGGTTTTTTATCAAACCATCTTAATGTTTCCCTTAAATTAACAACTTCTCCAACAACAATTATTGCAGGAGCAGTTAAACGAGCTTCCTCTACTTTTTTAACAATATTTTCAAGAGTACCAACAACTGTTTTCTGTATAGGCATTGTACCCCATCTTATTAGTGCAATGGGTGTATTAGAGGGTCTCCCATTTTCAATTAAATTTTTTACTATATTGGGGAGATTTTTAACACCCATGTAAAATACTATGGTTCCTATACCTGTGGCTATTTTGTCCCAATGTATTTTGGAATATTGGCTATCATCTCTTTCATGGCCAGTGACAAAAGCAACTGTTGATGTAAAATCTCTGTGAGTAAGAGGAATTCCTGCATATGCAGATGCTGCTACAGCAGCTGTAATGCCAGGTACAATTTCAAATTCTACCCCAGCTTTCACTAATTCTTCTGCTTCTTCTCCACCTCTGCCGAAAATATAAGGATCACCGCCTTTAAGTCTTGTGACAATGTTGCCTTCCAAAGCTTTTTTTACAATTAATTTATTAATATCAGGCTGTTTTAATGTATGACAGCTACCTTTTTTTCCAACATAGATTTTCTCAGAATCTGTTTTTGCATAATTTAAAAATTTTTTATTTGCTAAGAAATCGTATATAATAACATCAGCCTGTTTAATGGCATCTATCCCTTTTAATGATATTAAATCCTCAGACCCGGGGCCTGCTCCAACTAAAAAAACTTTACCTTTACTCATATATTTTCCTTTTATTTTTGATTTTCACAATAAACTTGCTCTAAGATTTTATTGCCGCCTGCATTTAAAATATTTTCAGCAAGTGTAATTCCTATTAATTTATAATTCTTAATGTCACCGCTGATTTCTTTTTTAATAAATTTCTCACCGTTAATACTTGATACAAAACCCTTTAATTTTAAAATGTTTTTTTCAATTTTCCCATAACATCCTATTGGTACCTGGCAGCCACCTTCAAGAATTTTTAAAAAAGCTCTCTCAGCCTTTACTTCAAAAAAAGTTGTTTCATGTTTTAAAAATGATACTATTTCAAATATTTCTTTGTCGTTTTCTCTAATCTCAATACCAAGAGCGCCTTGTCCAATAGCAGGAATCATAACGGTTTCATCAAGATACTGAGTAATTTTATTTTCAAACCCCATCCTTTTAAGACCTGCTGCTGCAAGAATAATTGCGTCATATTCTCCATTATCAAGCTTTTTTAATCTTGTATCAACATTGCCGCGAAGGTCTTTTATTTTCAAATCTTTTCTTAAGTTCAGAATTTGAGACTTTCTTCTTAAACTACTTGTACCGACAATGCTGTTTGCAGGTAATTTGTCCAAAGTAAGACCATTTCTTGAAACAAGAGCATCTCTATAATCTTCTCTTTTTGTGATAATCGGTAAATAAAGACCTTCAGGGAAAAAAGTGGGAACATCTTTCATACTGTGAACAGCAAGATCAACCTCTTTATTAAGTAGCGCTTCTTCTATTTCCTTTACAAAAAGTCCTTTTCCTCCTACCATTGCAAGGGGAACATCAAGAATCTTGTCTCCTTTGGTTTTTATTACTTTTAGCTCTACGGCAATATTTTTGTGCTTTTTTTCAATTTCATTCTTTATGTAATTAGCCTGCCAAAGAGCTAATTTACTGCCTCGGGTGCCTATTTTAATAATTTTTTTCAAATTGTATCTCCTGTTCTAATTTTTCAGTTCAAATAATTTTTTTATTGCTTCTCCATAATAGCTGTTATTTGAGTTTTTTTTCAAATTAACCATTGGTTTATGTAAAAACTTATTCATTATGGAATAAGTAAGGTATTCTATAGCCTCTTTCTCTTTATCGCCAATACCGTTTAATTTGGCAATGGTTTTTTCAGTTTCATTTTTTCTAATTGATTCAAAAGACTCTCTTAATTTTACAATAACAGGTACAATGTCAAGAGATTCAAGCCATTCCATGAATACATCAACTTCATGCATTATAATCATTTCTGCTTTTTCAGCTTCGTTTTCTCTTTCTTCTCTGTTTCTTTCCACAACGGTTTTAAGATCGTCAATATCGTAAAGATAAACTCCGTCAATATTATTAATCGTAGGATCAATATCTCTTGGCACAGCAATATCAATCATAAAAATAGGTCTGTATTTTCTGATTTTAATAACTTTTTTAACATTATCATAATGCAGAATATAATGAGGTGCTCCTGTAGAGCTAATAAGAATATCAATTTTTTCCAAAAAAAGATTGATGTTTTCAAAGGCAATTGCTTTACCATTGAATTCTCTGGCAAGTGCTTCTGCTCTTTCAAAAGTACGATTTGCAACAAAAATCTCATTTGCACCATTTGAAAGGAGATGCCTTGCTGCAAGCTCGCACATTTCACCGGCACCTATAAGCATAATTTTTTTATTATTTAAAGAATCAAATATTTTTTTGGCAAGTTCAACTGCTGCAAAACTTATAGATACAGCACTACTTGATATTTCAGTCTCTGTCCTTACTTTTTTGGCAACAAAAAAAGCTTTATGCAATAGTTTGTTTAAAATATTTTTAGTTGTTCTGACTTCTGTGGCAATTCTGTATGCATCTTTAAGCTGGCCTAATATTTGAGGCTCTCCGATTATCATTGAGTCAAGACTTGCTCCAACTCTAAAAATGTGCTTTGCTGCATCTCTGTTAAAATAAAAATAGAGATAATCCAAGAAATTTTTAATATCAATATTGTGAAATTCTGCAATAAAATTTAAAACATCGGACTTGACTTTATTTTCTTTTGATTCTGTAACAACATATATTTCAACCCTGTTGCAGGTTGATAAAATAATGCATTCTTCAACACTTTCTTTAGAGTATAACTTTTCAAGAGCTCTTTTTAAAACATTCTCCTGAAAAGCAATTTTTTCTCTAATTTCAACAGGAGCAATTTTATGATTAAGTCCTACTATTAATATGTTTTTTTCCATTAATACCTCAAATTACCTGACTGCGTAAGAGTGTAAGCCTGGGAGAAGAAGATTTACGCCTAAAAACGTAAATACAACAACAGCAAAGCCTATTATTGAAAAAATAGCACCTTTTTTCCCTCTCCATCCTGTATTAAGCCTTCCGTGCAAAAGCGCAGCATATAAAAACCATGTAATTAATGACCAAGTTTCTTTGGGATCCCAACTCCAATATGAGCCCCAGGCTGATGATGCCCATAATGAACCTGTTATTATACCAAGAGTAAGTAAAGGAAAACCTATTGTAAGGCATCTGTAATTTAAAGAGTCAAGAGATTCAAGAGAAGGTAATTTAAAGAAACTTTCAGACAGTTTTTTTTCTTTAACTTTTTTAAATTGTATAAGGTATAAAATACTTACAGCAAATGAAATAGCAAAAATACCATTGCCGAGAAAAGCGAAAAACACATGAACAGGCAACCAGAAACTATTTAAAACAGGAGGTAGAGCAACAATGTTGTATGGAAGCAAGCATGAAATAATTACAAGGATTGAAATAATAATGGAAGAGAATATGGAGATACCTTTTACCTTGTACCTATAATCAATTATTATTTGAAAAAGTGCTATTATTAAAGCGAAAAAAGATAATGACTCAAACAAGGTGGTAACTGGAAAAAATTTGCAACTAATCCATCTTGAAAAAAAACTGATGCAGTGTATAATGAAAGCTGTTATGAAAAATTTTCTTGAAATATTTAAATTTTTTTCTTTAAACCTTAAAAAGTATATAATAATCTGAAATGTTGAAATTAAATAACATAGTATTGCCAGATAAAATAGAATAATAGTTATATCCATAATTGCGCCTGTTTAAATAGTGAAACCGAAAATATTTTTAATTTTTTCATTTATGGCTTTTTGGTCTTTGTTTTTTAAATCTTTTAAAATATCGGAATTAATAAATTTATAAAAAAGTTCCCTATTAATATCAGAGGTTCTATTTATAGTCAATTGCTTTTCTCTAATTTTACCCATTAGCTCCACAAGTTCCCCATATTCTTTATTAATACATTCATTGATTTTATGTTTTACTAATTTTGATATTGCAGGGCTTTTGCCGTCAGTAGAAATTGCTATTTTTAAACTACCGCGTTTTACAAGAGACGGAATAGTAAAATCACAAAGTTCAGGATGAGTGACAATATTAACAAGACAATTCAAATTTTTAGCATCAGAGTAAATTTGCTCATTTAGATTCTTGTTATTAGTACAAATAAAAACCAGTGCGGAGTTTTCGAGATATTTTTTATCATAAGTATCGTTTATAAGGTTAAATTTATTTTTAATGTTCCAGAGATTCTGTGTAAAATCTTTACTGATTATTTTTATTGTAACATTGAATTCCAAAAGATTAAAAACTTTTCTTTCAGCTACTTTTCCACCGCCTATAACAATGCAACACCTATTATTCAAATTAAGATTAATTGGAAAATAGTTCACATTTCCTCCTATTTGCTATTCAATTAATTTAAAAATAAATAATTTACAATATTCTAAACTCAACTTTTTCTTTATAATCTTTTTTAACAAATTCTTTTATTTTTTCAAAGACTTTTTTATTTAATTTGTTCTGGTTGGATATTAATGCCGAAACAGGAGCAGGAAGATTTTTTGACACAACTAATTTGAATTTATTGTTATTTTTAAATAACTTTTCAAAATTGTCACTGTCAGAGTGATTTCTGCCAATTATTATTAAATTATCCTCAATTTCAAAAACACGGCCATATTTAATTAATTCAAAATATATTTCATGAAAATTTTCCATATTATTTTCCAGAAAATTGTATAATGTTTTTAACTTATCACAATAAGTCGGCTCTGTAAGCAAACATCCTCCTGACGGAGTGGGAATAGGATTTATTTTAAACTCCTCTGCCAACTCAAGTTGCTTTTTTCTGCCTCTGCCTTTGATTTCAAAAAAAATTTCATTATCTATTTTAGCAGAATGAAAATAAGAAAGAGGCCGTAAAATTTTTCCTTTTAAACCTGCATTTTTTTCTAAAAAATTAATAGTATCTTTTTTTTGAGAAAATGGTCTTTGGCCTATTACTTCCCCTGTTGCAATAAACTCAAAACCCTTTAGCTCCATTATTTTTTTGGCTTTTTTATAAAAAAGCAGTTTGCAGTCAAGGCAAGGATTTAGGTTTTTTCCAAATCCCTGGACAGGATTAATCAAGATTTTTTTATACTCATTCCATATATCAATTAAATGAATATCAATATTGTAGTTTTTTTTGTAAAATTCTAAGTATTTATTTTTATTATTAATATGTAAAAATGGTGTGTAGAATTGTATGGCTATAAAATCGAATCCTTTTTCTTCAAGAATTTTATAGCACAAAATACTATCTAAACCACCTGAAAAGAGCAATAAGATTTTCATGAAACTACAATACATACAATATTTGACTTCCGCTTTCAGTATAAAATATTATATCATCTTTACCGTCATTGTTTTTATCCTCTACTTTCAATGCAATTCCAGTAAGATACTGATTATCTTTAAACCAGTTTTGTTCATCAATACTTAATGGGATAAAGTTAAAATCAGGTAACAACCTCATTTCGGAACCGTCTGAACCTGTAATAGTGACAATGCCTGTGCTTCTGTCAACCAAATATGTTAATCCGATATTTTCTACAAGCTCGTCAAATGCATCTATTTCATAAATATAAGGAGTTAATTGTTGAGTTGAACCATCTGAATAGTTAACAAGGAGTTGGTATGATTCTGTAGTAGGATCAGTGCCTGAAATTGTAAAAGATACATCTCCAATACTAAAAGATGGATTTTTTGTTATTATATATGAAAAAGAGCATACAAAAGTATTATTATCAATAGAAATTTCCAATGTGCCGTCAGGATTTAATTTTAGCGAATTATTATCAAGTTGTAACTGACTTATTAAGGTGTACAAAAAAGATATGGAATCTACTGGGGCAGGAGTAAGTTCATCTGTAACGCCATTGTTGATTAACATAATATTTCCTTTTGGGGATACCACTAAATTTCCGTCTAATTCAGAAGATATAATAGAAGTTTTTGAAATAAATGTAGGAATGGTAAAATTATCTACTGTTATCTGAGCACTGCTGTCTAAATTATTTGTTTCTACCTTTATACTTTGATAATAGTTTTTTAAGTTTTTTTCAACTACAGATTGTGAAGTCACTGTTTCATTGTCAGCAGAAAAAATTGTTTTGGAAGGAGATGCAACTGAAGGCAATAACTGAATTATTTGGTTTGAGGTATTATTGTCTAAGTTAAGCTCTACAGCACTTGGTTTGCTAACAATCCCATTGGTGATATCAATTGCCGTATAATCAATTATTTCTAATAACTGTTCTGATGAAATGCTACTTTCATCTGAAAAAGCATTGTCAGAAAGATTAATGTCATCTGAAATTTTGTCTATTAGATTTTTTGACAGGTTTTTAAATAATTCAATGTTGTCTTTATCTATACCGTTTTCGGTTACTGACAATAAATTTGATGCTATTTCAGACACACCTGTTTTTATTTCTTTAACATCAGTTTTTTGAAATTTATCTTTTGCAACAGCAGATACAGAATCAACGATTTTTTGGGTAATTGTTTGAGTTATATTTTTTACTTTATTGATAATGTCAGTTTTTGTTTGTGTTTCCATCTGGGTTTTAAGCTGGCTTATGTTATTAAAAATATTACCTAAAGATTCACCTGACGTATTAATTATTTCTGATAATTGCTGAGGTGTTGAAATTTCTTGAGCTTTATCAAGAGAATTAGTAATTAATTCTCCAACATCTTCTATTAGGCCTGTTATTTCTTGTGAAGTAACTTTTTGAATAATAGCTGCAGTAATACCTGAATTAACAGTTTTATCAAACCTTGAAAGGATATCTTGAAGTTCATCAGATTGAGTAGCATTATTTGATATATCGTTTAATTGACTTGTCATGGATAATGAAGATTTAAAAATATTGTCCATAGATTGTTCATCTTCTGTGTCAACAAGGTTATTGGAAAAATTTTCAAAAAAGGGAAAAGTTTTGGATAGAGTTTCCAAATCAACATTTGCATTTGCATTTATTAATACTTTTGTATAAGAAGTCAGGGTTGTATAATTGTTCAACAATTCGTTTAAAGTTGCTATTGCAATGGTTTGGCCTGAGTCCATTAATGCGTTTATCCCTCTTGTTGCATTGTAGAAACTTTTAATAAAGTCGTTTATTTCAGAAGTAACATTGTCAATAGTTGCTTGAGTTGCGTTGCCTTCCTCAATTTTTTCAATATCATCTGCCCAACCTTCCAATTGGCTGGTAAGAGTTGATGTAATATTATCAGGAGCCAGTGCTATTCCTTTTCCGGTAAATTTTACAATTTTTACACTATTATTATCAAAATTGAAAGCAATGCTCCCAGTATAAGATTCTATTTTCTGCGGTATAAAATTAAATTTTATAATACATGATTCAAGCGGAGCAATTTTTGAGCAGTAATTATTAGATATTTCAAATACGTTACTGTCATTTTTTAAAAATGTTAAATTATCAAGAAAAACATCAGAACCGCCTTGATTGAATACTTCCAATTGAAAAGTCGATTCATAACCAATTGATACTGAACCGAAATCATAATAATTGGCAGAGAATATAATTACAGAATTTTGGCATGTTTCATTTAAATTTAATGTTTTGGAAATATTAATTGAATAATCATTGTTAACAGCGTATATTTTTGCTTTTTCCCATTGAGAAGTCAAATTATTGGAACTAAGAAAATAGAAATTTCCGTTAATCCATAAACCTATTATAACGCCACTAACATCTGATGAAAAATAGTAAGAAAATGTTCCGTCTTGGCCTGTCCAGGTATATCCTAATTCCTCTCCTGTTGTAGGATTGTAAAAAACTATTTTGGAAAGCAGTAATGGTGTGTTATTATTATATATTTTCCCTGATACTTTATTTGTCATTTCATTAAGGTTTATATTCAAAGAAGAACTGCCTTTTACAGATACACTATTTTTTTTAAAAAAGTTATCTTTGATAAATTTTATTTCCACAGTTTCATTATCTTCAAGTCCTGTAAAAACTGCAGTGCTGAATAATGAAGGATTTTTAAATAATGTGTCAACATATTTTCCATTTAAAAAGACATCAGCTAATATAGACATAGTCATAACATCGTCAAATGCATTTAAAATTTTAAGATCAAGCCTGTATGGTAGATTCATGTTAAAAACAACAGTTGTATTTGTATTCAAATCAATTGAGGAAGCTTCGTTTAATGAGTGTACCACGCCATTTTCGGAATAATAATTTATCAAATCAAAATTATCTAATACAGTATTATCTTGGGCAGAATTAATAAAACCTATTTTATATGTGCCTGGAGGCAAAAAATTAAGTTGAACAATATCTTTATTTTCAAAAAAAACTTTTTTACTAAAAAATAATTTCCAATTTTCATTGTTGTCTTGTCTGAAGATTAAGAGCCATCTATTTTTAAGAAAAAAGCTTACGTCACTAAATTCTATATTTAAAGTTGGTGCTGTTTTATCAAAATTTAAAGATATTTCATTTTCATTGCCTGATATGCTTAAATTTGACCATCCGTCAGTTGTTTTAACTGAGCCTCGTTCGTTAATGTATGCCCAAATATAATAATTGCCTTCAGGTAAATATCCCGTGATATTTGTAGAATTTATTTCCATTTCAATAGGCAGGGTATTGTTGAAATTATTATCAGGAATAATAAAAATTTTACCGGTAAAGTTATCACTTTCTATGTTTGAAAAGTTAACAGAAAAATTTGATGTTTCTAAAGATTGAAAATTTTTTGCAGAACAACAATGAATAGATTTTGAAAAATCAATATTTATATTGTGTGTATTAGTGTCTCCGTTAAAAGAAAAAGTTTTAACTGGTAGTGGCAAAGGACAATTGTAAGCAATTGAGCCGTTGTCAAGGAGCCAGCCTAATTCTTTTGTGTTATTATCTCTTATTGCAAGAATGTATTCTCCACTGTCGAAATTTTGAAAAATATAACTATTTTCATTGTTAAAGTCAGTATCTCTATTTATACTGCCCCAAAAAGGGGTATTGGCAGATTCTTTGATTAAATAAAAAGAGCCAGAACACTCAGTTGAACAGGAGAGATTTATTGTCAGTTTGTTTCCACTGCCTGTTATAGGAATAGAATCAGAAAATATCAGATTTGGAATAAAAAATATGAAAAACAGAATGAGAAACTGTCTTGCCTTCATAATACCCTCCTTAAAACAGCAAAATATAATACATTTATTTTAATTTTTTGGAAGAATAAAGTCAAGTTATAATTTTAACAACTTGGTATAATACAAAAACAACCTTTAAGTAAAAGATTTTTCGGGCTAAAGCCCTCAAAATGACTGCTTTTATGGTAAATATAAACACTTGTGAAAAATTTATATCGGATTTTAAATTTGTTTTTGTATAACTTGACTAAAAGAGAAAAAAATGTTTTTTAATAGCAAATGGTATTTTTTAAGGAAATTAAAGAATATAGCATTGTGTTGTTAAAAAAATCCATTGATGATTATTTTAAAAAAAACAATTTGAAAATTCAAAATGAAAAAATTCTTTTAAAACCTAATCTCATCTCGTTAAAATCAAAAGATAAAGCAGTTAATACCCATCCAATTATTGTTCAGGCAATCTCAGAATATTTAAGTGATTTTAACAACAAACTTTTTATAGGTGATAGCCCAGGAGTAGGTACATTAAAATTAAATTTAAAAGTTTCTGGATATGGGGATATTTTGAAGAAAATGGATATTTCAATTTATTCTTTTGACCATAGTTGTGAAGTAATAAGAGAAGAGAACAAAATTTTGAAAAATTTCAAAATAGCAAAAGCTGCATTTGATTTTGATAAAATAATTAATATAGCAAAATTAAAGACTCATTGCATGACAGGAATGACTTTGAGTGTTAAGAATTGCTTTGGTTTTATTGTAGGAAAAGAAAAAATCAAATATCATTTAAAAGCTGGTCATAATATTAAGTTATTTGCGGATATTTTAATTGATATTTATGAAACAGTTAAGCCATTTGTAAATATTATTGATGGTATTGTTGGTATGGAGGGAAACGGGCCAACTTCCGGAGTGTCTAAGGATTTTGGTATTTTTGCAATGTCTCAAAACGGCTATCTGTTAGATAGGGCTATTGAGAGGGTTGTGGGTTTTCATGGAAAAACAATTATTTCTCAACAAGCAGAAAGCAGGGGATTGCTGGAGAAAAAATTTGATTTAAAAACAACAATAAAACAACGAAAAATAAAACATGCTAAAACCAAATCTGCAAATTTTAGAATTCCAAAAGTTTTTACAAACTTTTTTCAGCATAAGCCGTTTATTGATAACAGAAAATGTAAAAAATGTTTAAAATGTTATGAATCTTGTCCGCCTCATGCAATTTATATGAAAGAAGAAAAACTGAAAGTAGATTATTCAAAATGTATAAGATGTTATTGCTGCCATGAACTTTGTTTGCACAATGCAGTAAAATTCAGACGATTATTTTTTTAAAAATTCTAATTTATAATTGTAATATTTAATATCACCTTTATAGTTGTCAGTAATAATTTTTTCAAACTTATAAGAATCATAAGATGTTATATCTTTCATTGGTAAAGTTTTTGTTAAAATCTTATTGTTTTTTTCGTCAAAGAAATTAACGGTTAATTTTATATCTTCCAAAAGTTTCGGACAATTGTTCTCTATAATTCCAGTTACTTTTATATTAAATCCATCCTTTTTTTTGTCATACACAGGTAAAGATTCAAAATTTTTGACAATAGGCATGCATTTATTGATTTGAGGTTTCTTTTTCCCTGCTTTTTTTGCCGAACCTTTGTTGTCAGTGGCATTAATGTTCTTAGATTGATTTTTTACATCTACACTGTTTATCTTTTCAATTTTTTTTACATTTTTTTTAGGATAAATAATATATCCACCATATTTAAATACCTTAATATAATCATCTTTCTCAATATATGAATAAGCTTTAATTTTTGTTCCGCCTTTTAAGGTAATTATGTATGCTTCTTTTGCTGATAAGTTGAGAGTGAATGAAAAAATCAAACAAACAAGTATAAACTTAATAATTTTAGCCATTAAAATCCTCAATTCTAATAAAAAATGTTTCATTTTTTGAAATATTAAGAGTATCTATACTTTTAATGGCGTTTTTAATATCTTTTTCATAAGATTCATGTGTAATCATAACAATTGGGACAGGATTATCATGGTTATCAACTCGTCCTTTTTGTATAACAGCTTCAATGCTTATATTGTTTTTACCTAAAATTCCTGAAATTTTTGAAAGAACACCTGGCATATCAGCAACAGAGAATCTAAGGTAATATTTGGTTTTTAATTTATTAATGCTTTTTATTTTTTGTTTTTTTATTTTACGACTTTTTACAGTAAAAACAGGTTTCATGTTTTGGGATTTTTTTAAGATATTCAAACCTGCTTCAATAATATCAGTAACTACGCTTGTAGCCGTAGGATTGCCTCCGGCTCCTTTTCCATAATAAAGGGTTGGGCCTAAAAAGTCACTTTTTACATAAATAGCATTGTAAACACCTTTAATATTGGCAAGAATAGAGTCTTTTCTTATAAGCACAGGATGCACCCTGCCTTCTATATCACCATTTTTATTTTTGGCTATTGCCAACAGTCTTACAGAATAACCGAATTCGTCGGCAAATTTAATATCTTTGTCACTTATTTTGCTTATTCCTTCAACATAAAGATTGTTAAAATCAAATTTAAAATTATAGGCAAGCATAATTAGAATTGCCAATTTATGTGCAGCATCTATCCCTTCAATATCAAAAGTTGGATCGCTTTCAGCATATCCTCTATTTTGAGCCTCTTTTAGGGCTTCGTTAAAATTGATTTTTTTTTCTGTCATTTCAGTAAGTATATAGTTGCAGGTACCATTTAAGATACCGTAAAAATAATTTATTTTGTTAGAGAGAAGAGTCTCTTTAAATACTCTGATAATTGGAATGCCACCTGCAACACTTGCTTCAAAAAACAGATCAACTTTGTTTTTTTCAGCTTCTTTTGCTAATTCGTAACCATTAGTAGCCAATACAGCTTTGTTTGCAGTAACTACTGATTTTTTATTTTTAAAAGCATTGACAATAAGCTCT
Source organism: uncultured bacterium (assembly GCA_964492825.1). GTDB lineage: Bacteria > DYJV01 > DYJV01 > DYJV01 > DYJV01 > CAZBLP01. The sequence continues at coordinate 22,735 of CAZBLP010000026.1, forward strand.
TTTGCTGTATTGATTCCACCTATTAGTTCTACAATAATATCTATTGTTGGATCATTAAAAATTTCATTAATGTCAGTTGTAAAATTGCCTGAAAAATTTTCAATATTTCTTTTTTTGTTAATATTTTTAACTAAAATTTTTTTAATGTGAAAATCTATTTCTGTTCTTTTTGAAATTAATTCTCTATTTTCATTAATCAAATTATAAACAGCTTGTCCCACTGTGCCAAATCCGCATAATGCCAAATTAATTTGTTTCACTTTTTAAGCTCCAGAAATTTTTCTATTTTTTATTAGCAATAAATTGGTCAATCATTGTAGGATTGCATCCTCCGATTTTATGGCCATTTATAAAGATTGTTGGAGTTCCTCTAACTCCAAATTTTTTGCCAAGAGCTTCGCCTGCTTTAACTTTTTCCATTATGCTTTTGTTTTCCATTGTTTTTTTAAACTTTTCCCATTTATCTGCTGGTATTTTTTTCTTTAACTGTTCCATGATTTTTTTCTGATTACCATTAACTGTTTCAACAAATTTATGCATATCTATCCCCATAATTTTACCAGCTTCATAAATTTTTGCTAAGAGTAAGGCATTTTTATGAAAGGGTAATGGATAGTGCTTGTAATATACTGCAACTTTATCTTTATATTTTGACTCTATATAAGACATACATTTTCTGCAGAACGGGCATTGAAAATCACCAAAATAAACAATTTTAATTTTGCTATTTTTTTTGCCTATAATAAAATCCTTATCACTATAGGGAACCTTTGATATGCTGTATAAACTCTCATAGTAGCTGACAATATTTTCTCTTTTGCCGATTTCTTCCAGACCCCTAATCATATATCTGCCATCTGTTAAAAAAGAAAGTTTTTGGCTTTTCTTGTCTTTTGAGAGTTCAATAATTACAAATTTAAAATTTTTCAAATCAAGTCCTGTAATATTAATGTCTTTTTCTATGACTAATTTAACTTTAACCCCTCTATTTTTAAAAAATTTTTTAAATTTTTCCACAGCCATTTGCCCTGGAGTTTTATCCCCGGCAAAGCATAAAGTTGCTACAAAAATAAACATAAAAATAAAACTAAAAAACTTTTTTCTCATAATCATTCTCCTTCTAAACTATTTTTATATTTCTACTTTTTGAATTGAAAAACAACCCCACCAAATTTATAAGTATGTTTTTAAGTAACAAATTTTATCCTGCTCTTGAGAAATGATTTAAAATTCACAAAAGCTATCCATTTTTATTAAAAATATATTTTATCCTTTCAAGGTTTTCAATTTTTTCATAAAAAGTTTTTTTTATCAGCTTGAAATCAAAGTTTTCTATTATATTAAATAATTCATCTTCTGTCAAGCCTCCTCCAACGCACCAGCTCCATGCATCTACATCATTAATGTAGATATCTCTTGATGATGTATTATTCCAGAACAGGTCACCAATTATCAAATATCCATTTTTTTTTAATAATACATTTATATTTTTAAGTAAAGCTGTTTTATTGAAAATAAGGTTTAAACTACCGTTTAAGATAATAATATCTATTTTATTATTTTTCAAAGGTAGATTTTCCATGTTGGCATTTATTTTAAAAATTTTTTCTATTTTGTAAAAACTTAAAAATGAATAAGATGTATCAAGAGCAAAGACTTTTTTAGCTCCTTTTTCCATTGCAACAACAGAATCAAGCCCCACTCCTGAACCCAAATCTAGGACTGTTTTATGTTTTAAATTAATATGTTTTGAAAAAGGATACACAACAGGAAATGCAAATTTAATGAGATTAGTATATTTTTTTAGTAAATTTTCAGGATAACCAATATCTATAAAATCTTGTAATTTTAGAAGGTTTAATAGATTTGGATTATCTATGGAATAAGTATTCCTTACTTGTTTAAAAAATTCTGCCATTTAACGAATACTCCCCCTTGCAATAAGGGGGAGGGAGTTTTTTAAATTTTAAAAGCTGATTCTATTCCAGCATATTTTTTTCTAAGTTTCGGCTTTTCTATTTTTCCGGTAGGATTCCTTGGGACATCGTCAAAAAATATTTTTTTAGGTTGTTTGTATCTTGGAAGTTTTTTGCAAAATTCTAATATATCATCCTCTGTTAAAGCCCTGTTTGGTTTTAATTTTATTATTGCAATGGAAATTTCACCTAATCGTTCATCAGGTACTCCAATAACAGCTGCGTCCTGAATATCAGGATGGTCTTGGAGAAAATCTTCTATTTCAACGGGAAATATATTTTCGCCGCCTGTAATTATTACATCTTTTTTTCTGTCTACCAAATATATAAAACCGTCTTCATCAATTTTTGCCATGTCTCCGGTATATAACCATCCATTTTTTAAAGTATTTTCAGTGGCTTCCGGATTTTTATAGTATTCTTTCATAACCCCAGGACCTTTAACTATTAACTCGCCAACTGCACCTTTTTCAACTTGGTTGCCTTCAGTATCCACAATCATATATTCCCAATCAAATCCGGGAATGCCTATGGCGCCTACTTTGTGTATATTCTCAATGCCAAGGTGAACACATCCCGGTCCGGTAGATTCACTTAATCCATAGTTGGTATCATATTTGTGGTTAGGAAAAACCTTCAGCCAATCTCTGACTAAACTTGGCGGAACAGGTTGAGCTCCAATATGCATTAGCCTCCATTTGGAAACATCATAATCTTCCAATTTAATATCGCCTATTTCAATTGCAGTGAGAATATCCTGAGCCCATGGTACAAGTAACCAGACAATTGTTCCTCCTTCTTCTGAAACTGCTTCAAGAATCCATTTGGGGTTAACACCTTTTAATATAACAGCTTTTGCGCCTACAATAAAATTACCGAACCAGTGCATTTTTGCACCAGTGTGATATAGAGGAGGGATAAGTATAAAATTATCTTCATGAGTTTGAAGGTGATGCCTATTTTCTACAATGCAGGCACTTTCCAAATTCCTATGAGTGAGTAAAATAGGCTTGGGTTGTCCGGTAGTGCCGGAAGTAAAATATAATCCAGCTTCGTCAGTTAGGTTTAATTCAATATTTGGGGGGGTTGTAGAACAGTTTTTTATTAGGTCTTTGTAATCTTCTGCAAAAGAAGGGCAGGGCGTTTTGCCATCAGATACATAAATATATTTTTCTATGAATTTATCAAGATTTTCCTTTGCAGATTCAATTCTCTCTATAAACTCGGGACCGAAAAACAAGATTTTTCCTTCGGAAATTTCCGTGCAATATTCAATATCTTTAGAAGTAAATCTGAAATTTAAAGGGACCACCCATGCTCCTGTTCTTAAAATGCCAAAATAAAGCGGCAACCATTCAAGACAATTAACAAGAAGATGTATAATTTTATCGCCTTTTTTTATTCCGTAATCTATCAAGAAGTTAGCTACTTTATTAGATTCATCATCAAATTCTTTCCACGTAATTTCTCTTCTGATATTGTCAGTAGGAATTCTTTCTATTAATGCTGTTTCATCTTTGTACATACGGGCATTTCTTGCAAGGATTTCTGTAATAATCATAATTTACCTCCTTTAATTTTGCATTATTAATGCAAAATATATACCTAAAAATTATTTGATTACACTTAATTTATCATGGCATTCTATGCATTCCACAATTTTATCGTGATTATTATCATTAGGCAATGAATCATGACAATCAAAGCAGTCTGAGCCACATGATGTTTCAGAACTTTTATCTTTTAGAAACGAGTCTTCCCCGCATCCATTTCCATGACATTCTATGCACGATTTAATGATTTTATGTTGTTTAGGTTGTTCTAAATTTAATTTCTCATGACATTTAAGGCATGAGCCGCTACATGCAAAAATATATTGGACAGATAATAGCAGAAAACAGCAAACAAAAATCAAATTTCGCTTCATTTTTTTCGCCCCCTTTAAACTACAAATTCAGAATTTGAATATAGGAATATGAAAAAATAAATGCAGGTCTTTTATACATCCACCCCTAAGACTTCAATATTATTTTCAATTAAAAGAGCTGTTGTTACTCCAACACCTTTAGTTAAAATACCTTCTACATAGATATTGTTAACACCACAAGAAGGACTTTTGTCTTGAAAATAAGCTAATTTAATACCAAATTTTTTCACAAAATAAAGGACCTCTTTTGCTCCTTTTATAAAATTTTTTGTAACATCTTTACCTGTTTTTGTAATAACCCGAGATTTATTGTTAATAACATAAAAACCATCTCCGTTTTCTATTTCTGCTTTTTCTCTCGGGGTAGTAAGTCCCCCTAACTGTTCGGGACAAATCGGAATTAAAATATGTTTTTTTAAATATACATCAAGATAATTGCAAAGTCTGTTTTTAGCATTGTAACGGCAATTTAATCCCATTAAACAGGCACTGATTATAGCACAATTTTTCATTAACATAATGTTATATAGCATAAACTTTTGTGTAAAATCAATCTTAACTTTTTTTAACTTGACTAAAGTAGATTTATCATTATTTTAAATCAGAAGTTTTGAAGTTTTAATTACAAAAAAGGAGAAGAAAAATGGTTAAAAGAGTAGTTGCTATTCTAATTGTACTAATGTTTTCTATTCAATGCTATGGCTTTGGTTTTGGCTCCCAAGGTAATAAGCTGCCAAATTTTGTTGATATTGCAAAACAGGTGAAACCAGCTGTGGTTAATATTAATACAACAAAAATAATTAAAAGAAAATTTTATAATCCTTTTCATAATTTCCAATCGCCGTTTGGTGAAAATGATCCGTTTTCTGAATTTTTTAACAAGTTTTTTGGTAAGCAATACACAAAAAAATATAAACAGAAGAGTTTGGGCTCAGGATTTATTATTTCAAAAGATGGCTATATTCTCACAAATAATCATGTTGTTGCTAATGCAGATGAAATAAATGTAACATTGTCCAATAATCATACTTACAAGGCTAAAATTATAGGTACTGATCCTAAAACAGATATTGCTTTAATAAAAATAGAACCAAAAGGAGATGACCTTACAGTTGTAAAATTAGGAGATTCAGATAAATTGGAAGTTGGAGAATGGGTACTTGCAATTGGTAATCCATTTGGTTTTTCAAGAACTGTTACTGCAGGAATAGTAAGTGCAAAAGGAAGAGTTATCGGTGAAGGCCCGTATGATTCCTTTATACAAACAGATGCAGCGATTAATCCTGGCAATAGCGGAGGGCCCCTTGTTAATTTAAAAGGAGAAGTCGTCGGTATAAATACTGCTATTATTGCTGCTGCCCAAGGAATCGGTTTTGCTATTCCTATTAATATGGCCAAAACAATAGTTCCTCAACTTAAAAAGAATGGCAAAGTTATAAGAGGCTGGTTAGGTGTTTATATTCAAAAGGTAAATAAAGATCTTGCAGATTATTTTGGAATGAAAGAACCTTATGGTGCTCTTGTATCACAGGTGGTGAAAGGTGGTCCAGCAGATAAAGCAGGTATTAAACGAGGTGATATCATTATTGAATATAATGGGAAAAAAGTTAAAGATATTAATGAGCTTCCAAAATTTGTTGCTTCTACTTCTGTTGGAGATGAAGTGAATGTTGTTGTTTTGAGGGAGCATAGTAAAAAAACTTTAACAGTTAAAATAGGAAAATTGGAAGAAGGAAATAATGAAAAGGAACTTGCAAAAGAAAAAGTGGATAAATTAGGTTTAACTGTTACTACTATTACTCCTGAAATTATGAAAAGATACAGTCTTGATGATAATAATGGAGTACTTGTTGTTAATGTAAAACCTGACAGTATTGCAGATAAAGCAGGTATTCAAGAAGGTGATATTATTAAATCAATGGAATATCAAATTGTTAAAAATATTGATGATTACGAAAAAATTTTACGAAATTTCAAAAAAGATAAAATGTTAATTGATATTAAAAGAGGTAAAAGCAGAATTTTCTTTGTATTGAAATTGAAATAAAGAAAGCCCGGGATATATCTCGGGCTTTTAAAAAAAATGAAAAAGATCTATAGTTTTTCTCTTCCCATTCCTAAAATTAAATCTACTAAATTTTGATTAAAATTTGACAATAAAATTTTTTTTGTATAATAATAGAATTATGGATAATTTATGGGCTCCTTGGAGAATTGACTATATTTTGTCGGAAAAAGAAAAAGGTTGCATTTTTTGTAATAAACCTAAGGAAAATAAAGATTTAGATAATCTCATTCTGTATAGGGGTAAAAAGTCCTTTGTAATTATGAACAGATATCCCTATAATAGCGGACATCTTATGGTTGTGCCTTTCAGACATATTATGCATTTTGAAAAGCTTGAAGATAAAGAGCTTTTGGAAATCAATAAGTTGTTGAAATTTTCTATTTCAATTTTAAAAAAACAGATGAATCCAGAGGGATTTAATATTGGACTCAATCTTGGTAAACCTGCAGGAGCAGGTATTGATGAACATTTGCATTTTCACATTGTCCCAAGATGGACAGGAGATACGAATTTTATGCCTGTTTTTTCAGATACCAGAATTGTTCCCCAGCTTATTAAAGATACTTATATGAACCTAAAAGAGGATTTTGAGGAAATAAAGCTATGATTTATATTAAAATATTCTTTTATTTAATATTAATTCTTCTTTTTGCGGTTTTTACATTCCAGAATCTTGCAACTTTAACATACAATCTGCATATTAATTTTTTTTCTCAAAAAAATATAACTATTCCACTATACTATTTATTAATTATTTGGATTTTAATACTATTTTTA
>CAZBLP010000027.1:0-27946 GCA_964492825.1 uncultured bacterium
ATAAGAAAAGCAATCTCTTGACTTTGAGTAAACACTCAGATATTAATGGAATATTAAAGTTTATAAATTTAAGGAGATGAAAATGTCTGTTTATCTATTAATTGCATTATCAATTTCAAATATTTTACTTCTAATATTAATCTTGCAAAAAAACCAAAATAAAGAAATTATTGAAAAACTTGATAAAAATAACCAAAATATCAGAGATGAGTTTCATAAAAACAGAGAAGAAAGTGCTAATAATCTGAAATTAATCAGAGAGGAAGTTTCCAATTCAATTAAATCTCTCAATGATTCCTTATTAAGCAGATTTAACGAATTTTCAACATTTCAAAACAAACAATTTAATGATTTTCACAAAACTCTCAGAGAACTCGTTAACTTGAATAATGAAAAATTTGATAAAATGAACAAAACCATTTATGATAAAATAGTTGAATTTATAAATAATTTAAACAAAATATCAAAAGAAAACAGAGAAGGATTAAATGAAAACTTTAAAAATTTTGAAAAAAGATTAAGTACGGTTATAGAAGATCTCACTGAAATGCAATCAAAAAAGTTTAATGAATTTAATTTATCTCTAAAGGAAATGACTAATAAACTTGAAGTAAATCTGGAAAAAGTAAGGACAATAGTTGAAGAGAAACTATTAAAAATACAGGAAGATAACAACAACAAACTTGAAAAAATGCGCGAAACCGTAGAAGAAAAATTACAGACTACTCTGCATAAACGTATTGGAGAATCTTTCAAACTTGTAAGTGATCAGCTTGAAGCAGTTCAAAAAGGACTTGGTGAAATGAGAAATCTTGCTACTGGTGTTGGAGACTTAAAAAGAGTACTTACAAATGTTAAATCCAGAGGAACATGGGGTGAAGTACAACTTCATGCTATTTTGGATCAAATATTAACAACTGACCAGTTTTCAGAAAACGTTCAGACCAATCCTGCTTCCTCAGAACGTGTTGAGTTTGCAGTTAAACTTCCGGGAAAAGATAGAGACACATCAAATGTATGGCTTCCTATTGATTCCAAATTTCCTCAGGAAGATTATATTAAACTGATTGATGCCCTTGAAATAGGAGAGGTTGATGCAGTACAAAAATATAGAAAAGAACTTGAAAAATCAATTTTAAAATCATCAGAAGATATTTCCAAAAAATATATTAATCCTCCTTATACTACAGATTTTGCAATTATGTTCCTACCTACAGAAGGACTTTATGCAGAAGTAATAAGAATTCCGGGGTTAATGGAAAAAGTTCAGCAAAATAACAGAGTCATTATTGCAGGTCCCACAACAACAAGCGCAATATTAAACAGCCTGAGAGTCGGATTTAAAACTCTTGCAATTGAGAAAAGGTCAGCTGAAGTATGGAAAATATTGTCAGCAGTAAAAACAGAATTTGGAAAATTCGGAGATATTCTTGATAAGGTAAAAAAACAGTTGGATACTGCAACTAATACCTTAGAGCAAACAGGCGTAAGAACAAGGGCAATGGCAAGAAAATTAAAAGAAGTGGAAGAATTACCTGAAGATGAAGCAACAAAAATATTAGAAATAGAATAATCTAAAATTAAATTATCATCATACAATCACCATAGCTGAAAAATTTATAATTTTTTTTCTTAGCTGCTTCATAACATTTCAAAACATTTTCTCTTCCTGCAAATGCGCTTACAAGCATTAGAAGAGTTGATTGAGGAAGGTGAAAATTGGTAATCAATTTGTCAACAACATTAAATTTAAATCCAGGATAAATAAAAATATCAGCATCAAATCTACCAGGTTTTATTTTTCCGAATTTTTTAAAATTATCCTCAAGAGCCCTAACTGTAGTAGTACCTACAGTAACAATTTTTTTACCTTTTAATTTGGCTGAATTGATAATATCCGCAAGGTATTCAGGTATTTCATATGTTTCTTTATGCATTTTATGCTCTTTTATCTTTTTTACCCTTACAGGAGAAAATGTACCAATACCTACATACAGGGTAATATAATGAAATTCTATCCCTTTTTCTTTAAGTTTTTTTAAAATATTTTCAGTAAAATGCAATCCAGCTGTTGGAGCAGCAATTGCACCTTTTTTTTCTCTATTTGAATAAACAGTCTGATACCTTATTCTGTCAATTTCATTGTCCTTTCTTTTTATGTAAGGCGGCAACGGGATATGTGATTGAATCTCAAACAATTTGTCATAATCAAGATTTATATTGAATTCTATTTTATTTCCTTCAATTACTCTTCCCATAAAATCATCAAAAATAATATATTCACCACTTTTTAATTTTTTAGATGCTTTTATTAATACTTTCCATATATTCTCATCTAATTTTTTAATTAATAGAATCTCAACTTTGCCTCCACTCTTCTTTTTGCCAAAAATTCTTGCAGGAATTACCATTACATCATTGCCTATTAATATATCTTCCTTATCTAAATATGATAAAATATTATGAAACTTTGTATGGGTAATTAATTGAGAAGATTTGTTATACACTAAAAGATTTGATTCATCTCTAACCTGTTTTGGATATTTTGCAATAAAATGAGATGGCAATGAATAATCAAATAAGGAAATGTCCATTATTTAAACAAATACAAAAGAAAGAGCCCTGTCAATATCATAAAAAAACCATATTTTCTCAAACTGTTTGGCTCTACTTCAGATAATATTTTTAAAAAGTTTTGCATTTTCTCAGGAAATATAAAATAAGGTAAGCCTTCTATAATTAATACCATAGACAGAACTAATAAAAAAAGTTTCATAACATGGCAAGTTTATTTCAAGGTTAATAGAATCATTTATTAAAAACTGCACCTACTTTGTTTAACACTTTTTCAGGTTTTCCAAAAGAAGACGACAAAAGTCTAATAGCTTCCAATTTGGCAGCTATAGCTCCGCCAGGTTTGCTGAAAAGTTCCACTTCCTCGGAAATTCTTTTTTTGGTTTCTTCTCTTAAAATAGCCATTTTTTCCACTTTTAACTTGGCTATCTGCTTTTCAACCTCTGCTTTTTTTAACATATATTGCAAATTTTTTTCTTTTATCTCATTGGCTAATTTAGTTTCCTTTAATTTTTGTGCAGTTTCAATTTCTAATAATGAAAGTTTCTTCTGTGCTTCTTTGTACTTTTCATATAATTCTTTAAGTTCCTTTGTTAGCATAATATTTTTAAATTCCACAAGATTAACATTGATGCCAAAAAAACCTAATTTTTCTTTTAAAAACTGCATTAATTGGTTTTTAAATTTTAAATTAAAACTTTTATCCAAAATCTCATCAGGATTATATTTTACCAACAACTGTTTAATTGATGAAATAACATACAGTTTAACAATTGAATCTGCTTCATTTTTGGAAACTTTATTCAGAAAATCATTTAAACCTTTTTCTTTAACTCCATATATAAGATTTATATCAAATTTTACTCCTGGTTCAGATGTACATTGGAAATGAAGGGTTTTTGAGGGTAGTTTTACTTTGTATATCTTATGAATAAAAGGATTATACTCTGTAAAAAAAGCATAATATTTACCTGGTGTAAGAACCTTGCCTGTAAAACCTTTATCTTTGCCAACTACTTTATATAATAAAGCAACTTCACCTAATTTTACCTCAGGTGAAAGAAAATAAATTCCTGCTCCTATTCCACCTACAATAACTATAATAAAAAAAAGTATAATTAAATTCTTAATAAGTTTTTTTATCATTTTACTACTCCGAAATTATTCTGCAGATTTTTTGCTGACTTTTATTTTACCATCTCTCTCAATTTTTATAATTTTAACTTTAACCTCATCACCAAGGTTTAAAACATCTGTAACCTTGTTAATTCTTCTGTTTTCAATTTCCGATATATGCAAAAGTCCAGTAGAGCCTGGCTTAAGTTCCAAAATTGCACCAAAATCCAAAATTTTTATAACTTTTGCTACTACAATATCGCCTTCCTGAAGGTCCTTTACAATAGTTGATATTATTTCTTCAGTTTTTTCAAGTGATTCTTTTGAGTCAGCAAATATTTTAATACTACCGCTTTGATCAATATCTATCTTTGCTCCTGTTTCATCAATAATATTTTTTATTGTTTTTCCTGAAGGTCCTATAATATCTCTGATTTTATCAGGATTAATTTGCATTGTTAACAATCTTGGAGCATAAGGAGATAATTCTGCTCTCGGAGCATTAATAACTTCATTCATTTTTTCTAAGATATGTAGTCTACCCTCTTTGGCCTGTATAAGAGCATTTTTTAAAATATCAAAATCAAGCTCTGCAATTTTAATATCCATCTGAATTGCAGTAATACCGTTTTTACTGCCTGCAACTTTAAAATCCATATCACCAAGATGATCTTCATCACCTAAAATATCAGACAAAACAACATATTTGTCTCCTTCAACTATTAATCCCATGGCAATACCTGCAATAGGAGCTTTTATAGGAACACCTGCATCCATTAATGATAAAGAGCCTCCGCATACAGTGGCCATTGATGATGAACCATTAGATTCTAAAATCTCTGAAACAATTCTCATTGTATATGGGAAATCTTCTTCTGAAGGGATTACTGCACTTAAAGCACGTTCTGCAAGATAACCGTGTCCAATCTCCCTTCTTCCTGGAGCTCTTAAAAATCCAACTTCTCCAACTGAAAATGGAGGAAAATTATAGTGAAGCATAAATCTTTTGGACTCTTCTCCAGTTAGTGAGTCTATAATTTGTTCATCTTCACCTGTGCCAAGAGTAACTGAAACAAACGCCTGAGTTTCACCTCTTGTAAAAACTGCTGAACCATGGACTCTTTTGAAAATTCCAACTTGACAGGTAATTGATCTTACGTCTCTGGAACTTCTGCCATCTATTCTTCTATTTTCTTCAACAATATAATATCTTACCCTCTCGTCAACTATTTCTTTAAAAAAATCACCTATATCCTCTTCATAATTATTCTGAATCTCTTCTCTTAATTTTTTTAATGTTTTTTTTCTGTTTAGTTTTTCAGGCACAAATATAGCTTTATCTATTTTATCAATATAATTTGTCATTATCTGATTTTTCAGTTGATTATCAGGTACTTTAACTTCAAATTCCATTTTTTCTATATTTATTTTTTCTATAAGCTCTTTTTGCAATAAAATAAACTCTTTAATGTGTTTAAGAGCTATATCCAATGCTTCTACAATTTCAGATTCATCTGCTTCTTTTGCTTCACCTTCCACCATAATAAGGGCATTTTCTGTTCCTGCAACAAACAGATTAATTTCTGCATCTTCAATGTCAGAACTTGGATTAATAACAAAACTTCCATTTTTTAAAATAATCCTAACAGCTCCAATTGGACCGTTAAAAGGTATATTTGAAATTGACAAGGCAAGAGAAGCACCATTAAGAGCCAAAACATCAGCTCTGTTTTCATTTTCAAGTGATAAAACCGTAGCTATAACCTGAGTTTCATTTTTAAAACCTTCAGGAAATCTCGGCCTTAATGCTCTGTCAATTAATCTTGAAATTAAAGTTTCATAATCTGTAGCTCTGCCTTCCCTTTTTATAAAACCACCTGGAATTTTCCCAGCAGCAAATGCTTTCTCAACATAATTAACTGTTAAAGGAAAAAAATCCAAATCCTCTTTAGCTTTTTCTTCTGCAACAGCAGTAATTAAAACAGCACTGTCTCCACACTGTGCTAATATGGAACCGTTTGCCTGTTTTGCTAATTCACCTGTTGCAAAAAGATACTCTTTTCCTGCTACTTTATTACTAACTGCAATTTTTTCCATTATAAAAACCTTACTTTCTTAAGTTTAGCGCACTTAATATTTTTTTGTATCTTTCTACATTTTTTCTTTTAAGATAATCAAGTAATCTTCTTCTTTTACCAACAAGGATTAACAGCCCTCTCCTTGAATGGTGGTCTTTTTTGTGCATTTTGAAATGCTCTGTAAGGTTTTTAATTCTTTCTGTTAAAATAGCAATTTGCACTTCAGGTGAACCTGTGTCACTGTCGTGTAGTTTAAATTTCTCAATAATTGTTTTTTTAGTAGATGGTTCTATTGACACTTTTACCCTCCTATTATTTGTTGTAATTTTTTATCATCAAAACAATTTAATGTAAAGTTTTTTTATATAATACTTTAATTTTTATAACTCCTTGCTCTTCGTCAAATTCTGATAAAGCAATACTGTTTTTGCTATTAACATAAAAAAATCCTTTTGTGTTGGAAAAACCTTCTAAATACTCAGGTAATAATTGATTTCCATTTTCAAAAAGATTCATATATTTATCTTTAACATTAAATTTTTTAACATTAAAAATATCTTCAAACTTAATAATATTCTTTTTATCCACTTTATTCAGAGAAACAGCATTTTTTAAATGAAAGTCACCAATCGCCAATCTTTTTAATTCTGACAAATACGCATAAGTGCCAAGTTTAATGCCAAAATCATTTGCAATACTTCTAATGTAAGTACCTTTTGAGCATTTAATATAAAATTCTATTTCAGGAATATCAATATTTAGAATTCTAAATTCCTCAATAAAAACAGTTCTTGCATCTTTACTAACATCAACACCTGTTCTCGCATATTTATACAGAGGTTTCCCTTTATGTTTAAGTGCTGAAAAAATAGGTGGCTTTTGTTTAATCACACCTAAAAAATTATTTATATTTTCATAAATCATTTCATTATTAATATGTGAATAATCTTTTTCATCTGTAATTTCCCCTGTAATATCAAAAGAATCTCTTTTTTCACCTAAAACCATTTTCCCCTGATACTCTTTCTTTGTATTTATAAAATAAGGCAAAAGCTTAGTACACCTGTTAATACCTATTACCATTAATCCTGTAGCAAAGGGGTCAAGTGTCCCCCCATGGCCTACTTTTTTTACACCTAATTTTTTTTTAATTATTTTACAGACCTTAAAAGAACTTATTTTTTCTGGCTTATCTATTAACAAAATCCCATCTGTTACACTTTCCATATCTTCTATATTAATAACCTGACTGTTTCAGTATGCAGTTTATTTTTTCAATTGTTGCATTAAGGTTTGATTTAACAAAGGCTCCTGCAGCATTTCTATGCCCACCACCTCCGCACTTTAGAGCTATTTCTGCAACATCTATGTTCCCTTTGCTCCTGAAACTTAACTTGCATCCATCATCTTGTTCTTTTATAAATATTGAGATTTCAACACCTTTTATACTTCTACCATAATTTACAAACCCATCTGTATCATCATAAGAAGCATTATATTTTTTCAAAATATCCTTATTTAGAGTCATAACCGCAACTTTTTTATTTTCACTTAAATAAAGATTATTTAATGCCTCTTTTAAAAGTAAGATTCTTTTATAAGGTTTGCTTTCATATACCTTTTCAGTAATTTCATAAGCATTAATCCCATATGAGATTAACTCACTTGCTACAATAAAAGTTTCAGATGTTGTATTGGAATATCTAAATGAGCCTGTATCTGTCATAACAGCCACATAAAGCGGAACAACTATCTCTTTGTTTAAAGGGAAATTTCCCTGTTTTAATATGTTGTAAACAATTTCCCCTGTTGAACTCTTCTCTGGTTGGACCAAATTAATATCTCCGAAATTATTGTTAGTAACATGGTGGTCAATATTAATCAAAATTTTACAAGACATTCTGATTTTATCAAAATTTTTAACCCTATTATTATCTGCACAATCAATCATTACAACTGTATCAAATTTCTTTTTCAAAACTTGCTCTATATCATTTGTAAAATTAATTTCAGAACTTAACAGAAACTTAAATTCAAAGGGAATCTCACTGTCACAATAAGAAGTTATTTCTTTACCTAAATTTTTCAAAGAAAGATAGAGTCCAAAATTTGCACCAATAGTGTCACCATCTGGATTCCTGTGAGAAATTATTAAAATATTCCTGCTGTTTTTTAAGGTTTCAACAACTTTATTCATTATAAATTTTCTTAATTATCTCTTCTATTTTATTTAAATCTTCAACAGAATGGTCATATATAAAAAAAATATTAGGTATTTTTTTCATATATAAAACTTCTCCCAACCTCCTTCTTATAAAACCTTTTGCATTTCTGAAACCTGTTATTGCATCATCGGAACTCATTCCCTCTTCAATGGAAAAATATACCTTTGCTTTACTTAAATCATTTGCCACATCAACATTGGTTATCTTTGCACCTTGGATTCGAGGATCTTTAAGCTCACCAAAAAGGAGCATATTTGAAATTTCAATTTTTATTAATTTTGATACTCTATCACTTCTCTTATACATTTTTAATACTTCATTATCTCGTAATTTTCATTTAAAACAACTATATCAAATGAGTCATTTACAAAATCCAATATTTTCTCAAAAGCTCCGTTAATATAGTCTTTTTCAATTGAAACCATACTAAAACCTATAACTCCTATATTTTTACTGTTTACTCTGTCCACTTCAGAAATAGACACATTAAATCTGTTTGATATTTTACTCTTAATACTGTTAATCACTGCCCTTTTCTCTTTTAAAGATTGAGCATAAGGAATATTTATCTCTATTCTACCTGCACCTACAAACATTTTTATTTTTTAGTTAATATTTTCCTCAAAAAATATTAAATATTGAACAAATTTAAAGGGTTCTTGCTTTCTCAATAATATCATATGCCTCAATTATATCTCCAATTTTCAAATCATTAAAGTTGGCAATTCCCATTCCACATTCATATCCTGCTTGCACTTCTTTTGCATCATCTTTAAATCGTTTAAGAGATGCTAATTCACCTTCAAACACAATAACATTGTCTCTTAAAAGTCTTATTTTTGAATTCCTTGTAATTTTCCCATCAACAACATAACATCCGGCAACCACACCGACTTTCGGCACATTAAACAATTGTCTAACTTCAGCTCTGCCATGATATTCCTCTTCAAAATCAGGTGAGAGCAGACCTTCAAGTGCCTTTTTAATATCATCAATAAGATCATAAATAATTGAGTATGTTTTTATCTCTATTTTTTCACGTTCTGCTAATTTTCTTGCTTTAGAATCAGGTCTAACATTAAAACCTATGATAATTGCATGGGACGCCTGAGCAAGCAATACATCACCTTCTGTAATTCCGCCAACACCTGTTGCAACAATTTTAACTGCCACTTCTTCTGTTTTTAATTTTTCAATAGATACTTTTATAGCATCTGCTGTGCCCTGTACATCTGTTTTTATAATAACATTAACTTCTTTTAACTCACCTTCTAAAATCTGTTTCTGCAAATCTTCAAGAGATATTTTCTGTTTCTGAGTAATCTCTTTTTCTTTTGATTTATTAATTCTATGCGTAATCAAATCTTTTGCTTCTTTTTCAGACTTAAGAGCAAAAACCATTTCGCCGGCATCAGGTACACCACTAAAACCTAAAATCTCAACAGGTGTAGAAGGAGTAGCTTCTTTTACCCTTTTTCCCATATAATCAATCATAGCTCTTACTTTGCAAAAATGAGTACCAGCTACAAGAAAATCACCTATTTTAAGTGTACCTTCAGAAACTAAAATAGTTGCAACAGTTCCCCTACCCTTCTCAAGCTTAGATTCAATAACATAACCTTTTGCATTTTTATTTGGGTTAGCTTTCAACTCTAACATCTCAGCTTGAATAATAATAGCTTCCAATAAATCTTTAACACCTTTTCCTGTTTTAGCAGACACTTTCACAAATAATGTATCTCCACCTAAGTCTTCTGGAATAAGGTTATACTCCATTAGCTGATTTATAACTTTTTCTGGATTTGCATTGTCTTTATCTATTTTATTAATTGCCACAATAATTGGAACCTCCGCTGCCTGTGCATGCTGAATAGCTTCAATAGTTTGAGGCATTACACCATCGTCAGCAGCAACTATCAACACAACAATATCAGTAACCTGAGCTCCCCGCGCCCTCATTGCTGTAAAAGCTTCATGACCAGGAGTATCAATAAAAGTAATTATATGATTATCTACCTCAACCCTGTAAGCACCTATATGCTGTGTAATTCCTCCAGCTTCAGTTGAAGTGATATTGCTCTTTCTTATTCTGTCTAAAAGTGAAGTTTTACCATGGTCAACATGACCCATTATAGTAACAATAGGAGGTCTTGGCAATAAATCCTCTTCTTTATCTGTTTTATCAAATTCTGAAATAATTTTATCTTCAACATTGGTTATTTTTTCCACTTCATAACCAAATTCAGTAGCCATCAGAGCAGCAGTATCAATATCAATGCTATTATTAATAGTGGCCATAATACCGTTTTCCATTAATTTTTTAATTAATTCACCAGATTTAATATTAATGATTTTAGCAAAATCACCAACTGTAATTTCTTCTGATTCCAATCTGATTTTTCTTTTTGACTCTTTTACTATGGGCATAGTTGAAGATTTCTTCTTTTTACCTTTTTCCTTTTTTCCTTCCATATCACCTGCTTCTCCAACAGCAGTTTCTTTGGAAAGGTCAATCTCACCTGAAATTTCAATATCTTTATCTTTAAGTTTTTTTCTTTTGTCAAAAATAGTTTTAAATCTTTTAACTTTTCTCTTTTTTTTCTTATCTTCTTCTACTTTATGTTTGGCTTCTTTTTCTTTAACTTTTTTATCTTTTGATATAATTTCTACTTGAGGTTCAATTTTAGGCTCAGCTTCTGGAACAGTTTTAAGCTTTTTAGGCTCTTTTTTAGGTTTTTCCTCTTTTTCTTTTTTATCATCTTCAACAACAACCTTTTTGGGTCTGCCTCTTTTTTTCTTAATCTGTTCTTTTAATTTTTCCTTTAATTTTTCTTTTGCTTTTTCTATTTCTTCTAATTTTCTTATTTCCTTTTCTTTAGGTTTTTCATCTATTTCTTCAGGGGCATCTTTTGTTTCTGGTTCTTCAGGTTTAACTTCCTCTTTTGTTTTTGCTTCTTCAGGTTTTTTTCTCCTCCTTATTACTCTAGAGCCAACCCTTTTTTCCACAAATTTAGTCCCATCTGATACAATATGCTCCTCTTTTACTTGCTCTGTTGCTTCTTCATGAGAAATACCTGCGTCTTTTCTTTTTTTCTCAATTTTTTTAAGCATCTCTTCCGGGCTTATTCCTAATTCTTTAGCTAAACTAAGAATTTTTTCCCTATCCATATTATTAGCCCCCTAATAAGTTTATTAATAATTTGATTTTTTCCATAATCATATCCTGAAATTCAGACTCTTTTATACCAACAATATTAACTTCTGTTTTGTTGAAAATCTCTCCCAACTCTTCTTTATCAAATATATGAATAACGTCTTTATCCTCTAAAAACTTTTTAACTTTCTTAAAACTATTATCAGAGATATCATTTGCAACAAATACAACATTAAAATCATTTTTTGCAACTGATTCAACAAATCTGTTCAATGTTGCAACCAATACTCCTGATTTATTGCCAATCTTTAAATTATTAAATATCTCCTTTTTTAAGTTTCTAATAACCATATTTATTATTTCACTTGGTTGATATTTAAAATCTTCCGTTATTTTCAAACTTTTTCTGATTATATTTTCATTTAATCCTTGAATGCATTCTAAATTTTTACATGTGTAAAAACCTCTTCCATTAAGCTTCTGATAAAAATCAATAATAAGCTCATTATTGTATATGGTATATCTGAAAAGCTCTTTTTTAGGCTTTATATTTTTACAAATAACACAAGTTCTTAAAAACTTATTCTTTGCCATTCTTTTCTTTATTGTTTTGCTCTGATTCTTTTACTTCCTCTTTTTCAGAATTATCAGAAGGTTCTTCAAGAAGTTCTTTAGCTGCATCAACAATTTCATATGCTTTATCAACATCTATTCCAAGAATCTCAGATAAATCATCAGGGTCTGCTTCCATAAGTGAAGAAATTGTTCTAAAACCTTCATCATACAAAATTCTCATGGTTATAAAATCCATACCAAGCTTTTCTTTTAAAGGTTTATAAACCTTTTCAAAATCTTCATCAGACTGAGACTCACTTTTAATATCAATTCTGAAACCTGTTAATTTTGCAGCTAATTTAACATTCTGCCCTCTCTTGCCAATTGCAAGTGAAAGATTTTCATTTGGAACAATTATTTCCATGGTTCTACCGTCTTCACCTAATAAAATTTTGGAAATTTGAGCAGGTGATAACGCATTAATAACATATTTAATTGGCTCAGGGTCCCATCTAACTATATCAATACGCTCTCCGTTTAATTCTCTAACAACACCGTTTACCCTTGAGCCTCTCACACCAACACATGCGCCTACGCAATCAATATCTACATTTCTGGAATTAACAGCTATTTTAGCTCTGTTACCGGGATCTCTTGCTGCCCCTTTAACTTCCACAAATTTTTCATATATCTCAGGTACTTCCAACTCAAAAAGTCTAATAAGAAGATTAGGATGGGTTCTTGAAAGAATAATTTGAGGTCCTTTTGCTTCTCTTTTTACATCAATGATAACTGATTTAATCCTCTCTCCTTGCTTAAAATGATCTGCAGGAGATTGCTCAACTTTGGGAATAACTCCTTCTGTTTTACCAAGATTAACTATAATATTGCCAAATTCAGACCTTTGATAAAATCCTATAACAAGTTCACCTATTTTATTTTTATATTCATTGTAAATAGCTTCTTTTTCCGCTTCTCTGATTTTATTGATAATAGTATTTTTTGCCTGGTGAATGGCAATTCTCCCCAGCTCTTCAGAATCAATTTTTAAACCCAAATAATCTCCAATTTGAACTTCAGGGTCTATTTCTTTAGCCTCGTCAAGTGATATTTGAGTATATGAATCTTCAACCTTTTCAACTACTTCTATAAATTCAAAAACTTCAACCTCTCCTGTTTCTTCATTGTATTGAGCTTCCAATTCTCTATCAGGATACTTTCGCTGTACAGCTGTTAAAACAGCTTCTTCAATTCCTTGAATAAGTTTCTCAATATCAATATTTTTCTCTTTGCTAACTTGATCTAATACATAACTAAGTTTAAACCCCATTTTTACACCTCTAAAATTTATAAATACGATTTGCTTTTTTTATTTGTGAAATTGGTATTTCCAATTCTTCATTATATGTTTCTACTATAACTCTTTCATTAATCACTTTTTTTAAAACTCCTTTTATATTTTGCCTGTTATTTTTTATAGGCTCCTTTAACTGTATTTTTACATTCTCTCCAATAACTTTCTGAAAATGTTCCAATTTCCTAAGAGGCCTATTCAAACCTGGTGACGATACTTCAAAATTATAAGGAAAATTAATATTCATTTCCACATCCAAAATTGGATTAACAAGCTCACTGACTCTGGAACAATCACTAATAGTAACTCCACCTTCCTTGTCTATATACAACCTCAAGACCCAGCCTTTTTGATCTCTTAAAAATTCTACTAATATTAATTCGTATCCTATAGATTCTAAATAATCTTCAATTAATTCATATGTTTTTAATTCTATTTTTTTTGAATCCATTTTTCCAATAAAAAAAGTGGGCTGTTGACCCACTTCCATTTTAGTGCCAACAAATATATTTTTCGTCGGATTATCATATAAAATATGAAAAATCAAGTATTTTTTAAACTTATATAAATTGGAATTAGTAATTTATTTGATATTTTCTGAAATGTTTAAAACAGGGGAGTTACCCCCTGAGTATTAAATATTTTACCTATTCTTCATTTTAAAGTATGCATCTCCTGCAGCTCTGTTAATATGATGGGCTATTGGAGAGCCTGTAAGGAGAGGATGCGTAGCAATCTGCATAAAATACAAATCTTCTGCTGTTAAACCTGATTGAATTGCAACTGCTATAATATTTACCATTTCACCAGCCATGTTGCTCCCTTTTATATGTCCGCCGACAATCTTGCCATTATCTTTTCTGAAAATAAGAATTGCCTTCATATTTTTATACGTATCAGGCAAAGTTGCAGGATGCTTATCAGGCCCCACAAATTCACCGGTTATATATTCAATACCTTCTCTTTCACTCATGCTTCTTGTAAAACCTGCTGACCCTAAAGCCACATTACCTATTTTAGTTGAAAAGGCTCCAACAGCACCTTTATTTTCAATTTTATTTCCAAATATATTGTTAGCAGCAACTATCCCTTCATATGCAGCAACTGATGCCAACCTGACACCTGAAGGTTTTCCAGTAATAAAAGAAAATTTTTCAACGCAATCACCTGCACCATAAATATCTTTTACCCCTGTTTCCATAAATTCATTTATTAAAATTCCGCTCCTTTTATCATAAGGAATATCATTTTTTTCAGCTATTTCCACATTTGGTGCTGCTCCAACTCCAATTATAACAACATCTGCTCTAATCCATTTTCCATCTTTCAAAATTACTTTTTCAACTTTATTTTTACCTTCCAACTTTGTAACTTGAGAATTTGTAAAAATATTTATACCAAGATTTCTTAACTCATTCTCAGCTTCAATGCAAAATTCTTCTTCAATTGCAGCCATTAAGCAGTGAGGCATCATTTCTATAATTGTAATATTTGCAGTGTCACCTTTTAATTTTGCAATCTGCTCTGACATTTCAACACCAATAAATCCGCCTCCAATAATAACAATATTATTGGCATCTTTTAATGTATCTTCTATAATTTTTAAATCTTTGGGATTTTTCTCTATTGCATAAACATTTTCAAGTTCAACTCCTCCAATTGGCGGGACAAAAGGTATAGAACCTGTTGCAATTAAAAGTTTATCATACCCCATATAACTTCCATTATAAAAAACTTTTTTATTTTTTTTATCAATCTCTTTAACTTCGGCAATTTTTATATCTATACCAAGCGAAGAAAAATGTTCATCAGGGATAATATCTTTTTTTACATCTTTTAAAGTACCATAAATATATGGTATGCCACAAGGAACAGGTGTTTTTTCAAACTTTCTAAAAAGAGTAACTTTAGTTTGTGGCTTATTTCTTTTAATTGTCAGAGCAGCTGATAGTCCTGCAGCAGATGCTCCTATTATTGCAATATCAGTATATTCCATTTCTACCTCCTTTTATTTGTTATATAATTATTAGCTATATAACAATTATATAACTCATTTTATTTTTTGTCAAGATAAATTTTAATATTTTAAGAACTGTTTGGAGAGTTGATTTTATTTTGAATTGATTTCCGCATCAGACTTTTTGAGATAGAGAGGTGTTACTTTATAATTTAAAAAATCTTCCTTGTTATCAGTTGCTACGTATTTGTCAAAACCTATAAAAGCAAAATTGTGTGCTAACAGCATCCCTTTATTTGATGAGTTAAAAAAATCTTCATTATTGAAAATCCCTATACTCTTTTCAAAATTTTTAATTATTGACCTATCTTCACATTTATAATCACTGATTTTTTCTATTCTGTCATTGTCTCTGATATATTCACAGTAAAATACCTCGTTTTTTCTACCTTCAATAAAAGAACAAAATTTCCCCTCTTTTCTGAATTCCATAGCAAGGGCATCAAGAGAAGATACGCCGATTATAGGTTTTTTGGCTGTTGAGCCAAATCCTTTAATAAGGCTCAATCCAATTCTAATACCTGTAAAAGAACCTGGCCCTATACTTGAAACAAAAAGGTTAATATCTGAAATATCAATATCTAAAAATTTCAATAAAGAATCAATTGTTGTTAAAACTCTTTCTGAATGAGTGGTTTTTAATTGAAGAAAAACCTCTCCTAAAATAGTCCTATTTTCTAAAATTGCAGCACTACCTGAAGAAGTTGATGTGTCAACAGCTAAAATTAACATTATCCCCTTATTAACCTTAAAATATCATTATAAAATGCAAAGAACATTAAAATCAAAATAAAAGAAAGACCTACCTTTTGTATAAATTCAATTTTCTTAATATCAATCTCCTTGCCTCTGATTGCTTCAAGAGTAATAATAACAATATGTCCTCCATCTAAAATAGGAATTGGCAAAAGATTTAAAACTCCAAGATTGACACTTATCATTGCAAGAAAAAATAGAAAATTTGCAGCACCGGCTTTGGCTTGCTGTCCTGCAATCTGACCTATTAAAATAGGTCCTCCAATTGTATTTAGAGGAATAACACGTTCTATAATTTTCACAATACTTAAAAAAGTTAACTTTATCCATTTACCGGTCTCTTTAGTACCAAGCCAAAATGAATATACAGGATTATAATGAATAATTTGGTATTTGTTTGTATCAGCATAAATACCTATAAAATACCTCTGTTTTTTTTCTCCAAATATATTCTTATATTCT
This sequence comes from uncultured bacterium, assembly GCA_964492825.1. Lineage (GTDB taxonomy): Bacteria > DYJV01 > DYJV01 > DYJV01 > DYJV01 > CAZBLP01. Next base: position 16,292 of record CAZBLP010000027.1, read on the forward strand.
CTGATTTTTGGTTTTAAGGTTACTTTAACAATTTTATTGTCTCTTAAAACAGAAATATTCAGGAAATCCCCTTTACTTTCCGAAATTATACGTGAAACATCATCCCATGATTTAATCTCAAAACCTGCTATTCTAATTATTCTATCACCTGGTTTCAACCCTGCATGTTCAGCTGGTAATCCTTTTTGAACACCTCCAATGTAAGGTTGGAGAACAGGTACTCCTTTCATAAAAAGAAAAGAGAAAACAATAACGGCAAATAATAGATTAAAAAGCGGCCCACCAAATATTATTAAAATTTTTTGCAATGCTGTTTTTGAATGATATGAAAAGTTTTTTAATTCCGGTTCAATCTCCTCTTCTTTGTCTTCACCAAGAAGTTTAACAAATCCACCAAATGGAACTAAGGAGACCATATATTCTGTTTCTCTTTTTTTAAAAGAAAACAGTTTAGGCCCGAAACCTATGGAAAATTTTAAAACATGAACTTTAAACAATTTTGCAAAAGTAAAATGTCCAAGTTCATGCACAAATATTAACACCGCAAGAACTATAATAGTAGAAACAATATAAATCATAATATTTTTTCAACCTCTTTGTTAATTTTAAAAACATCTTCCAATGAATTGCAATATTTTGGAAATTCAAACTTAAAAACGCTTTCTATTATTTCAAAAATATCTGTAAAACCTATTTCTTTTTTCAGAAATCTTCTTACTGCAACTTCATTGGCTTTATTAATGGCAGCAGGAAAACCTTTACCTAATTCCAATGCTTTAAATGCAAATTTTAAGGTTGGAAATTTATCATAATCAGGATGATAAAATTGTAAACTATTTTGGGTCAAATCCAACTTTTTGTTTAATTTTGCTCTAAATGGATAAAACAAAGCATAACTTATCGGGATTTCCATATTAGGAATGCCGAGCTGAGCCAAAATAGCACCATCCTGATATTCCACCATAGAATGAACAATACTTTGAGGATGTATTAATACATCAATTTTATCAGCTTCAATTCCAAACAACCATTTAGCTTCAATTATTTCAAGGCCCTTATTCATAAGGGTTGATGAATCTATTGTAATTTTACTTCCCATGTCCCATGTAGGGTGATTCAAAGCCATTTCAACAGTAATACTCTTAAATTTCTCCTTTGGAAAATTATAAAATGGACCTCCTGAGGCTGTAAGAATTATACGTTCAACTTCATTTTTATTTTGCAAACATTGATATATAGCACTATGCTCACTATCTACAGGAATCATAGGAACCTTCAATGATACAGCTTTTTCCATAATAAATTTACCTGCTGACACCAAACACTCTTTATTTGCAAGGGCAATCAGTCTGCTGTTTGAAATTGCTTCATAGGCAGGTATAATTCCATCTGTACCAACTATTGAAATTAAAGATATATCTACTTTTCTATAATTTGCAAATTCTCTTAATCCATCAGAACCGCAAAAAACTTTGCCTTGAAAATCTAATAATGAGATATCTTTCTTGTTTTTAATACAAACAATTTCAGGTTTAAAAATTTTCACTTGCTTATTAAACAGAGAAATATTTTCACCACAGGTAAGACCTACTACTTTGAATCTGTTACTGTATTGTTTGATAATATTTAATGCCTGAGTGCCTATGGAACCTGTAGAGCCGAATATATTAACTGTTTTCATAAGGAAAGCTTTATGAGAAAGTAGTAAATTGGAAGTGCAAACAACAATCCGTCAATTCTGTCAAGAATACCTCCATGTCCCGGAATCAATATACCTGAATCTTTAACATTAAATTTTCTTTTAATAAGAGATTCAAAAAGGTCTCCTAACACACAAAAAACAGAAGTAAACAAAGATACAGCAATCAAATGGTAAAAATTAATATTTAGAAATATTTCTCCAAGACATCCGAATATAATACCGCCTAAAAGTCCACCCCATAACCCTTCAAAAGTCTTTTTTGGACTGATTTTCTCACAAAGTTTGTTTTTACCATAAAAAGTACCTACAAGATATGCAAAAGTATCAGTTGCCCAGCAGATTATAAAAAAATGTAAAAGAAAAATTTGTCCATTTTTAAAACTGTAAATATAAAGCGCATATAAAGACATTAAAGGCAAATAAATAAGTGAAAATAAAAATTTTGAAATATTTATGGATTCTTTTTTAAAGTCATCATATCTTATTATCAGATATGAAAAAAGCAAAATAATCAATCCGGTAAAAAGTTGGAAAAAAGAATTAACAGACTGGTTCCACATTAATTTATATAAAAAAGATGTAAAAATAACAGCTAAAATAAAATAAAAGTTGACTTGTTTAAAAATTATTTTATAAAGCTCTGCAAGAGATATGATTGTAACTAAAAAAACGAAAAAATAAAAATATCCCTTTGACAGATGAAAAAGGAATAAAAAAAGTATTAATACTGCAACAATAGCTGAAATTATTCTAAGAACCATTTACTTTGCCAAACCTTCTCTCCCGCTTTGTGTAATCTATTATTGCTTTTTCAAATTCACTTTTATTAAAATCAGGCCATAAGGTATCTGTAATGTATAACTCTGTATAAGCTATCTGCCATAAAAGAAAATTGCTGATTCTTTTTTCTCCGCTTGTCCTTATTAATAAATCAGGATCAGGAATGTCTTTGGTATAAAGATATTGTGAAAACAACTTGTCTGTGATTTCATCTTCTGTAATAATTTTTTTATTTAAATCAGCTATTATAGCTTTAACAGCATCTAAAATCTCCTGCCTGCCTCCGTAACTAAGAGCAATATTGAGATTCAATCCTGTGCAATCAGAAGTTTTTTTTTCAGCTTCTTTAATTAGTTTAAGATGTTTCTCTGAAATTTTTTCAAAACTTCCTAAAAATCTAAGTTTTATATTGTTTTCTTTCAACTTGTTAACTTCTCTTTTAATAAATTCATCAAGAAGAGTCATTAGAAATTTTACTTCTTCTTTTGGCCTAAGCCAATTTTCAGTGGAAAAAGCAAATAAAGTTAAATAATGAATGGCTTTTTCTGCTGCAAGCTCTACCACATCTTTAACTCTTTTCATACCTTCTCTATGGCCAAAAAATCTCTTTTTCCCATGTTTTTTTGCCCATCTGCCGTTTCCATCCATTATAATTGCAATATGTTCAGGTAATTTCATATCTAACTTTCTTAAAAATAAAATAGGGGAGAGAAACTCTCCCCTTAGAACTTACTTTTCTACTACTGCCCCTGTTGGGCATACTTCTACACATGTTCCACATTCTGTACATTTGTCTTGATCAATAACATATTTGTCTTCGCCCTCAGAAATAGCTTCAGAAGGACATTCTTCTGCGCAAGTACCACAACTTACACATTCATCAGTAATCTCATACATTTTAATACCTCCTTTTGAATTAAATTTCCTTAATTTCCTTTTCTTTTTTTGTAGCTACTTCTTCTATTTTTTTAATATATTTATCTGTTAATTTTTGTACATCTTCAAAACCTTTTCTCATATCGTCTTCTGTTATTTCTTTGTTTTTTTCTGATTTTTTAATATCTTCATTTATATTTCTTCTTATATTCCTAACAGCAACTTTTGCTTGTTCAGCCATTTTATTTACCTTTTTAACAAGTTCCAACCGCCTCTCCTCAGTTAACGGTGGTAATACTATTCTAAGTATTTTACCATCATTCACAGGCGAAAGGCCTAAATCTGATTGTGAAATGGCTTTTTCAATCTCACCTAAAAATTTCGATTCCCATGGTTGAATAGTAATTGTTTTACTATCAGGCACTGAAAGTGTAGCAACCTGGTTAAGAGGTGTTTTTGTCCCGTAATAATTAACATTTATTCCGTCAATTAAGGATAATGAGGCTCTTCCCGTCCTGATTCTTCCCAAATCATCCTGAAAAACTTTAACAGCACTCTCCATCTTCTTTTCATTTTCTTTTAATATTTTATCAACAGGCTCCATTTTATTCCTCCTTAATTAAAGTGCCTACCTTATTCCCTGAAACAGCCTTTAATATATTGCCTTCATTTACCATATTAAAAACAATAATTGGCAAATTATTTTCTCTGCATAGACTAAAAGCTGTCATATCCATAACCTTTAAGTCTTTATTCATTGCTTCTTTGTATGTTAATACATCAAATTTTTTAGCATCTGGAAATTTGGCAGGATCCTTATCATAAACACCGTCAACTTTAGTTGCTTTTAAAAAAAGTGATGCACCTATTTCAAGAGCTCTTAATGCAGCTGCTGTATCAGTAGTAAAATATGGATTGCCTGTTCCAGCAGCAAAAATTATAATTCTGTTTTTTTCAAAATGTCTAATAGCTCTTCTTCTAATATACGGCTCTGCAATCTCTCTCATTTCAATTGCTGATAAAACTCTGGTAGGAATGCCATGCTTCTCCAGCGAATCCTGAAGAGCCAAACTATTAATAACAGTAGCAAGCATACCCATATAATCTGCAGATGCTCTGTCCATACCTTTAGTAGCTGCCTGAACTCCTCTGAATATATTTCCTCCACCAACAACTATGGCAATTTCTATTTTCTCATCATAAGCTTTCTTAACTTCATCAGCAATAAAGTTTAAAGTATAATTATCAATACCGTAATGTTGACTACCTGAAAGAGCTTCGCCACTTAATTTTAAAAGTATACGTTTATATTTCATTATTTATTCAATTCTTTTTCAATTTCCTCTGCTAAATTGCAACTTCTTTTCTCAAGGCCTTCACCAAGCTGATATCTTGTAAATCTTCTAACAACAATATTTTCACCTGTTTTTGCAATTGTCTCTTTTACTATTTCTTCAACTGTTTTATCACTGTCTTTTATGAATTTCTGTTCTAATAAACATATTTCTTGATAATATTTCTCAATTTTACCATCAACTATTTTATCAACTATTTTTTCAGGCTTACCGCTTTCAAGAGCTTGGATTCTGTATATTTCTCTTTCTTTCTGGATAAAATCCTCAGGAACATCATCTCTTTTAACAAATTTCGGATTAGCAGCAGCAACCTGCATTGCTAAGTTTTTAACTAAACTTTGAAAATCTTCTGTTTTAGCAACAAAATCAGTTTCACAATTTACTTCTATTAACACTCCTATTTTACCGCCCATATGTATATATGAAGCAACTGAGCCTTCTGCTGCAATTCTACTTGATTTTTTAGATGCATCTGCAATACCTTTTTTCTTAAGGTATTCTATTGCTTTGTCTATATCACCTTCACATTCTTTTAGCGCTTTTTTACAATCCATAATTCCAGCGCCTGTTTTATCTCTTAATTCTTTAACCACTTTAGCCGAAATGTCCATTTATTTCATTCCTCCTGTTTATATATTTTATTTAATTTTCAAAAGTTTCTACTTTTGCTTCTTCACCTTCCTGGATAACAACTTCATCTTCAAATTCTTTATCAGCATCTGCATTTAAAGATTCTTCATAAGTTCTTTGACCTTCTATAACTGCATTTGCAACTTTTGAACAGAAAAGTTTAATTGCTCTAATTGCATCATCATTACCGGGAATAACAAAATCAACTTCTTCTGGATTACAATTGGTATCAACTACCGCTACAATTGGGATGCCAAGTTTTTTAGCTTCATTCAATGCTATTCTTTCTCTTTTAATGTCAATAACAAAAAGGGCTCCTGGCAGTTCTTCCATATCTTTAATACCGCCTAACAACTTCTGTAATCTGTTCATTTCCTTGGTAAGCTTCATTGCTTCTTTTTTAGGAAGCAGCTCTAAAACCCCTTCTTCTTTCATAGCTTCAAGCTTTTTAAACTTCTCAATTGACCTTTTAATGGTGTGGAAATTGGTAAGTAATCCGCCAAGCCATCTCTGGTTAACATAAAACATTCCACTTCGCTCAGCTTCTTCTTTTACAGATTCTTGAGCTTGTTTTTTTGTGCCAACAAAAATAATCTTTTTACCTTTTGCAGCAACTTCATCTCTAATAAAATCGTAAGCATCTTTAAATAGCTTGACTGTTTGCTGCAAATCAATAATGTAGATACCGTTTCTCGCTGTAAAGATATACCTCTTCATTCGTGGGTCCCATCTTTTGGTTTGATGGCCAAAGTGAACCCCTGCTTCTAATAACTCTTTCATTGTAACAGACATATAACTCCTCCTATGGTTTTTTCCTCCACCCTGCGACTTTCTATAAAAACAACCATGAAAGAAAAAGCAGAGTGTGCGTAATTTTACCGCTGATAGCATACAAAAAACTTTTTTTCAAGTTAAAAGATATCCTTATTTCATTTTCAGAAAAATGTGTTAAATTAAGCTGTTATACAATTTAACAAATAAAATATAAAATATTTCAAATTTTTCTGGGATTAATTGATTTTATTTTAAAGATTTTAATTAAATCTCATTGAAGTGCTTATCAAATTAATTTTCCGGTAAATATAACAAAGAGTAATATTTAATAAAACATAAATCAGAAACATTTTACATGTTTAAAATCTTGATTTTCTCTTCAATACTTTCTTTGGTAACATTTTCAGCACAATGCAAAAAATTTAATACACAAGGCACTTTCAAAGTATAATATACCTGATTTCCTCGTTTTTCATCTTTAATTATTCCTGATTTCCTTAAAGTTGACAAATGCCTTGAAACAGTAGACATGTCAATATGCAGTTTTTCATCAATTTCACAAACACATTTTTCGCCATCTTTTAATAATTCAATAATATAAAGCCTTATTGGATGGGAAAGCGCTTTTAAGATATTTGCCCATTCTTTATATTTTTCCTCAACCTCCTTGTAGTGCATATTCCCTCCTTATGCTTCAAATTTGAATAAATTCTAAATTATTTCGGTTAGCAAATTTGCATTATTACACAAATAGTCAAATGTCAAATATTTTTGATAATTTCTAAAAAAATATTGACTTAATCCTCTTTTTGTATTATTACTTTTTTATAATGATTACAAAAAAGGAAAGATTATACAAAATAATAAAACAGGCTCATATTAATGTTACTCCGCAAAGGATAGAGGTATTATCTTTTTTTGAAGATACAAAATTCCATCCAACGGCTTTGGATGTATGGAAGCATTTAAAGGAAATTTTTCCTTCAATTTCAAAAACAACAGTTTACAACATTCTTGACACTTTTGTGAAACTAAAAATTTTAAATGTCATTCATACTGATAATACCAGCAAATATGATTTCAATCTTACTCCTCATGCACATTTTGTATGTATTAAATGCGGAAAAATTCAAGATATAGAATTTAATGACTTGTTTTTAAAAAAACCTGTTTTAAATCACAAAATAAATGAAATCGAAATTTATTTAAGAGGTATTTGCGAAAATTGTTCAAAAAAGAGGGAATAATTATGAGTATAGAAAATTTTTGTCTGCCGGATCAAACTGGCACAAAAGTTTGTTTAAAGGATTTCAAAGGAAAATGGATAGTATTATATTTCTATCCAAAAGATTCTACAAGCGGATGAACCAAAGAAGCTGTAAGTTTTACAGAAAAAAAAGATGAATTCGAGAAACTAAATGCTGTTATCATTGGAATTAGCAAAGATTCACCAAAAAGTCATAAAAAATTTATTGCAAAACACAATATTGGCATATTGCTATTATCAGATGAAGAGCACAAAGTAATTGAATCTTTCGGCGCCTGGGGGAAAAAGAAGCTTTACGGCAAAGAGTATTACGGTACAATACGTTCCACATTTTTAATAGACCCACATGGAAATATTGTAAAAGAATGGAAAAAAGTAAAAGTCAAAGGTCATGTTGAAGATGTTTTGGAAAATTTAATAAAAATAAAATCTAATAAAGGGAGGTGTAAAAAAATGGAAAATAAAAAAGAATTGGTTCTCAAAGCATTTGAAAAAGCAGGAAAACCGTTAAGACCAGGTGATATTGCAAAAGAAACAGGCATTGACAGCAAAGAGGTTTCAAAAATTATCAAAGAGCTTAAAAAAGAGGGTAAAATAGATTCACCAAAAAGGTGCTATTATGCACCAACAGGGAAATAATACGGGTTCAAAGTTCAACGTTGAATATGTAAATATTTTATAAACAAAACGTAGATACAACCCTAAAAAAAGAAGGAGGTTTTATGAATAGTTTGAAAGGAACAAAAACTGAAAAAAATATTTTAACAGCATTTGCAGGTGAATCCCAGGCAAGAAACAGGTATACATATTTTGCATCACAAGCAAAAAAAGAAGGATACGTTCAAATATCTGCAATATTTGAAGAAACTGCAAATCAGGAAAAAGAACATGCTAAAAGATTATTTAAATTACTGGAAGGCGGTGAAGTTGAAATTCAGGCAAGCTTTCCAGCAGGCGTTATTGGCTCAACTCTTGAGAATTTAAAAGAAGCAGCTGGCGGTGAAAACTATGAACATACAATAATGTACCCGGAATTTGCAAAAACAGCAAGAGAGGAAGGTTTTGAACATATTGCAAAAATATTCGAATCAATTGCAATTGCTGAGAAATTCCATGAAGAAAGATACAAAGCACTTGCTGCAAATATTGAAGCAAACAAAGTGTTTAAAAAAGATTCTGAAATTGTATGGCAATGCAGAAATTGCGGATACACACATACAGGCACAGAAGCTCCTGATGTTTGTCCTGCATGTGCACACGAGATAGATCATTTTCAGCTTGTGTGCAAAAATTGGTAAACTCATACCCCTCATATCCCCTCTTATAAGAGGGGATAAAAGCTTAAGAATATGGATAACAAAATACAGTTAAAAAAATATTTGGAAAAATTATACAAAAAATACAACAAAAGGGAATTTGTCTCTCCTGACCCATTACAATTTCTGTATGAATACAAAGAAGAATACGACATTGAAATAATTGCGCTGATTTCATCGTCTCTTGCTTATGGTAATGTTACTACTATTTTAAAAAGTATAAGAAAAATAACAAATACCTTAGTTAATCCTTATATCTATATTTTATCAGCACCTGAAAGAAAAATCATTAATGACTTTAAAAATTTCAAACACAGATTTACCACAGGCAAAGAAGTTTCAAATATTCTTATTTCTTTGAAAAAAATTTATGAAAATTATGATTCATTATTTAATCTGTTTTATGAACTGTACAAGAAAACTGATTCAAACATTGTGGAAACATTAAAATTATTTTCAAAATTTTTCTCTGAATCACCTACTTTAATTCCTGATGTTTCAAAAGGAAGCGCATGTAAAAGATTGTTTCTGTTTTTAAGGTGGCTAATAAGAAAAGATAATGTAGATATAGGAATATGGAGTGAAATTCCAGCTTCATCCCTTATAATTCCCCTTGATACACATATGCTCAATATTTCCAAAATGATTGGTTTTACAAAAAATAAAAACGGAAATATGAAAACAGCAAAAGAAATTACAAATCATTTTAAAATAATAGCTCCTGAGGATCCTGTTAAATACGATTTTGTTTTAACAAGATTTGGAATTAGAAAAGAACTTAGCATAGATAAGCTTAGTTATCTTGCATAACAGTAAATGCATTTATACCTGCATGTTCTGTAATCTCCAATATCTATACTTTTATCACAATTACAATCTTTTCTCTGGCCGTAATGTTTTTTTACGTTAAGACTTTTATTAAAAATTTTACCATCAATACACTTTGCCTGCTCTATTCCATTTATTTTATAACAGCAGGTTGTAATAGACTTATTGTATTTCCGGGCAATTAAATTCAATTCATTTAAAATTTTTGCCTCTTTCCCTCTGTTTAATTCTATATCTGGAAAATATCTTTTGTTTTTTTTGTATATTGTTATTAGCGAAACCGTTATTTTGAATACATTTTTCTCAATATTTTGCAAAATATATTCAAAATTTTCTTTATGGAAACTTATATTAAAATTATCTGTTAAAATTATAGGGTCATATCTCCATACTATTTTATTAGGCAAGATTAATTCATTTAACTCGTTAAATATCTCTATTCTATCGGTTATTTCAGCTAAGTTCGGCTCAATTTTTTCAGGATAGTTGTTTATTGTATAATGGAAGTAAAATCTGAAATCCTGCTCTTTTAATTTTTTCAAATACTTGAAAAAAGGTTTTGGATTTTTAGTCCAGAAAACAATCCCATCAATATCACTATGGTTAAATTTTAAATATGTTGCTTTTCTGTTAAAAGGATTGATTATCTTAAATTCACCTTTTATAAGGGATTCATAAAAATATTTCCCCAAAAAAGCTGGAACATCGGTTCTTCTGCTTGCACTTATTATCATCTTCTGGTATTTTGCCTTTATGTTATTAAACGTATTAAATGTCAAATTCTCTTACAACTCAAATATCATTTTGAATAACATAAATTTTTCCTTAAATAAAGGTGAAATTGCTGTTATTATAGGAGAATCAGGTACAGGAAAATCAACATTTTTAAAAATTATAAACGGTTTAATCTCCCCATGTTCCGGAAAAATCATCTTTAAAGGAAAAAATATTTATAACTATGAGCCTACAATTTTAAGAAAAAAAATCTGTTACATACCTCAGACTCCTGTTGCAATTGCAAAAAATGTATATTCGGAATTTAAAATAGTAAATTCTGAAATAAAAAAGGAAAATATTATAAATTTATTACACGAGTTCAAATTAAACAAAAATATATTAAACTCCTCCATGAATAATCTTTCAATTGGTCAGCAACAGCGTATCTCTATTTTAAGAGGAATAATAAACAAACCTGATGTCATTTTACTTGATGAGCCAACCAGTGCGCTTGATGAGGATAATATTGATATTTTAAAAGAAATAATTGAAAATTTAAGAGAAAAATTTAATATTAGTTTTGTAATTGTTACTCATAATTTAAAATTTGGTAATGTTATTTCAAATAAAAAGTATGTTTTAAAAAATAGTATATTAGAGGAAAAAAATTGATATATCCCTTAATTATCTGTGCTGTTTTGATTGTTTTAACCTTTTTAGCAGCAAATTATCTAAAACTCGGTATAGAAAAAGATATAATCATAGGTTTTGTAAGAGCCTTAATTCAGGTAATAATATTATCTTTCATAATTTTAAAACTTTTTCAGCTTTCAAATATTTTTACTTTTTTAGCTCTTTTCATTATGGCATTTTTCGGGACGCTTACTGCATATCACCATGGCAAATTTTTAAAAAAAAGCTTTTTCATAACCTTTATATCAATCTACATATCCTCATTCTCAATAATTTTAATAATGTTTATTTCAAAAGTAATAGAAAATAAAGCTCAAATTATTTTGCCATTAGGTGGGATGGTTATAGGAAATGCAATGAATAGCGTTTCACTTGCTTTTGACAGATTAAAAGGAGAGTTGAAAGATAAAAATTTATTAATAGAAACTATGTTAGGACTTGGATTGCCAAGCAAGTTGGCATACAATAAAATAAAAATTCCCTGTATAAAAGTTGCAATGCTTCCTAAAATTAACAATATGAAATCTCTCGGACTTGTTTGGATTCCGGGATTAATGGCTGGTATGATTTTAGGCGGAGCAAATCCTGTAAAAGCGGCAATTTACCAATTAATCATTATTACCATGATTGTAGTATCATCTTTTATTGCTTCTCTGATTGTAGTTGAAATAAGCAGGTACCAGGTTTTTAACAAATTTGACCAGATAAATGTAAAAA
>CAZBLP010000028.1:0-27452 GCA_964492825.1 uncultured bacterium
ATAGTGAATCTTTTTGTCAGATTAAATTATTTTCCTTAAAAGAAAAGTGCTTGCTACCTGCAATTATAATATGGTCATGGAGAGTTATTCCAAGGGAAGAGGATATTTTCATAATCTCATTGGTAATATGAATATCTTCTTTTGATGGGTCTTCTCTTCCAGAAGGATGGTTATGTATTAAAATAAGAGCTGTAGCCTTATATTCAAAAGCTTTTTCAAATAATTTCCTATAGTAAATATAAGCTTCATTAACTGTACCCTGCTCTAAAATTTCAAATTTTAAAATTTCATTTTTTGAACTTAAAAATAAACAGCAAAATTGCTCAAAGTCAATGTCCCACAATATGTTTTTGGAAAATTGTATAACATCATCTTTTGATTTAATAACAGTTAAATCTTTAATTAATTTTTCTTTTTCAATAAGTTTGTGAATATCTTTTATTAATGAAAAAAGTAAATAAGAATTTTGACCTAATCCTTTAATATCTGTAAACTCTTTTTTATTTAAATTAGCAAAAATATTTTTTACTGAACCATACTTTTTAATTAACTCTTTTGCAATAGGTTTGGTATCTTTAACAGGAATTGAAAAGAATAAAAGAAGCTCTATAATTTCATAGTCATTTAATGCACCAATCCCTTTTTGCAGGTATTTGTTTCTTATCCTCTCTCTATGACCGTAATAATAAGATTTTTTCATTTCATATTTAGAATTTTATGCAGTTGTAAGGACAACCTCACATTAACACCTGATTGTAAAATCCATTCTCCTAATATTTTACCTTCTAATTTACCCCAAACAGGTGAAAAGTGGATATTTCTAATTTTATTTAGCAGATTATACTTTTTTATAAATTCCAAACTCCAATTAAAATCATCTCTATTTCCAATAACAAATTTAACTTCATCATTTTCATTTAAAAATCCAATATTTTTAATATTATTCTTTTCTGACATATTACTTGAAGGAGTCTTAAAATCAACAACTTTAACAATTTGTTTGTTAACTTTGTCCAATAAAACAGAACCATTGGTTTCCAAAAAAACTCGTTTATTTAAATTTAATATTGCATTCATTAAAAAATAAACATTTTTTTGCAATAAAGGTTCTCCACCTGTTATTAAAACATTTTTTATTAAAGAACTTTCAACCTTTTTTAAAATTCCCTCTATTTCTACCTCCGGTGCATTTTCATTATAAGCATATTTTGTATCACAATAACTGCATCTGAGATTGCACCCTGCTAATCTTATAAAAAAAAAGGGAAATCCTGCATAAGAAGATTCCCCTTGAATAGATGTAAAAATTTCTATTAATTTTATTTTCATTTTTTCTTTTTTTTATCAAGTAATAACAGAATAGGACTTGCAATGTATATAGACGAGTATGTTCCAACAACAATACCTATAAGAAGAGCAAGTGCAAAATCATGAATAACTCCACCGCCAAAAACAAACAATGCCAAAACAACAAATAGTGTTGTGCCTGATGTAAGAATTGTCCTGCTCAAAGTTTCGTTAATACTTCTGTTTATAATATTTCCAAATAATCCCTTAACGTACTTTTTCATATTCTCTCTGATTCTGTCATAAACAATAATCGTATCATTTAGTGAATAACCTACTATTGTTAAAAAAGCTGCTAACACAGTAAGGTCAATCTCTTTATTTAAAATTGAAAACAATCCAAGTGTAATCAAAACATCATGAACCAGTGCAATAATAGCGCCAACAGCAAACCTGAACTCAAATCTCACTGAAACATATATTAAAATACCAATAAGTGCTACAATAACAGCAAGTAAACCTTTTTTCCTCAAATCTTTCCCGATTTTAGGTCCTACCATTTCAATTCTTCTTATTTCATAACTGTTTTTACCAAAATTTTTAACTAATATATTTGTAATATTTTTTGAAAGAGCTTCTGTATCAGCTGAAGATTGGGAAAATCTCAGTAGAAATTCGTCTCCTGCTTCACCAAAAGTCTGAACAGAAACATCCTTACCCATAGATTTTCTCAAATTACCAATAGTTACATTTTTTTTAAATTTAATCTGTACTATTGTCCCACCGGCAAAATCAATACCATACTTTGGGCCACCTTTGACTATTAGAGATACTATTCCTATTGCAATAATTAAAAGTGAAATTGAAATAAACAGCTTTCTTTTGCCAACAAAATCTATATTTATTCCTGGTTTAATAAATTCCATTTAAAAAATTCCTCCATTAACCGATTCTGATTTTTTTTACTTTATAATTTGTTAAAACATAGTCAAATATGAACCTTGACACAAAAATAGCTGTAAACATACTGGAAATAATCCCTATGGAAAGAGTAACAGCAAAACCTTTAATCGGCCCGGTACCATATTGATATAGGACAATAGCTGCAATTAATGTAGTTATATTTGCATCAAAAATTGTGACAAAAGCTCTTGAAAATCCATTTTCAACTGCTCCCCGAATTTTAATTCCTTTCTTGAGCTCCTCTCTGATTCTTTCAAAAATAAGAACATTTGCATCAACAGCCATACCAATTGTCAGAATAATCCCTGCAATACCGGGAAGAGTTAATGTGGCTCCAAATGCAGCTAAACAAGATAAAATAAACAATATATTTAATCCAAGTGCAATATCAGCAGCAATACCTGCCAAACTATAATAGAATATCATAAAAATGAAAACTATAATACCACCTATAAACATGGAATAAAAACCTTTTTTAATTGAATCATGGCCAAGAGAAGGGCCAACAGTCCTTTTTTCCAATACTTTAACTGGTGCAGGAAGTGCACCTGCTCTTAAAACAATAGCTAAATCATGAGCTTCTTTTTCAGAAAACCTTCCAGTAATCTGTGCCCTGCCCCCAGAAATTCTCTCTTGTATAACAGGTGCTGAATAAACACTGTTATCAAGAATAATTGCAAGTCTTTTTCCAACATTCTCAGCTGTTATTTTGTCAAAAAGTTTTGCTCCTTGAGAATCAAATTCAATAGAAACATACGGTTCATTATAAGTTGGATTAATATTAACCCTTGCATCTTTAATATATTCACCTGAAAGCAAAACTTTCTTATATACAATAACAGGCCTCTTTGAAATTACTCTGCCCATATCATCTTTAACATACTGATATAAAATCTGGCTATCTTCAGAAACATTTTTAGGATCAAAACTTTTTATATCAATATTTTCATTAACTAATTTAAACTCTAAACGGGCTGTTTTACCGATTATTCTAAGTGCTCTGTCAGGGTCTTTAATACCAGGTAGCTCTATTAGTATTCTATTGTCTCCCATAGCTCTAATTTCAGGCTCTGTGACACCAAACTGGTCAATTCTGTTTCTAATGGTTTCCACTGCCTGGTCTACTGAAAACTTTCTTAAATATTTAAGATATTTATCTGTAAATTGCATAACCAAACTACCATTTTTAAAAGATTTAATTTCAAGATTAGGAAACTCTTCAGAGAGAATCTGAGTAATTTTATCCCTGTCAATTTCGTCAACATTAATAAGGATATGCATAGATTCTCTTTTAACAGCTTTATAATGCACTTTGTTATCTTTAAGAACTGATGCTATATTATCCGTATATCTGTCAATAGTACTTTTTATTGCCTCATCTGTTTTCACTTCCATAATCAGGTGCATACCACCTTGCAGGTCAAGCCCAAGATGAATCTTACTTGATGGTAAAAAGGAGGGCCATCCTGATGGTGTGCCATTGAAAACTGTTGGCAATATATAAACAATCGCCCAGATAATCACACCAATAATTATAAGGAATCTCAATTTTAAACTTCTAATCATTTATATCCACCTCAATCTTAGACTTTATTTATTTGACTTAGCACTCACAAAAGTTCTTGCAATCTTTATTTTCACATTATCAGCAATTTCCAGGGTCAAAACTTCATCGGTTATTCCAACAATTTTACCGTAAATACCACCAGAAGTTATAACTTCATCGCCTTTTTTTAATTCCTGCAACATTTTCCTATGCTCTTTTGCTCTTTTTTGCTGAGGTCTAATAAGTAAAAAATAGAAAACAACAAAAATTAATATTAAAGGAACCATCTGAGCAATAGCCGCTCCTGGATTTGCTGCTCCTTTGCCTGCTGCATATAATGTCTCTACAAACATAAACTACCTCCTTATAAAATTAGATTTGCACCATACTAACAGATTAAAAAAAAATCAAGTAATTTTTGTTTTATTATGGAAAATTATTTGGGATTAGGATTTTCTACTAGTTTAAAATGAAAAATTCTTTAAGCTTTATAGACTAACAGCTATTGTTTTTTATTTTTAGCAAGAAGAGTCTCCCCTCTTTATGAGGGGAGAAAATATTTATTTTTTAGCTTTCATTTTTCTCATAATATCAGCTTCTTTTTTCATTTCCACAAGTGCTTCTTTTAACTTGGCATATCCGTACCATGTTGTATAATCCGGCATCATATGAAAAGCAGCCTGATAAGTTTTCATCCTATAATCCATAAACATTTCATATAAAAGCTCTTCAACATGAGTATTTACTTCATAGAAAGTTAGTAAATCTGGATATGGCCATGTAGCCTGATTGGTTTTTTTCTCAATAATACCATCTTTATAAAGATCTTTTACTATATTAATTGCTTCTGCAAAAATCTTGTCAGATGCTTTTATCATTTGATCAGCATTTTTTAAATTCTCTTTTGCAAAAGTTTCAGAATGGCACTTTTTACATGTATCAATCATTTTTTGCCTTTCCTTGTTAAATGAAGCTTCATCAAGCCTTGCAAGGTTAGCTTTTTTAACAACATCCAATCTTGCTGTAGGCTTGCCCTTTGCATCAAGAACACCTAATGCCTGTAATATTGTAACTCTGTATCCCATCCATTCTTTATCTTTTTCAGGAAGTCTTAATGCTAAAAACCCCCAGGAAGTCATAACTCTGTGATTACCTTCCTGCATATGGCAATCTTGACATGTTGGGCCTCTGTGAGCTTCCTTATCTGTCTCATAAGCAGCACCATGTTTGGAATGCTCCCACATTTCCCATTGAGCATGGTCAAAACCTGTATGACAACTGTTACATGCTTCCGGTTCTTTTGCTTCTTTTACAGAAAAAGCATGTCTCGTATGGCAATTTTGACAATCCATACCATATTTGTAATACTTTCTATAATCAACATTTTTTCTAATGTTTTCATTGGTAATTCCAAGATTATGGCAGCCATTACAACCTTTCTGACCTGCTATAAAAGCTTTGGGCTGTTTATGGGCAAAACCAGGAAAAGCTATTACAGGCAGCAAACCAAGCGAATGTTTACCGGACATATATTGCTTAACCTGTTTTTTATGGCATCTTTTACATGTATTAATAGTAGGCAGTTTAGCTTTTGCATAATCTGTTGATGTTTTGTGAGCAGAACCATGGCAAGATTTACATCTGAGTTTTTTTGCCATTTTTCCTCTGTTAAAATCTTTAACAATGCCAGGGTTGAGCTTTTTATGGCAATCTTCACATTTAGACGGTTTAGCCATGAGATTGCCAGCACATACAAATGAAAACAAAAGGAACATCAATAACAATTTTTTGAAAATTTTCATTTTTTTACCTCCTTTCTTTATTTGTTCAAAATTAGGAAAATAGCTTCTTTACATCAGATTCAGATAATTTCAATCTCTGAAAAATTGCCCCTAAACGTTCTCCAAAAATTGAATATTCTTTATAATAATTTATTAATTTTTTGAAAATATCAATTGTTTTTTCCAATGTAACAAACTGTGCTATCTCAAAGGCAAGCATTGCATGTCTGCCTAATTTACCTCCAGCAAGAACCTGAAAACCTCTTTGAACAATATCTATTGCTTCTTCTTTGCATACTTTTACACACATACCGCAACCAATGCACTTTTCCCTATAAAAAGATAGATTTTTATCTTTAAAAATTAATGCTCCTTCAAAACAAACCTTGGCACATTTACCGCAGTTAATACAACTATCCCTATTAATTTCTATTTTAACTTTTGCAACAATACCCATATCTTTTATTTGAACTTGAGAACAGGCATTGGGACAATTTGCTATTGATACTCTGAAACAATGATGTTGCCTTATAGGACCTTTGATTTTTGAACGAATAAATTCTTCCAAATTTTCAGATACAGCAATCTGATACAATTTGTGAACGATATTTTCTGTACTTGTTAAGGAATTAGGGCATCCTGAATTGCCATTACAAACTTCAATTTTAAAAAGCTCCACAATCTGACCCTCTTAAAAAATTAAATTTGGAAATAAAGTTGTGTCAATTATCGGACAAGTTCTCTTTTTCCATGTTTACAGATTTTATATACTATTCGATTAGGTAATAAGTCAAGTTAAAACTACCTATAGATTATGATGCATTTGAAAAGAGTTTTAGATTTAATATTGAATCAATTTAAGACTATCTATAATGTAAGTTTGGAATATAGGATTTGGGACTCTAATTCCCAAATCCTAATTTTTCTATTTTAAGTAAAACTATATTTAATTCTTTAATGTTCCATTAATTGATAATATCTTATAATCAACTTTTATATTTTTACCTGCTTCAAACAGGGATTTTTCAAGAATACCTCTTAAACCTGAACAACAAGGAACTTCCATCATTAAAACAGTAATAGAGTTTATATCATTTGTAGAGAAAATTTCTACAAATCTTTCAACATATTCCTCTTTGT
Source organism: uncultured bacterium (assembly GCA_964492825.1). Lineage (GTDB taxonomy): Bacteria > DYJV01 > DYJV01 > DYJV01 > DYJV01 > CAZBLP01. The sequence continues at coordinate 6,718 of CAZBLP010000028.1, forward strand.
TGTCAAACTTTGGGCAACCCATCATTACAACTCTGTCTTTTAAAAAGTCTTCATGAAGATTCGGATAAGCAACAGCTGCACAATCGGCTAAAATAAGCAAATCAGCATTTTGTAAAAAAGCAGCATGAGGAGGTACCAACTTTATCTGAACAGGCCACTGTCCAAGTAAAGACATTTCTAATCTTTGTGTTTTAGGTTTATTAGCCTCTTCGCAACTTACACACGATATATTTTCCCTGTTTTTTAAATACTCTTCAACAGCCTCTGGGTCAAACTCTTCAGCTTCCCTTTCAACTACCCTAATAGCACCTTCAGGACAGTGCCCAAGACATGCGCCTAATCCGTCACAATACTTTTCTGCAACTACCTTAGCTTTACCGTCTATTATCTGTATAGCACCCTCTTCGCATGCAGGAACGCATAATCCGCATCCTGTACATTTTTCTTCGTCTATTTCTATAATTTGTCTGAAAACTCTCATTTTATTTTCCTCCTTTTATTTTCAATAATGTTTTTTTAGCTAAATTTTTACCTGTTTCAGTTAAAAAATTATTTTCTATTCTGTTTTTCACTGTTTCCAAGCTAAGTTTTCCTTCAGTTAATTCTTCACTTAAATTCACTATCATATCAGCATCGTATAAACATTTGAAATTAACAGTTTCTTCATTTCGAGGATGGTGGTGATGTCCGACAATATCACAAACCTCATCAATTAATTCTTTTTTAGCATCTAACTTTTCAAGAATCTCTTTTGCTACTTCAGGTCCTTCAAGCTCCTGATATTTGGGAGCATTACTGTTATATTTTTTTTCTGCGTTTTTTATACCAATATCATGAAGATATGCAGCACATAAGAGTACTCCGAGATGTGCCCCTTCTTCTCTGCCTATTTGCTCAGCATATCTTGCAACTTTTGTTGCATGAGAAATTCTCTTAAAATCTTTTTCAAAATATTTTTTCATTTCAATTGCAACTCTATTTTTCAAAAGATCATCGTTGTTCTTCAACAACTCTGCTGGTAATTCTCCAAGGCACTGCTCTGCATACTGGCAATATGCCGCACATCCGAAATCCATTTTGGGATTTGCAACTCTTTTGCCACAATTTTTACATTTTCTCGTAGGTTCATCTTTGAAAAATTCAACAGGATTGCCGCAATATGGGCATTTTATTTCATAAATTGAATCAAATTTCCAATATCTCATATCTTGTCCCGGGCATTTCATACCAGACTCCTTTCAATATTTTATTTTATATTGTTTAACACAGAAAAGTAATATGAAAATTGATTTAAGTCAAAACTTGAAAAAAGAAAAAGAAAAATAAAAGTGAGCAAGCTCACTTTTATTTTTTTATGATTGGATTAAAATGAAATTTATCTTGGAAATATTTTATTTGTGCCTCTGTCATTATACCTTGTCCGCTGTTTTCAACTTCTATCAATGGTGAAACCTTCTCCCACTTATCAATAATTTTATTTTCCCCATCAAACTGCACCTGCACAGCACCTGTAGGACAAACAAAAGCACACGCTCCACACGCTATGCAAAGATCATTATAATCTCCAAAAGGTGCTTCAACCTTTCTTTTTACACCTCTTCCGGAAAATGTAATAGCATTAGCGCCTACAACCTCTCTACAAGCTCTCTCACATCTGCCGCATAAAATACAGTCATCATATTCGTCAGCATCAAAAATAGGCTGCTCTATGCCAAACTCTTCTGCAATTTCAAGCAACACAGGATTATCAGGACATCTGCCAAGTAAAAGCTGTAAAACCATTCTTCTGTATTTTAAAACTTTTTCACTATTGGTAACAACCTCAATCTCTTTGGTAATAGGATAATTACATGATGTGGTTACTTCTGTTTTATTGCCCCTCTTTACTTCCACAAGGCATAATCTACAGGAACCATAAGGAGACAATGCCTCATGGAAACACAAGGTAGGTATTTTTATCCCAAGAGATTTTGCTGCTTCCAAAATAGTGGTTTCTCTTTCAACCTCTGCTATTTTATTATCTATTGTTACTTTTATTTTCATTACTAATCTCCTTTTAATTAATTTTAACTGCATCAAATTTACAGCTATCATAACATATACCGCATTTGATGCATTTATCAGGATTAATTTTATGAGGTTTCTTCTTTTCTCCGCTAATAGCATCCACAGGACAGTTTCTTTTACATGCGCCGCATCCCACACATTTATCCTCTTTAATTGAAAAACTGCTCAAGTCTTTACATACGCCGGCTGAACACTTCTTCTCATTTATATGCATTAAATATTCATCTTTGAAATATCTCAAAGTACTTAATACTGGATTAGGAGCAGTTTTTCCTAAGCCGCAAAGTGAACCCTCTTTGGTAACTTCTGCAATTTCTTCAAGAAGAACAAGGTCATCTTCAGAACCTTCACCTTTTGTGATTTTATCAAGAATTTGATACATTCTTTTAATACCTTCCCTGCAAGTGGTACATTTTCCGCAAGATTCTTCTTTTAGAAAGTTGAGGAAATATTTGGCAACATCAACCATACATGTTCTTTCATCCATAACAATCATTCCACCTGAGCCCATCATGGAGCCAACTTTTACAAGTTCGTCAAAATCCACATGGATGTCAAGAAGCGATTCAGGAATACAACCACCTGAAGGCCCTCCTGTCTGAACAGCTTTAAATTTTCTGTTATTTAAAATTCCACCACCTATTTCAAAAATTATTTCTCTTAATGTAATTCCCATTGGCACTTCAACAAGACCTGTATTGTTTACTTTCCCAACAAGAGAGAATATTTTAGTGCCTTTGCTGTTTTCAGTGCCAATAGAGCTGTACCATTTTGCTCCGTTATTAATAATAAAAGGAACATTTCCCCAAGTCTCAACATTGTTAAGTACCGTAGGCTTATTCCAGAGTCCTTTTTCAGACATATGAATATGCTTTGCTCTTGGCTCACCAACTTTACCTTCTATTGAAGCAATTAATGCAGAGGATTCTCCGCAAACAAACGCTCCACCTCCCCTACTTATATGTAAATTAAAACTAAATCCTGTGCCAAGAATATTCTCACCAAGAAGTCCTAAATCTGTAGCCTGTTTAATAGCAGTTTCCAAATTTTTAACTGCTAAAGGATATTCATGCCTGACATAAACATAACCCTCATCAGAACCAACTGCAAATGCACCTATTAACATACCTTCAATTATTAAATGAGGATTACCTTCCAGCAAGCTCCTGTCCATATATGCACCGGGGTCACCTTCGTCTGCATTACAAATTATATATTTTTTATCACTGTCAACTGTTTTACTTGACTCCCATTTAATACCAGTAGGGAATCCTCCGCCACCACGACCCCTTAAACCTGATTCTTTTATTTCATCAATAATTTTATCAGAATCCATTTCAGTAATAGCTTTAATAAAACCTTTATACCCGTCTATTGCAATGTAATCATTAATATCAGTTGGATCTATAAGGCCGTTATTTTTCATTAAAATTCTATGTTGCTTTTTATAAAAAGGAATTTCTTCTTCCAAAGTAATTTTATTTTTATTAATAGGATCTTTATAGAGAAAATCTTCTACAATTTTATCATTAAGAATAGTTTCTTCCAAAATAGTATCAAGCATGTCAACTTTGACATTTTCATAAAAAACACCCTTTGGTTTTATAACCATTAATGGTCCTCTTTCACAAAAACCATGACAACCTGTGCTTTTTATAAAAACTTTATCCTCTAAACCTTTTTCTTTGATCTTTGTCTCCAGAGCAGTAACAATCTCGAGACTTCCGTGAGCCTGACAACCTGTACCTGCACAGATGGTTATACATATTTTTGAAACATTCTTTTCATCTTTTATATTTTCTGCATATTTCTCAAATTCTTTTACTGATGTTAACTTCATTTTATTCCTCTCTCAAATTTATTTATATTCATTCAAGATATTTTTAACTTTTGAAGTATTCATATTGCCATAATATTTACTATTAACAACTACAACTGGTCCAAGAGCACATGCACCGAGACAGTTAACAGTCTCTAATGTAAAATTACCATCTGATGTGGTCTCACCTGCCTGAATATTCAGTTTGTTTTCAAATTCATTAAGAACTTTATCACCACCTCTAACATGACATGCTGTACCAAGACAGATTTGAATAATATTCTTTCCTCTTGGAGTAAGGCTAAAAGCTCTGAAAAAAGTAGCTATTCTGTAAATATCGGAAATAGGAATATTTAGAATATCCGACAATTTAAAAAGATCTTCTCTTTTCAAATATCCGGCTTTTTCCTGCATATCTTGAAGAATCGATATTATAAACGACTTGTCATTATTATATTTTTCTACAATATCTTTAACATAACTCATTAAAGACTCCTTTCTACATTTCACACTTTTTCAAAAGTTTATTGTAATTTTCATTTACTCTATTTTCAATTTCTTCAATTAATTCATCTGTCAGATGTCTGAACCTTCCCTGTTTTTTAAGATACTCTCTCACATGTTTCAATTTAAGAGGTTTATAAGTCATACTGTATTTACCATTAACAACTTCATACAACGGGAAAATCCCTGTATCAATTGCAAGCCTTCCAATCTCAATACTATCATCAGGCAAACTTCTCCATCCAGTTGGACATGGCGAAAATACATGCAAATATGCAGGTCCTTCAATATCTACACCTTTTTTAGCTTTTGCCATTAAATCAAATGGATGAGAAGGACATGCAGTAGCAACATAAGGAATTCCATGTGCAACTGCTATTTCAGGTAAATTCTTTTTATTGGTTTTCTGACCGCTACTTTTTTTACCAGCAGGAGAAGTGGTAGTTGTTGCACAATAAGGTGTGGAGCTTGACCTCTGAATACCTGTATTCATATATGCTTCATTGTCATAACAAACATACATGAAATTATGGAATCTTTCCAGAGCTCCACTTAATGCCTGCATACCTATATCAGCTGTTCCGCCGTCACCTGCAAATGCAACAATTTTAATATCTCTGTCTGAAGGATATCTTCCTTTTCTTTTTAAAACTTTAATAGCTGACTCTATACCTGATGCAACAGCAGCAGCATTTTCAAATGCAACATGTATCCATGGCACTGTCCACGCTGTATCAGGAAAAGATGATGTAACAATTTCAAGACATCCAGTGGCATTTGCAATAATCACATCAGCACCAATAGCTTTCAAAACCTGCCTCACTGCAAGCAATTCACCGCATCCCTGACAAGCTCTGTGACCTGGTGATAATATTTCTCTTTTTGGTAATAATTTTGCCGCATATATGTTATATTTTTCCATTAGCCTCTTACTCCTATAAATTGATATGGTAATGCTTTGCCTTTTTTAACTGCTTCTTTTGTTTGCGCATACATATATTTAAAATCATTAATAGTTACATCTCTACCTGCAAGACCTGCAATAAAATCTGTAACAACAGGTTTTTTATCTAAATCATATAATATATTTCTAATTTCAATGCCAACAGGTCCGCCTGTAGTACCATATGTAATAGCTCTGTCAACTATGCCTATCCCCTTTAAATGACTAATAGCTTCTATAAATTCATCAATTGGAAAAGGCCTCCAAAGTCTCAACTTTATAAGTCCAGCTTTTTCACCTTCTTTTCTCAGCTCATCAATTGCAATTTGAGCTGTCTCACCATAACTTCCCATTGTTAGAAGAACAATTTCAGCATCATCAGTTTTATACGTTTCTATAGGTTTAAATCTTCTGCCATATATATTTGCAAATTCATCCCAAACTTCCAAAATAACCTCTTTGGAATTATGTAAAACAACATCATTAACCTTTTTGGCTTCTGTATAAACTTCAGGAATGCCAACAGGCCCCATAGTAACAGGCTTCTCAGGATTAAGCTGTAACACAGGCTCATATTTATCATTTAAAAATTTATCAACTTCATTTTGGTCCAAAAATTCTATTGGTTCAATCATATGCGTAAGTATAAAACCGTCCATATGAACCATTATAGGCAATAATACTCTTTTATCTTCTGCTATTTTAAAAGCAGTTAAATGCGCATCAAATGCTTCCTGTCCATTTTCAACAAAAAATTGTATCCATCCGCAATCTCTGACACTCATAGCATCTGTATGGTCATTCCATATACTAATTGGCCCTGAAAGAGACCTGTCTGCAACTGTCATAACTATTGGCAATCTCAAAGATGGCACAATAAAAACTATTTCATTCATCAGTGCAAGCCCTTGAGAGCTTGTAGCAGTATAAGTCCTTGCACCTGCAGCAGAACAACCGCAACATACACTCATAGCAGAATGCTCTGATTCTACTGGAATAAATTCGGCATCTACTTCGCCATTTGCAACAATTTCCGATAAATGCTCAACAATATGAGTCTGAGGTGTAATAGGATATGCAGCAATACAGTCAACATTTGCCAATTTAACTGCTTCGCTAACTGCTAATGAAACTTCAATTCCAACTCTTTTAGACATTACACCACCTCCTCAACCATTGATATACATTGAACATAACACTCTTTGGCACATATTCCGCATCCTTTACAATACTCTAAATCAGCAACAAAAAACCCTTCTTCATCCTCATATATTGCTGCATCAGGACAAAAAATATAGCAAAGTCCGCATTTAACACATTTTGTCTTGTCCACAACAGGTCTTAATGATCTCCAATCTCCAGTTTTATAAAACCTTGAACTACCAGGCTCAGTAATAGCCATACCTATTTCAAGGTCTTGCCATTTAATTTCTTGAATGTTTTTTACAGGCCACTTCAATTTAAACTCCTTTTATTTTTTTCTCACAGAAAATGTTGGGAACATATTGTTCTCAAATTATATTCTATATATTAACTTATTGATTTTACTTCCTCAAAAGCAACCTTACATGCTTCTATATTCTTAGCTGCAATTTTACCGAACCTTTCAGTAAGAGGCTCCACAAGGTCTTCAATCTGAACTATTGGCATCATTTTTAAAAATGCTCCGAGCATTATAATGTTGGTAATAGGTCTTTTCAAAATATCAAGAGCAATTTTAGTAGCATTTAAAGTTGCAACTTTAATATCCTTGTTAAATTCTTTTTTAAGTTCTTCCGGTGACTTTGTAGAATTTGCAATAACAATTCCTCCCTTTTTAACACCAGCAGTTACATCTATAATCTGCATAATTGAAGGGTCAAGAACAATTACAATATCAGGTTCATAAATTTTAGTTCTTAAGTATATTTTCTCATCTGAGACTCTTGAAAATGCAATAACAGGGGCCCCTCTACGTTCAGGACCAAAACTTGGAAACGCTTGGGCAAATTTCCCTGAGTTAATTGCTGACGTTGCTAATACTTCCGCTGATGTAACAGCTCCTTGCCCACCTCTGCCATGAAATCTAATTTCAACCATTTAATCCCTCTCTTATTATTTTATTAAAATTGATTTAAACTGTTCTGAAAAATATAAAAATCCAATAAAGTGAAATAAAAACAAATATTGGATACTGTATACAATTTTATTTTCTAAAAATCAAGTAAAAAATCAAGTTATTTTTTTCTTAATATTATTAAATATCTTTAATTTCCCTTCTGTTTTTAATTGCTTCTGAAAGGGTAAGTTGATCAATATATTCTATTTCACTTCCAACAGGAATCCCTGATGCAATTCTTGAAATATTAATATGAGTCAAATTGTTCTTTTTTAACTGTTGAATAATATATGATGCTGTTGCATTACCCTCAGATGTGGGATTCATAGCTAAAATCAGTTCCCGTATTTTGACTTTTTTTAGTTTTTCAATAAGCTCTTTTATCTTTAAATTATCAGGCAATATTCCGTCTATTGGCGATATTGCACCATGCAAAACATGATAAACACCGTTGAATTCTGCTGACTTTTCTATATTATACAAATCCACAACAGACTCCACTACACAAATTTGAGAAAAATCTCTTTTTTTATTTAAACAAATATCGCAAAGCTCACCTGTGGAAAAATTAAAACAATTCTTGCAAAATCTAATATTTTTTTTAAGATTCTCAATTGACTCAGTAAGTGAAAAAACATATTTTTCATCAGCATTAAGCATAAAAAATGTTAGCCTAAATGCTGTTTTTTTTCCAATACCAGGTAATTTAGATAAATTATCAACTACTTTTTTTATAGTTTCTGGAAAAAGATTTAAATTCATATTCAAAATTTTCTTGCAAAATTATTTTATATCTCATAACATATATTAAAAATAAAAAAAGGTAAACAAAATTATGAAACTTTTCCTTTTCAGGCACACTCAGACAAATAATACACTTGATGGAACTTTTAGGTATAATGGTTTTATAGATGTTGATGTTGACGATAATGGATTAAAAATTTTTTATAAATTTATTCCTATATTGAAAAAATATAAGTTTGCATCAATTTACTCAAGCGATTTAATAAGAGCAAAAAAAGGTGCACAAATTTTTTCAGAAGAATTAAATATATCATATTTCACAGATATAAGATTAAGGGAAGTCAGCCAAGGGAGATGGGAAGGTTTAAGTTATAATGAAATAATTGAAAAATATCCGGAAGAAGCCAATAAAAAATTCAACAATTATGTTGATTATAAAGTTAAAGGTGGAGAGAACCTAATTGAAGCCCAAAACAGAGTTATGGATTTTATCAATGAATTAAAAAAAAAGTATTTTGAAAAAAATATTTTGATTGTTGCACATGGAGGAATAAACACATTAATTCTTTTAAATGCATTAAATATGGATTTAAATGATTTTTTCAGAATAAAGCAAGATTTCGGATGCTTAAATATTATTGAATATTTTGAAACCTTTTCTAAAGTTATTAAAATGAATTATACAATATTACCCTAAATTCATTAGATTTTTCATATTAATCATTAAATTCTTCTAACATTTCAGGTTTTACTTTTCTTAAAAACTCCACAACTATTAACGTTATAAAACCTTCTATAATCATAACAGGAATATGTGCTGCAACAGTTAATTCAGCTACTTTTAAAAATGATTTTCCTGTAAAAAAAAGAGACGCTCCTACTAAAACAGCAGCAAAAAACACTGATAAAAACCCTGATAAATACTCTCCAATAATTATAATTTTTTTGTTTTTACTATGTTTAAAAACCATGAATATATAATAAACAATTATTGATGGAAAAGCCATATTAAAGGTATTCACCCCCAACGTGGTCAGACCTCCAAATTGGAATAATATTCCTTGAAGAAATAATCCTATAAGAATGGCAGGGAAAGCTGCCCATCCAAGCAGTATCCCTGCAAGTCCGTTTAAAATAAGATGAACACTTGTTGGACCTATTGGCACATGAATTAATGATGCAACAAAGAATGCTGCAGAAATCAGAGCAACAAGAGGAATCCTGTTATTATCCAATCTTTTTAATCCCAAATATACTCCTGCTGCTGTTAAAACTCCGCCTGTTATAAGTACCGGTGCAGATAAGACTCCTTCTGATATATGCATTATTTCATATCCTCAACTTTTATCCAAATTAAAGCTCCTACTTCAACATCTTTGCCATTAATTTTATCACCTTCCATAAGAGCTGCAAAACCCCACCAGCCCTGTTTTGGCATTGCATAAGAAAATTCTCCGTTTTTATCAGCCTTTATAACCTGTGTTATATATGGTTCTGAAGGTGCTTTTAATTTACCGTCTTTATTGTAGTATTCAACTTCTATTTCGGCAAATGGCACTGGTTTGCCTTTGTACAAAACTATTCCTCTAAAAATATTCCCTGTCCATAATCCGTATGGCCGTACAAGAGGCTCTATCTCTGCTGGTAAACCCACCAAATTATCCCAGCCTTCTTCCAAACCATAAGTATTTACAATTACTTTGGTATAATGAATAATATATTTGTTCTCAGCTGGTTCCCAATAAGGCTTTGGTGCAACATAAAATATGTAATCACCTGGTTTTTTAATTCTATAAGTTGTTTCCCAAGTTTTAAATTTTTTAACCATTTTCAACTTTAATAAGTTCAGAAGATTAATTTTCTTCCCACCTATCATAACACCAAATTTATCAGGTTTTTCCATGCTCATCATATTGCCTTCAAAAGGATGAGTAAAGACCACATTTAATTTGATTTTATTTCCGGTTTTATGTGTGACTATATTGGTTGAAGGTATTATCATCTGAAAATGTGCAAAAACTGAAGTTACAGTTAAAAATATTGATACTAATGTAAATAATAAAATTTTTTTCATTTTTTGCCTCCTGCATATTCAATACTGGTTCCATGTTCAAAGTGGAATAAAAATTCGAACTTTTGCTACACAAACAATCTTGAAATAGTAGATTCTTCGGGCTTAAACCCTCAGCATGACGTCATTTTCTGTCATTCTGAGTGATAGCAAAGAATCCATTATACAATTTAAAATTTGTTTTTATATTGCTTTTCACTATGCATTAATTGTAAATTATCTTTGTCTTCAAGGCAAAAAAAAACCATGAAGACTATAAAATATAACCTTCATGGTTTAAAAAATTCTTTCTTAGAATTTTTTATAAGTAAAAATTAATTACATAATTAAAATACGCTTGTCAAGAAATTTCTACAACCCGAGATAAACTTTTTTTACATCAGGATTAGTTAACAATTCTTTTGATGGTCCTTCCATAGCAACTCTGCCGGTATCAAGAACATAACCATAATCGGAATTTTCAAGAGCAAGCTGGACATCTTGCTCAACTAAAAATATGGTAGTACCCTCTTCTTTTATTTTTAAAACAATATCTATTAAATCATCAACAATTAAAGGAGCTAAACCCAAAGACATCTCATCTATTAAAAGAACTGTAGGTTTCCCCATAAGTCCTCTGCCAATTGCAACCATTTGCTGCTCACCGCCTGAAAGGCTGCCGGCTCTCTGCAATCTACGTTCTTTTAACCTTGAAAATAATGAATAAATATACTCCAAATCTTTTCTAATCTCAGGGTCATTACCTCTGTAATAAGCACCCATTAAAAGATTTTCTTCCACTGTCATATCAGGAAACAATCTCCTGCCTTCAGGAACATGAATTATTCCCAATTCCACAATTTCATCAGACGAAAGATTCTTTAAAGATTTTCCGTCATATAATATATCACCGTTTTTATATTTTAAAAGTCCTGATAATGTTCTTAAAAAAGTTGTTTTACCTGCACCATTTGACCCGACAAGAGAAACAATTTTACCTCTTTCAATTTCCAAATTAAGATCCCATAATACTTGAACATCACCATAACTAACATCAAGATTTTTTACCTCAATAAGCATCTAAAACCTCCATTTAAGCTGTTAATTCTTTGTATCTTTTTCCAAGATATGCTTTAATAACCGTAGGATCATTTAAAACTTCCTCAGGTGAACCATCGGCAATTTTTTCACCATGATGCAAAACAAAAATATTATCACAAATAGCTTTAATAACTTTCATAACATGCTCAATTACAAGCAGAGTTATTCCATTATCTCTAATTTTTAAAATTAATTTAATTGCATTGTCAATTTCTATAGGATTAAGGCCAGCCATAACTTCGTCAAAAAATATTATTTCCGGTCCCATTGCAAGAGCTTTTGCTATTTCCAATCTTTTTCTCGAAGCAACATTTAAAACATCTGCTTTATCTTCTTTATATTTTGTCAAACCTACAAATTCTATTACTTCTTCAGCAATTTCAAGAGCTTCTTTTGTATTTCTTTTGCTTCCTTTTGCTCCGAACATTGCTCCAACAGAGATATTCTCAAGTACAGTCATTCCTGGAAAAGGTTTAACTATCTGATAAGTCCTTGCCATTCCCATTCTGCCAATCTGATAAGGTTTTAATCCTTTAATGGATTTACCTTTATAAAAAATATCACCGCTTGTAATAGATATATTGCCGCTAATCATATTTACAAGAGTTGTTTTTCCAGCACCGTTTGGCCCGATTAATCCTAATATTTCGCCTTTGTGAAGTTCAAAGTCAACTTCACTGTTGGCTCTTAGCCCCCCAAATTCTTTTGTAAGTTTCTCACCTTTTAAAATTACTTCACCTAATTGAGACATTCTATCCTCCGAAGTTAAATTCTATGCTGCCTGATATTTTCAAAAAAGTAGGCAATGCCAATTTTCTTCCTAAAGCTGAATATATCTGAAATACCTTTTGGGAAAAACAGTATTGCAACAATAACAATTGTGCCAAAAAACAGAGTATGTGCAACAAGAAAATAATTTGATAAAAATTCAGAAATTATTTCAATAGATGCTGCACCTATTAAAGGACCAAACAAACTTCCTATACCTCCGAAAACTGCCATTACTATCATTTTAACTGTTATCAGTACATTAAAAACAGGCTCAGGTTTAATAAACCCCTGCTGATAAGCATAAATGCTACCTGCCAAACTTGTAAAAAAACCTGTAATAGCAAATGAAATACTTTTAAAAAGTGTAGTGTTTATACCCATGGAATTTGCAGCATCTTCATCTTCTCTAATAGCTATAAATCCATACCCTAACTTGCTTCTGAGAACTAAAAAAGTAATTAAAAGCAGTATTACAAGCACACCTAATGTTGTAAAATAGAAAAATTTATAACTTGCATTAACACTAAGATCCATCATAGGCAGGTATAAACCGGAATTACCCTCTGTAATTTCCATATTTTGAACAAGCGCTTTCATTGCTTCCGCTACCCCAAGAGTTGCTATTGCAAAATAGTGGCCAGACAGTCTTAGAATAGGTAAACCTATTATAAATCCGAAAATACCTCCGCCTATTCCGCTTAAAACAAGTGCCAAAAAGAAGTTCATATTTGCAAGGTTCATTAAAAGTGCTGTAACATATGCGCCTATTCCGAAAAAAACAACATTACCGAAAGATGCATAACCGGTATATCCGCCAATTATATTCCATGCACTTGCCATTATGGCAAAAATCAAAATATCAGTAGCAAATCTCAAGATAAAGTTATTCACAGTAAATGGTATAAACAGAGCTATTACAAATAATATTCCTAAGATTATAATATTTTTCTTCATTTTTTAATTTTTACCTCCTAATATACCTTTTGGCATAAAAATTAACACTAATACAAGAATAGTAAAGCTTATCAGACTTTCATAAGTTGTTCCAAACCAATTTGTGCCAATAGATTCTATAATACCCAATGCTAAACCACCAACAATAGGCCCCATCATAGTACCTAATCCTCCGACAATAGTAACAACAAATGATTTTAATGTAAGATGACCACCCATAGAAGGACTTATTGGAAAAAGTATTGCCCATAGGGTGCCTGCTGCTGCTGCCAAAGCTGTACCAATACCGAAAGTAATGGCATAAATCTTTGAAACTTTAACTCCTGTAAGCCTTGCAGCGTCAATATCTTGGGAAGTAGCTCTAATTGCCCTTCCAAGCCTTGTTTTATTTAAAATTATGAAGAGAATAATACTGATAATAATTGCAAGAATAAATGCCACTAATCTAACATAAGGAATAGTTGCTCCAAAAAACTGGAAATTAGCTGCTGCATAAGCCACTTTAACTTTCCTAACATCTGATGTCCAAGCAAGCATTGCAGCATTATTAATAAAAATTTCTATTCCAAAGGTAAGAATTAAGGTAATAAAAATTTCTGCTTTAATTACCAAATTAATAATATTCTTTTGTATTAAATAACCTAATAAAAACATAATCCCCATTGATATGATAAGACTTACAAAAGGGTCTATACCAAGCAAAGAAAACATCCAGTAAGTTGTATAAGCACCAAGCATAATAAAAGCACCGTGGGCAATATTAATTATATCCATAACACCCCAGATAAGAGACATTCCAAGAGCCATTAATGCATAAAGTCCGCCTTTAAGAATACCGTTTATAAGAATTTGTAAAAACATTTTATCCTCTCTTAAAAAATTTTATCAATTTTTGTTAGACATCAGGATTTAAAGTAGCAGGAAAATTTCCTGCTACTTTTTCTATATATTACCTATTTTTCCATGCTGGCATAGGATAAACAGGTTTTTTATGTTGATGTGGATATACTTCGTAAACTTTACCATCAAGAATTTGTAAAACTACACTTGTACCTCTAATCTGTCCGTTTGTATTAAAAACTATATGACCGTAAATAGTATCCAAACTTGTTTTGGCAATCTCATTTCTAACTTTTTCTTTATCTAAAGAACCTGCTTTTTCAATTGCATTTTTCAAAACTGCAAGAGCTGCAAAACCTGCTGCATTGTGATAATCTGGCATATAATTATACTTTGCTCTAAATTCTTTTACAAATTCAGCAGTGTTTCCCATAAGGTATCCTGGGAAATTCATTTGATGAGACCATGAAGCAACACCATATAAATAATTTGCATCTTTTCCAAGAGCTTTTCTGAAATCAGCTTCTGATGGTCCAACAGTTAAACTTATCATTTTAGGTGCAACATTCAATTCTTTTGCTTGTTGAACAAAATTCAAACCTTCCTCTGTATGGCCTGCAACCAAAACAACTTCAGGAGCTTTATTTTTTAATTTAGTTAACGCAGAACTGAAATCTGTTTGGCCTTCTGCATATTTTTCATAAAGAACAATCTCAAAACCTGCTTTTTTAGCTAATTTTAATGTTCCTGAAGCAACACTTTTGTCAAATTTGTCATCTGCATAAAGAATAGCTATTTTTTTAGGCTTTGGTGAAACTGTTTGTAAATATTCCAAAGTTGATTTAAAATATTCACCTGCTGATGGTAAAAGACCGAAAATATATTTATTGTGTCTTGCAAATATTTTTCCAGAAGCACCACCAGCTTCTATCATCGGAGTTCTGTATCTTTGGGCAATTAAACTATCAGGAATGGTAATACCACTACTATATGGCCCTAAAAGAAAATTAACTTTTTTCTCTGTAATTAATTTTTCCACTAATTTTGAACTTTCTGTGGCTTCACTTTTGTCATCAAAATAAACAATCTGTAATTGATAAGATTTTCCGCCAACTTTTACTCCACCATTTTTGTTAATTTTTTCAACTGCCATATTGTAAGAATCAACATACAGTTTTCCAGTTCTGCTCTTTTTTCCTGTAAAAGAAATAGCACAACCAATTTTAATAACATTTTTCGCTGCACCAATTAAAGGAAAAGAGAAAATCAAAAAAATCCCGCAAATTAGTAAAAATAACCTTTTTTTCATTGCAAATACCTCCTAATAAAATTTTTTTCAAAAACCTTTTTATACAATGCAAAACATAAGCCAAAATATGAAAATATGTTTTTTTTATATATAATTTAAATAATTTCATGCTTTTATTTTTTATTAACAAGAAATATACAGCCCTAATTGCACTCATTAAAACAGGCGAATAATCACCACTCCAACTGTTTTTCGCCTATTTAGAAAATTTTATACTTTTTGCCTAAGATAAATGTAAAAATAAAATACTCTATTTTACTTTTATTTTGATTTTTAATTGCTACTACCAATAACAATTTTTGAAAGATTATAACATAGATATTACCCCCCTTGCGGGGGGGGGGTAAAGGAGAGGTTGTTACTACTTTTTAGCAGGAGGTATGCCTTTAGCAGGCTGAATGCCTCGTTTAGCAAGCTCTTCTATAATTTTCTTCATCATTTCCAAGTGTTGTTTAGGATCAATTGTCCCTTTTGTAGAAACTTTTTCCCAAAGTTTTTCTTGAGTCATACCTTGATGGCATCCCATACAAAGTCCTGATCTCATAATGGAATCAAGCTCCTGTTTGTTAAATGCCCTACTAAGAGGCCAATGTGTGCCAACAGTGGCAATTTGAATTCCGTCTTTTGTAACTATTTGAGACCAATCAAATTTTAAATCCGGTATTCCTTGAATTTGAATAGAAAATTTTTTGGGAATAACTTTGCCTGTTTTTGCATCAATAAGATCTTCAACAATATCCTTATCCCATTTCATAAATGTGCCTCCGCCAATTCCAAGTCCAACTGTTTTAGGATTGTTATGACAAGACTCGCACGTTCTTGCTTGTCTCTGTGCTGTATGCGGCTGCACCGGGCTCATATCAATTGCAAGCGGAACCTTTTTCTGCCCAAGCTCTTTTGCTTCATCTAAACTATAAGCTACTTTATTATTAACAATAATTTTTCCATCTGGTCCAACAACTGTATATGTTACTTGACAACCTGGCATTAAAGGAGAGACTCTTCCTTCACCGTTTATACCAAGCACAGGATCTTCCCATCTGAGATAAGACCTTGATTCCATTGCCTTGCCAAGTGATTTCACACCATTTGTTCCATCTGCTGCATCAGCAGTTTGACCATGTTTGTCATGTGTATTGCCATTTGCAATCCAGTCAGTATCCATTTTCATTTTACCGGTCTTTTTATCTTTCTTAAAAGTAACTTTAACATGACATCCGTAACATTGCGGAACCCATGAAGCATGACATGAATAACATTCCATTTTATCCATGTGTTTTGCAACAGATTCCATTGCAACTTTAGCTGAAGGATCTTTCCATTTTTTCTGTAAAGATAGATTTTTTAGTACCGGCACGTGAAAATCATTCCCTGTAGCAGAGTGTACTATTATTTCATTTCCTTTTTTTACAGCATTACCAAGGGGATTTCCTCTTGCTGAAAGAATAAAGCCATCTTCAGCCTTATACTGAAAACCAAACTGATCTTCTGGAACCACTCTTTTTTTGGCCACTCCTCTTGGTTTGGTTGAAAGTTTTTTACCTGCTTCATCACCATAGCCTATTGGCAGTTCCCATGGATATTTGTCAGGTTTTCCATGACAATCAGTACATTCTATTTCTACTTGGCCTAATGTTGTTGCATGAATATTGCCATCTCCATGCATTTCAATACTTGTATGGCAATCCTGACACAAAAGACCTCCTTTAGGATTTTCTTTCCTGCTCTGATATTGATGATGAAGATCATCGGAAATAAACATATATTTTTTTGTATGAAGTTTAGGTTGTTTTTTAGCTTTAGAATTAAAAGGTGTTCCATAAGGAAACTCCATTAAACCTTGAAATGACACCCCTATTCTCTTACCTCTGTTATGACATGAATTACACGTTTCCACCGGAATACCACCAGTATACCTTGTGCCAGCAATTTTATGTTTTAATAAATGACCAGGTTTATCCTTTGGTATTGCAGGATCATTGCCTTCATAATAACCGTCATTGCTATATAGAATGTGGCATGCCGAACATCCCATACCTCTATAGTCTCCTCTTTTTTCTCTTCCTCTAACTCCAATATGACATCTCTGACATTGCTGTCTTTGATAAACAATACCGGCAAGTTTAGGATCTTTTATAACGTCAGCCACTTTAACTGTAGGAAGCTGTTTTAATTTCTCAGGATAAATTTTAGGATACATTTGAATCATTTCTTTCATATATTTTTTGTAAGCTTCCATCCCTACCATTGGCATTGGACCGTCAAGATCTTCGGCATTATAGTTTCCGTAAGGATTATTGTTATTTTGAACCTCTTTAAAACCCCATGTATGAAGATTTCCAGAAATTTTACCAGCTTCCGTATTCATTAACCCGACTTTACTCCTATAAACATAGCCAACATGGCAAACTCCGCATGAACTATCTGCTACCCATATTGAGCCTGGATCCGGATAAAATTCCTTAGGGCCCGGCGCAATTTTTAATGTTGCAGGCACTCCTTTATGTGCTTTGTCTTTATCTTTTGTTTCTTTTGGATTTCCACCATGACAAATAACACATCCGTCAGGGTCTCCATGCATTTTACTGTTATTTAAGATTGCCTGCATCATCTTACTCTCTTTAGGCATAATATCTTCTATGCCTTTGTGACATTTGGTAGTAGTGCATCCTCCACCTGCATATAGAAAATTCGCAAAACTTAAAAAAGAGCAGATGCATAAAAAAATTACAAATTTTTTAAAACTCATTTTTCCCTCCTAATTTGATAGTAAATAAAATAACAAATTTTTATCACCTCCTCTCTTTGTTAGTTCAAAGTTGAATTGGCCAACAGTCTTTAGTCATTACAAGTAACATTGAGCATTGGAATCTAAAAACTATCCATACATACATAAATAAATTAGCTCTCCGCTAAAGTTTATACACTATGTCTAACGACTATTGACTAATTTAATTTCGAATTCCTTATTCATTTTCCATTATTAATTATAGGTAATGCTATTTTTACAAGCATTGTATATATTAAAAGACCTGTTGCCCACACACCCACCACAATAAATACTTCATTTGCTGTGGGAACATACTGTATGAAATCACCAATTGTGGAAGGGATAAAACCTGGTATTAAAAAACCTAGTCCTTTTTCCAACCATATTCCAAAAACTGTAAAAACAGATGCCAATATAATAAAAACATTTTTTTTTCTTAAAGGAGATATAAAAATTCCAATGGCAGCTAATATAAGAAATATTGAGAGCCAAATCCATGGAGTAAGGAGACTTTTACCATGTAAGCCCAATAATAAAATCATATGAATACTATGTGCAGTTGCATGATAAAGCTCTGCAAAAATTTCTGAGCCCATTAGAATAAAGTTTATAATCAAACTGACCGTAACAATATTTCTAATTTTTCTAATTGTTTCATCTCCAATTGCAAGTACTTTGGATTTTCTTAAAATCATAAATACAACTAACATAAATGCAGGACCTGCAGAAAAAGCTGAGGCAAGAAATCTTGGTGCTATAAGCCCTGAGTGCCAGAAAGGTCTGCCAACAAGAGCCTGAAAAAGAAAACCTGTAACAGTATGTATACTTGGTGCCCATAAAATGGATAAAAACACAACAAATATGTAAAATGAACTTTTAACTTCTAAATTTTTATATTTTCTTGACAAATAGTGCCAGCAAACAAATAAATTTATCAATAAATAACCGTTTAAAACCAAAACATCCCATGTAAGAATTGAACGTGGCCAGTTAAATCTCCCAATTCCGGGAATAAGATGCCATAACCTGTCAGGCCGACCAAGATCTATTGTTATAAATAATAGACACATTATCAAAGCTGCTATTGCAAAAAGTTCGGCAAATATAACAACTTTATCCATATCTTTATCTTTAAAGACATATGCTGGAATAACAAGCATAACAGCTGCTGCTGCCATCCCTACAAGATAAACAAAATTTGCAATATAAAAACCCCAAGACACTTCATCTCCCATACCGGTAGTATAAAGACCAAATGCAAGCTGTTTTGCATAGCAATGTAATCCTATTAAAACAAAAGTTAAAAGAAAAAGAACCCATATCACATACGCTTTACTACCATTGACAGTAGCTTTTACAATATATCTTAAAATGTTTATCATCTATTCCTCCATATTTATGCTTTTGAAAATACATAATAGAGCTGAGGTATTGTTCCGAGCTCCTCTTTCAAAATATAAACTCTTTCCTGCTCGATAATTTTTCTAACTTCACTATTAGGATCTCTCAAATTTCCAAATTTTCTTGCACCAGTTGGGCACACCTCAACGCAAGCAGTATATTTTCCTTTTCTCGTTCTTTGAAGGCAAAATGTGCACTTTTCCATAACATTTGTATATCTTGGCCTATTGGATAGATAAGCCATATCAGGATTAAGCTCATCTGATGGTATATGAGGTTTCGCCCAGTTAAATCTTCTTGCATGATATGGACATGCTGCTTCACAATACCTGCAACCAATACACCAATTATAATCAATAACCACTATACCGTCCTTTTCTTTCCATGTTGCTCCAACAGGACACACCTCAACGCATGGAGGCTTTCTACATTGGTGACATTGAACAGGCATATACCAGTAATCTGGATCTGCAGCCTCTTTTTCCGGATAATTGTGGACACCTTCTTCAAGATTAATAGAACCCTTTTTCATTTTTACAACTCTAATATATTGAATCTGGGGGTTTCTTGATGTATTGTTTTCTTTCATGCAGGCATAAACACATTTTCTGCATCCAATACATCTGCCAACATTTATCACCATGGCAAATTCCACACCTTTTATAGGTTGAGGGTCATCTATTTTAACTTTTCTGCTGTATTGGTTTTTTAATTTTTTTTCTAATTTTTTAAATAACAATTCTTTATCTTTAACAGTCATTTCTTTATAATGTTTTTGTAAAATTTCATCTATAGTTGGAACTTCAGCAGCTTTAATAAGCGGAGAAAGAGCTGAAAACCCTGCTAATGTCACTGCTCCTCCAACAGCTGTTGCTGTAACAAATTCTCTTCTTGTTAATTTTTTATTATTTTTATTCATTACTGAACCCCTTTGCTATGATTTGAATCAGGAAACGCCATAGAATATGGAGAATTTTTTAACTTATCAATAAGTTCTAATCTTATAAATTTTTCATCCCACACAGGAGAAGGATCAAATTTTTTATATTTATACTTTGGAGAATGTGGATCATGGCAAAATGTACATTTAAAATTCTTTACGTCAAATCTTCCTTTTACAAACCATTTACCCCTTAACGAACCATGCATTCCTTTCTTCCACCTATTATAAACAACTCCATGACATCTTGCACATAGTAATTCCACATTGAAATACATAATTTTTGAAACACCATCATTATCAACATAATGATTTCTGTCAGATTCAAGATGGCAATTAAAACATCTGTTGTTTTTGCCGTGATTTAACTTAACTTCTGGATGGACAAACTGAGCAGGGAAATGGGAAATCTGAGGAATTGATG
>CAZBLP010000029.1:0-26845 GCA_964492825.1 uncultured bacterium
AAAATAGGAGGAGTAAAATGAGCTGCAAAAAACCTATATGGTATCCAACGGAACAAAGAGTTAAAAATTCCAATATTATGAAGTATATTTCTTATGTTAATGAAAAATATGGGAAAGACTTTAAAAATTACGATGAACTTTACCAGTGGTCAATTACTGATTTGGAAAATTTTTGGGAGTCTGTATCAGATTGGGTTGGAATTAAGTATTCCAAAAAGCATGAAAAAGTTCTTGGAAGCACTCAAATGCCCGGTGCAGAGTGGTTTGTGGGAGCAGAGCTTAATTTTGCTGAAAACCTTTTAAAACATGCTGATAAAGATAAACCTGCATTAATTTTTAAAGGAGAAGGTCAACCATTAAGAAAAATAACATATAAAGAACTTTACAAAACCGTTGCCAAATTAGCAAAAGCATTAAAAGATGCAGGAGTGAAAAAAGGTGACAGAGTTGCCGGATTTATGCCTAACATGCCAGAGACAGTTATGGCAATGCTTGCTGCTACAAGTCTCGGAGCAATATGGTCATCATGCTCGCCTGATTTTGGTTTTAAAGGTGTAATGGACAGATTCGGTCAAATTGAGCCTACTGTACTTTTTACAGCAGATGGTTATTTTTACAATGGCAAAACTTTTAGTTCTCTTGAAAGAGTGAAAACTGTTTTAAATGAAATCAAATCAATTAAAAAAGTTGTTGTTGTACCTTATACCACAGACAAGCCTGATATTTCTCAAGTTAGAGATGCAGTGAATTTTAACGATTTTACTGATAATTCTGCTGAAACAGTTGAATTTGTTCCAGTCCCTTTTAATCATCCTTTATACATTCTCTATTCATCTGGCACTACAGGAACACCTAAATGTATTTGTCACGGGACAGGTGGCACATTAATTCAGCATGCAAAAGAGCATATTATTCATACTGATTTAAAAGAAGAAGATGTTCTGTTTTATTTTACTACTTGCGGCTGGATGATGTGGAACTGGCTGGTAAGTGGATTATTTGTAGGCTCAACACTTGTACTTTATGATGGTAATCCTGCTTATCCTGATATTTCTGTTTTATGGAAGCTTGCTGAAGAGACAGGAATTACGGTTTTTGGCACAAGTGCAAAATTCATATCAATTATGGAAAAAGAAGGTTTTCAAGCTGAGGGAACTTGCGATTTAAGTAAAATCAAAACAATCTGTTCAACAGGTTCTCCGTTGACAATAGAAAACTTCGAGTATGTTTATTCTAAAATTAAAAAAGATGTTCAACTTGCTTCTATTTCAGGTGGTACTGACATTGTTTCATGCTTTGTACTTGGATGTCCAATCCTACCTGTTTATCTTGGAGAAATCCAATGCAGAGGGCTTGGTATGGCTGTTGAAGCATGGGATGAAAACGCCAATCCTGTTATTGGCAAAAAAGGAGAGCTTGTTTGCACAAAACCTGCACCATCTATGCCTGTTTATTTCTGGGGAGATGAAAATTTTGCAAAATATAAATCATCATATTTTGAATATTATCCTGACAAAAATGTATGGCGTCACGGTGATTACATTGAAATAACACCTCATGGAGGAGTTATTATTTATGGCCGTTCAGATGCAACTCTTAATCCTGGCGGTGTAAGAATAGGTACAGCAGAAATATACAGAGTGGTTGAATCAATTGAGGAAATTAAAGATAGCCTTGTTGTTGGACAAAATTGGCAGGATGATGTAAGGGTAATTCTATTTGTTATTTTAAGGGAAGGTAACCAGTTAACAGAAGAATTAATTAAAAAAATTAAAACCAAAATCAGACAGGAGACAACTCCAAGACATATGCCTGCTAAAATAGTTGCAGTTGACGATATACCGTATACTTTAAACGGCAAAAAAGTTGAAATAGCAGTTACTAAAATTATTCATGGCGAAGATGTTACTAACAGAGATGCACTTGCAAATCCTGACTCACTTGATCTCTACAAAGATATTCCGGAATTGCAAAATTAACAGTCTATAATAGTTGTTGGTCAATAGTCGGAAAAAGGCTATTGACTGACTAATTTAATTATTGGTTCTACTTTGCAAGTGTTTATATTTTTTTGAAAATAGATTGAAATTGTTTTAATAAAATTTTTTGGAGGTAAAATGTTAGTAAAAATATACGTTTCATACAAAAAAGGTGTTTTGGACCCACAGGGGAAAGCTGTGCTGGAATCTTTAAAATCCTTGGGATATACAGAATTTGAAAATGTTAGAGTGGGAAAATATTTTGAGATTAACATAAGCGATGATATTAAAGATAAATCATTAATTGAGGAAAAAATAAAAGAGATTTCAGAAAAAGTTTTATCAAATCCGATAATGGAAATTTATAAGTATGAAATTATTGAAACTTAGGGGGATTTAATGAAATTTGGAGTAATAACTTTTCCAGGATCAAACTGTGATGACGATTGTGTATATGTTGTTGATAAGGTGTTTGGAATTTCCGCACAAAAAATCTGGCATAAAGATGACAGACCTTTGGGAGATTTTGATTGTATAATTTTACCTGGTGGTTTTTCTTATGGTGATTATTTAAGGCCTGGCGGTATTGCAAAGTTATCACCAGTTATAAAAAGGGTAAAAGAGTTTGCTGGTTCAGGAGGATTGGTTATTGGAATATGTAATGGTTTTCAAATACTTACAGAGTCCAGGCTTCTTGATGGAGTGTTAATCCGTAATAAATCATTAAATTTTATCTGCAAGGATGTTTATTTAAAAGTTGAAAACAAAGAAACACCTTTTACCAGCAGATGCTCTGATGTATTAAGAATTCCAATTGCACACAAAGATGGATGTTTTTACTGTGACAATGATACATTGAGCAAATTACAGAAAAACCAGCAGATTATATTCAAATATTGCAATAAAAATGCTGAAGTTAATGATACATATAATCCCAACGGTTCTTTGCTGTCAATTGCAGGAATTTGCAATAAAGAAAAAAACGTTCTTGGTATGATGCCGCATCCTGAAAGGTGTTCAGAAGAAATCTTGGGCAATATTGACGGT
This sequence comes from uncultured bacterium, assembly GCA_964492825.1. GTDB lineage: Bacteria > DYJV01 > DYJV01 > DYJV01 > DYJV01 > CAZBLP01. The sequence goes on from CAZBLP010000029.1 coordinate 3,027, forward strand.
AAAATGATTTTCCAATCTATTATAGCTTCAATTAATAAATGAAATGCTAAATGCTGAAAACATTAGTAAATTTTATTATAGCAGTAAAATATTTGGTAAAAAGGAAAAAATAACAGCTGTTAAAAATTTTTCATTACATATTCATAAAAATCAAATTATCGGGCTGGTTGGTGAAAGCGGTTCAGGGAAATCTACAGTTGCAAGATTGTTCATAGGTCTTGAAAAGCCAGATAAAGGCAATATTTTTTATAATAACAAAAATATTTCTCATTTTAACAAAAAAGAATTTAAAGAGTTCAGACGAAAAACACAATATATTTTCCAAAATCCTTTTTCTTCTCTAAATCCAAGGTTTAAAATTGGCAAATCAATTGAAGAACCTCTTATAATACATAAAACAGGAACTAATTTAGAAAGAAAAGAAAAAGTTGTGCAAATAATGGAGCAATGTGGTTTAAAAGCTGATTATTACAATAGATATCCTCATCAACTTAGTGGCGGACAATGTCAGAGAGCTGCAATTGCAAGAAGCCTTGTATTAAATCCGGAATTTATTATAGCAGATGAACCCACCTCATCTCTTGATGTTTCCATTCAAGCACAAATTTTAAATCTGCTTAAAGAACTTCATGAAAAATTCAGCTTGACAATGTTATTTATAACCCATGACTTAAGTGTTATAAGATTTATTGCAACAAAAATTGTTGTTATGAAAAATGGAAAAATTGTTGAAAATAAAGACGCTGATGAATTTTTCAAAAATCCGGAAAGCGAATATTCAAAAAAACTACTTGATTCTATTTTGGGGGCAGCTTAAATGTCAAAACTAAGATTTTTCTTTTTATTTGTTCTAACTGCATGCTTATACTTTGGATTTTTAGGAATTATAGATTTATGGAATCCTGACGAACCAAGATATGTTGAAGTTGCCAGAGAAATGATTGCTCTAAAAAATTACCTTATTCCTCATTTAAACAATGTGATTTATGGACATAAACCTCCTCTTTTTTTCTGGTTACTTGCAGGAGCAATGAATATTTTTCATAGTCATAAAGAGTGGGTGGTAAGATTAATTCCTGCTTTAAGCGGTTTTTTTACTGTAGTTCTTACATATTTTTATGCATCCAAAATTTTTAACAACAAGGTTGGTTTTTTTTCAGCAATTATTCTTTCATCATCTGTTACAATGATGCACCTTTCAAGAAGATGCAATATTGACGGGCTTTTTACTTTGATTATATTAATAGCATTTATTTTCTTGCATTTTGGTATTTTAAATGAAAAAAAAAGAAAGTTCTATTTTATATTATCATGTTTTTTTCAAGGTTTAGGTGTTATTGCAAAAGGGCCTCTTGCTTTTATTTTTCCTTTTTTTACTCTGATTTCCTATATTTTTGTAAAAAATGACAGAAAATTATTAAAAACATCTCCATGGTTTTCAGGTTTTATTATTATCCTGGCTGTTATTGCAGCATGGCTTGTACCAGCGGGAATTGCAGGAGGAAAAGAATACACAGAAGCACTTATTTTCAAACACACTGTTGCAAGATACGCTCATGGCATTAATCACCCAAGAAATTTTTTCTATTATTTTTACATGTTTCCTCTTGACTTTATGCCATGGGGATTCTTTTTGCCACTTGTTATAAAAAATGGTATTTTTAATAGAAAAAATACTGTAGATAAGAATTTAATATGGTTCATTTTATGGTTTTTGGTTAATTTTACTTTTATGAGTTTTTCAACTGAAAAAAGAGGTTTATATCTGTTGCCTCTATACCCTGCAATATCAATTGTTTTTGGTTATTATTTTGCCAAAAGCTTTAATGAAAAAAGTAAACTTTTTAAATATCCTTTATTTTTTATTTGTATGGCTGTTATACTCTTTTCAATAGGTATGCCTGTTTATTTTTATTACAAATTTCATAAAATTAATGTGATTTTAACTGTTTTATGTGCAATTAGCCTATGGTTTTCCATTTTTCTTTTTAAATATTACAAACAATTTAAATACACTTTAAAAATTATTATCTTATATTTTGTTTGGAGTATTGCATTATTCAATGTTTATGTATTTGTTTTTCCAATGTTTAATCATTTAAAAAGTCCAAAAGTTTTCATTAATGAAATGAATAAATATGAAAAAAATTGGGATAATATTTTATTTTTTAATTTTTACAATCCAGGGTTTAATTTTTATCTCAAAAAAAACCATATTTATCATACAATAGATTTTAAGGAGTTAAAAAAATTTATTGATAAAGGGATAAAAGTTATAGTAGTTAAGAAAAAGTCCTACAAAGATGTTAAAAACCTGCTTAATAATTACGAGTATAAAGAAACAAAGGAGCTTGGGCACAGGAAATTAATGATATTTCTTAGGAGGAACAAATGAAAACCATCTATTATGTTTTTGATACAAATGTTTTGTTGTACGACCCTGATTGTTTGTTTAAATTTAAAGGAGAGCATCTTAACATTATAATTCCCATTACAGTAGTAGAAGAGGTTGACAAGTTTAAAAAAGAGTTAAGTGAACGAGGCAGAAACGCAAGGCAGTTTTCAAGAAATATAGAAAAATTAAGAAATAAAGGTGATCTTATAAAAGGAGTTAAGCTTAAAAATGGTTCTATAATTTTTATTAAAATTCCCAAAAAAAATATAGATGCATTTTGTTCTTACTGTTTTATGGGCGATGAAGGTGATAACAGAATTCTTGCAACTGCACTTTGTATTAAAGAGGATGTTGGAAATAACGCAGATGTCGTCTTTTTGACAAAAGATATTAATCTTAGAATTAAAGCAGATTCTCTTGGATTAAAAGCAAGAGATTATGAAGAGAGAGATATTCGAAAATTTGAGGAACATTTTTTTGGTTGGAAAGAGATTGAAGTATCTGGTAAAACTGTTGAAGAATTTTACAAAAATAAAAAAATTTCATTTAATAAAGTAAATACGGATGAACCAGTTAGTAATGAATTTTTTCTTTTAAAAAGCAGTAGTTCAAGTGCACTTGGTTTTTATAATAAAAAACTTGATATTTTAGAATTAATTGATCCAAAGATAAAAGAAAAGTCTATCTGGGGTATAAAACCGAGAAACAAAGAGCAAATTTTTTCTATGCAGCTTTTACTAAACCCGAATATCAACCTTGTTGCTCTTGTTGGCAAAGCAGGAACAGGCAAAACATTACTTGCTCTTGCAGCAGGTCTAAATCAGGTCCTTGATGAATCAGTATATAAAAAATTAGTTGTATCAAGGCCTATCTTTCCTCTTGGAAAAGATCTGGGATTTTTACCTGGAGATGTTGAAGCTAAGTTATCTCCATGGATGGGACCAATTTTTGATAACCTTGATTTTTTAGTTCAATCAGGCGGTGACGATTACAACTTTAAATACCTGATTGATAAAAAAATAGTTGAATTAGAACCTCTTACATATATTAGAGGTCGTAGTATTTCAAACCAGTACCTCATTGTTGATGAAGCACAGAATCTTACTCCTCACGAAATTAAGACTATTATTACAAGAGCTGGAGAAAATACGAAAATTATTTTAACTGGTGATCCATATCAGGTTGACACTCCATATTTAGATGCTACAAACAATGGATTGATTTATGTTGTTGAAAAATTTAAAAATGCTGATATATTTGGTACAATAACACTTATAAAAGGAGAAAGGTCCCAGTTAGCAGAGCTGGCATCAAATATTTTATAAAATGGAGAGAAGAAGATTTGTCAAAAATTATAAAAGAATAGTGATAAAATGCGGCAGTGCTGTAGTTACCGATAATAGCGGAATACTCGATAAAACTGTTATTAACAGATTGGCTGAAAGTATTTCCGCCTTTGTAGATAAAGGTTATAAAATTACTGTTGTTACATCTGGAGCAGTGGCTTGCGGTATGGGTGAATTTGCCAAAGAGCCAAAAAATTTGAGAGAAAAACAAGCTTATGCATCTGTAGGACAAATTATTTTAATGACAAGTTATAAAAAAGCTTTTGAAAGATTTAATAAAAAAATTGCACAATTACTTTTAACCCATGAAGATTTTAAAAATAGAAAAAGATTTTTAAATATAAAGGAAAATATAGAAACATTGCTCAACTTGGATGTTATTCCTATAGTTAATGAGAATGACAGTATAGTTGTAAATGAGATTAAATTAGGAGATAATGATCAGCTCTCAGCACTTTTTGCAGGATTGTTCAATGCGGACCTATTGCTCCTTCTTACTGATATTGACGGATTTTATGACGGTAATCCTAAGGACAACAGTTGTTGCAATCTTATAACTTCAGTTGAGAACATAGACAGTAATATTTCTAAATTAGCTCAGAGCACAAAAAGCAGGCTTGGTTCAGGAGGCATGATTTCAAAGCTAAATGCAGCAGATAAGGCTACAAGCCTCGGTATTCCTGTAATTATTGCAAATGGCAAAACTAAAGGTATTATTGAAAAAGTTTTATCTGGCGAAAATTACGGAACTTTTTTTTATCCAAAAAAAGAGAAGTTAAAATCGAAAAAATTCTGGATTTTTTATTCTGCTAAAAGTAAAGGGGAATTAATTTTAGATAATGGAGCTGTTAAAGCTATAATTGAAAAAGGCAAAAGCTTACTGCCAGTAGGAATAATTGGTGTAAAGGGAAAATTTGAAGAAGGTGATATTGTTAAATGTATGGACAAAAATGGTAAGTTTATAGCAAAAGGAATAACTTATTATTCATCTGAAGATATTTTAAAAATAATGCAAAATGAATCTCATAAAATTAAAGATATATTAGGTTACAAATATGCTGATGAAGTTGTTCACAGAGATAATTTGGTTATAAAAAAATAAGGGAGGAAAATAAATGAGCAAGATAATTACTATTGCCCAACAAGCTAAAAAAGCAAGCTACAAAATTGCAAAAGCTACTACTAATGAAAAAAATAGAGCATTAAAATTAATTGCAGAATATCTAAATAATAAAAGAGATTTCATAAAAAATGAAAATCAAAAAGACCTTGAAAATGCTAAAAATGCCGGTTTATCTTCAGCAATGATTGACAGATTGACTCTTTCTGATAAAATTATAGACTCAATGATTTCAGGTGTAAATGATATTATCAATCTCTCTGATCCTGTTGGAGAAGTTGTAAAAATGTGGAAAAGACCAAATGGCCTTGAAGTAGGTAAAAAAAGAATTCCTCTTGGAGTGATTTGTATGATTTTCGAATCAAGGCCTAATGTTGTAGTTGATGCAGGAGCATTATGCTTAAAATCTGGTAATGCTGTTCTGCTTAGAGGTGGCAAGGAAGCTTTTTATTCTAATAAGGCACTTGCCGATGTTATACATGAAGCCCTTTCATTTACAGATATTCCAAAAGAAACAGTACAGGTTTTTCCAACTACTGACAGAAGCGCAATTGATGAAATTTTAAAACTTGATAAATATATTGATCTTATTATTCCAAGGGGTAAAGAAGGTTTGATTAGAAAAGTAGTTGAGAACTCTACTATTCCCGTTATAAAGCATTACAAAGGAGTTTGTCACATCTATGTTGATAAAAATTATGGTGAATATAAAAAAGCCTCTGATATTATAATTAATTCAAAAGCTCAAAGACCCGGAGTATGTAATGCCCTTGAGACTCTTTTAATCAACGAAGAAATTGCTGAAAATTTTCTTCCTAAAATAGTTAATGATTTGAAAAATGCTGGTGTTGAAGTCAGAGGATGCAATAAATGCAGGGCAATTGAAAGCAGTATTAAGCAAGCAACTAATGAAGATTGGGATACAGAATATTTAGATTTAATAATTTCTATTAAAATCGTTTCTGATATTAATGATGCTATTGACCATATTCAGACTTACGGCTCTGACCATACTGATTCAATTATTACGGAAAATTATGAAAATGCTCTGAGATTTATAGAGGAAGTTAATTCAAGTGCTGTATTTGTAAATGCTTCAACTCGATTTAATGATGGCGGTGAGCTTGGACTTGGTGCTGAAATAGGCATAAGCACAACAAAACTTCATGCTTTTGGGCCAATGGGATTGGAAGAGCTTACAACAACAAAATTTATTATTTTCGGGAAAGGACACATTAGGAATTAAACATCAAATTGGTGTTCTGATGTATAAAGTTTTTTTTGGTAAATATAGCTTATACATTTTTCAGGTAAAAAATAGTTTATGGATAAATTTTGACTAATATATTTTCTGATTTTCGATGAAGAGATATATAACCTTGTAACACTTTGAAAATACACCTTTCTATCGTTTTTATTAATAAAATAATCTTTTTTACTTTTATATCCCAGCTTTTTCATAAAAGATTCATTACAATGAAATTCTTCCCTTGTCATAACTATTATATCAATAATATTTAAAATTTCGCTAAATTTGTACCATGTATCAATTTCATTAAAAGCATCGCTTCCTAAAATAAAAAACAGATTGTCATTTTGAAATTTTTTTTTGAAATATTTAATTGTATCTAAAGAATAAGACGGTTTTTTTCTTTTGAGCTCTATATTTGACAATTTAAAAAAAGGATTGCCTTTTAAAGCTAATTTTAATATTTTATACCGTTCTTTTGCTGAAATAACATTTTCCTTTAATTTGTGAGGTGGAATTTTGGCAAGAACAAAATATACAATATCAAGATTAAATTTTTCCCTAACATCTTCAACTGTTCTTAAATGCCCGAAATGCACGGGATTAAATGTTCCACCAAAAATACCTATATTCAAAAAATAAATCCTCTCCAAATATTGTAAAGAAACAGGGATTCTGATTTTAATACAAAATCCCTGTTCCAACTCGTGCAAAGCTACATTGAAAGTTTCATATTTTTTACATATATTCTTTAACTAATACTTCAGCAATCTGAACTGCATTTAAAGCAGCTCCTTTTCTCACATTATCAGCAACAACCCACATATTAATACCGTTTTCAATTGAAAAATCTTCCCTTATTCTGCCAACATAAACTGGATCTGTGCCTGCTGCATTAACAGGCAATGGATAAACATTTTCCCCGACATTATCAACTAACACCACTCCAGGAGCAGTTTTCATCAACTCCATCACATCTTCTGCTGAAATTTTCTGCTCTGTTTCAATATTAACAGATTCTGAATGACTGTAAAAAACAGGAACTCTGACTGTTGTAGCAGTTACCTGAATTGAATCATCACCCATAATCTTTTTTGTTTCATTAACCATTTTCATCTCTTCTTTGGTATAACCGGTATCTAAAAAAACATCTATATGCGGAAGGCAGTTAAAAGCTATTTGATGAGGATAAACTTTGGTAATTATCTCTTTTTGATTAAAAATAGCCATTGTCTGACTTGCAAGCTCTTCTATAGCTTTATGTCCGCTTCCTGAAACTGCCTGATAAGTTGATACAACTATTCTTTTAATTTTAACTTTATCATGTATAGGCTTTAAAGGTACAACCATTTGTATAGTGGAACAATTGGGATTGGCTATTATGTTTCTATTTTTATAATCTTTTATATCATAAGAATTAACCTCAGGAACAACAAGAGGAATATCTGGTTCCATTCTCCATGCACTGCTGTTGTCAATAACCACCGTACCATATTCTGCTGCAATAGGTGCAAATTCTTTGCTAATTGCACCGCCTGCTGAAAAAAGTGCAACTTCCACACCTTTAAATGATTCCTTCGTAAGCTTTTCCACTTTTACTTTCTCTCCTTTAAACTCAACAACTTTTCCTTCTGATCTTTCTGATGCAAGCAATTTTATGTTTTTTACAGGAAAATCCCTTTCTTCTAAAATTTCCCTCATTGTTTTGCCTACTTCACCTGTTGCTCCCACAACAGCCACATTATACTCTCTCATATTTTCCTCCAATTATTTTTATTACTTCAAATAATTTTAGTCTATTGAACAAAAAATTTCTTTTTTTAAATCTCTTTCATCATTGCAACTTCGTCACAATTTGGAAACTTAGGACAATTTACACATTCTGCCCAAACTTTATGGGGTAAACTCTTTTTGTCAATTATGAAAAATCCCTGTTTTTTAAAAAAATCAATCTGATACGTTAACACAAAAATTTTTTTAAGCTTTAATTTATCAGCATCTTCTATACATGCATCAGATAAAATTTTACCATAACCTTTTCTTAAAAATTCCTCTTTTACACAAATCGACCTTATTTCTCCCAAATCTTCCCAGCAAACATGGAGAGCAGCTATTCCTATTATCTGAGAACCTGTTTCCAATATTTTAAAATCTCTGATATTATCATAAATATTGCTCATGGTTCTTAAAAGAAGCAATCCCCTGTCACTATAGAACTTTAATAGTTCATAAATATCTTTTGCATCATAAACATTAGCCGGTCTTAAGTTCATAACCTCTTCCTGCTTCTATTAATTCTTTTGCATTTTCCATAGATTTATTTGTAATATTATCACCTGAAATCATTCTTGCTATTTCCAAAATTTTTTCATCTGTTTCAAGTTTTTTAATTTTACTTACAGCTTTATTATTTTCAATGTTTTTTTCAATTTTATAATGAGAATCTGAAAAAGCAGCTACTTGAGGGAGATGAGTAATCGCAAATACTTGATGATTTTTAGAAACCTCTTTCAATTTTTTGCCAATTGCAAACGCAACTTCACCTCCTGTCCCACTGTCAACCTCATCAAAAATTAAAACAGGAATCTGCAGATAATCACTTAAAACAGTTTTCAATGCAAGCATAATTCTTGAAAGCTCTCCGCCTGAGACTATTTTATTTAAAGGTTTTAGCGGTTCTCCAACATTTGTTGTTATTAAATATTCAATTTCATCTATACCATTTTCAGAAAAATTTTCTAATTTATTAAATAAAATTTTAAATTCAACTTTTGTCATTTTTAAATCTTCAAGATGTTCTTTTACTTCTCTTTCCAACTTTACAGAAGCTTCCTTTCTTTTCTCTGAAAGAATTTCAGCTTTGTTTTTTAATTTTTCAAATATTTTAACCTGCTCTTTTTGCAACTTTTCAATATCAAAATAAATATTCCCAAAATTTGCAACCTCAACTTTCAAATCATCCCTTAATTTAATCAATTCAGAAATGCAACTTTTATTAAACCTTTTTTTTAATCTGTTGATTAAATTTTGCCTTTCATAAAGTGCATCCAAAGAAACTTCGTTTTCACTACACTCTCCCATTTCTGACAAAATTAATTTTTCAACCTCCCCCAAATTAATTTCTATTTCTGATAACAATTTAGAAACTTCTTTAAATCCCGGTTTTAATTCAGAAATATTTAAAAAATCTCTTTTTATCTCAGCGATTTTTTTAATAATAGAATTATCATTATCAATAACCTCATAGTAACTTCTATTTAAAATATATTTTATTTTTTCATAATTTTCAGCTAATTCTATATTCCGCTTCAATAGCTCTTCTTCGTCAATATCATTTAATGACGCTTTTTCAAGGATTTTTAAATCTTCAATTATATCTTGTTTTTTGCTGTTTATTTCCTCTTCTTTTTTTATAAAATTTTTTAATTTTTTATTTATATTTCTATAATTTTTCAAAACTTCTCTATAATTACTTAAATACATTTCCAAATTCCCGAATATATCTATAAATTTTAGCTGTTCAGATTTGTTAAACAAAATCTGATTCTGGTTTTGTCCTGAAAATTCAATAAAATTTTTCGCCAACTCTTTTAATTCATTAATAGATGCAAATCTGCCGTTAATATAAACTTTACCTCTTCCCTCTTTAATAATTTCTCTTCTAATGACAATATCTTCTTCATTGCTCCAAATGAGAGCTTCCACTTCAGCAAAATCAGCTCCTGTCCTGATAATCTCATTGGGAGATAATTTTTTCCCTAAAAGCAATAAAATGGAATTGAGAAAAACAGACTTTCCAGCACCTGTTTCACCTGTTATAATATTTAAACCTTTGTCAAAATCTATTTCAATATTGTCAATTATTGAAATATTTTTAATTCTAATTGAAGATAACATTAAAAAATTCCCCATTTGAGCTTATTTCGTAGTAATTCAAAATAATCCTTTTTGGGGTGTTTCAAAATATATGTCTTTTTATCAGATTTTTGGATTTTAATAATATCATCATTTTTAACAGGAATACCAATTTGACCGTCCAGAGTAACCAAAACATCACTGTCGTGGGAGTTAACCATTACTTCAATAGTGTCATCACCTGAAACAACAATTGGCCTGTGTGTGAGTGTATGAGGGCAAATAGGTGTAATAATAATGGAATTAAGATCTGGATAAACTATAGGACCACCTGCAGATAAGGAATAAGCAGTAGAGCCTGTTGGTGTTGCTATAATAAGACCATCAGACCTGTATGTTGTAAGATATTTACTGTTTATTGAAGTTCTAATATTGATAATTCTTGCCAACGCTCCTTTATTAATTACAACATCATTTAATACAGTATATTCGTTCATTTTTTTGTTATTCCTGAAAATCTCTGTTTTTAACATCATCCTCTTATCAATAATGCAATTACCTGCAAAAATAGTATCTAAAGTAGAATATATCTCCTCTAACTTAACCTCAGTTAAAAAACCGAGGCTTCCCAGGTTAATTCCTATTAATGGTATGTCCCTTCCAATAATAAGCCTTGCAACTGACAGAAATGTGCCATCTCCGCCTAATACAAGGGCAAGGTCACACATTCTTGATATTTCCAACCTTGTACATTTTGATAAATTCAAAATTTCTGACACTTCATTTTCAGCTAATACTTCAATATCTCTATCCAATAGCCATTTTGATATGTTTACACCTATATTGACTGCATTTTCATGACCATGTTTAATAAAAATACCTATTTTCCCGTAACCTTTTGATGCCATCCTAATTTCCTTCATTTAAAACAATTTTAATTATCAACAATTTCTCCTTTTAAAGAGTTCTGATATGCTTTTAAAATTTTCACTTTTAAAAAGGAACCTATTAAACTTCTATCACCCTGGAAATTAACTGTTCTGTTATCTTCTGATCTGCCGGTTAATTCATTGCTATTTTTTTTACTTATTCCGTCAGCTAATATTGTAAAAATTTTTCCTTCAGAGCTTTTATTAAATTCCAAAGTTATTTTTTTCTGAATATCCTGTAATATTTTCAATCTTTTCTTTTTTATCTGTTCATCTACATTATCAACATCTGAATATTTTGAAAAAGGTCTTGGAGAATATTTAAATGAAAAAGATGATATATATCTAACTTTCTTAATCACTTCAAGTGTTTCGAAAAAATCGTAGTCTTCCTCAAAAGGAAAGCCTACAATAATATCTGTTGTAAATTGAATTTCTGGAATTTTGGATTTTAATCTTTCAATTTTATCCAAATACTCCTTCTTTGTATACTTCCTGTTCATTAACTTTAAAATTTTATCTGAACCTGATTGAAGAGGCAGGTGTATCTGCTTGCACACTTTTTTTAAATCAGCAATTGCATCAATTAATTCATTGCTAAAATCTTTTGGATGCGATGTCGTAAACCTGATTCTTTCTATTCCGTTAATTTCATGCAATTTATATAACAGTTCCGGGAAAGAAAGCTCATTTTTATCTTTTTTGCCATATGAATTCACATTTTGTCCTAACAAAGTTATCTCTTTTACTCCTTTTTCTGCCAAATATTCAACTTCCCTACAAATATCTTCGCTTTTTCTACTGTATTCCTTGCCTCTTACAAATGGAACAATACAATATGTACAAAAATTTTCGCATCCCTGCATAATTGTAACATATGCCTTAAAACCGTAATTATCATAAGGCTCTGTAAAAATATTTATAGAATTTATTTTATCATAAAATGAAGTTATGGAAATCTTTTTCCTGTTTTTTATAAAATCTTCTATTGTGTCAGGTATTCTATCAATATTATGAGTACCTACGACAAAATCAATATACTGACTTTTTTCCAATAATTTTTCACCATGCTCCTGAGCAACACACCCAATCACTCCTATAATTTTGCCTTGCCTGCCAATTCTTCCAGCTTCGCTAAAAACTTTGTGCTCAGGTTTCTCTCTAACACAACAGGTATTTAAAATAACTATATCAGCATTTGAAACATTTTGCTCATAGATAAAATTATCCCTTTTTAAAAGAATTTTTTTTAACTGAATGGAATCATTTTCATTCATTTGACAACCAAATGTAATTATATGAAATTTATAATTTTTCATCAATATTATTAAAACTTAAAAGATAAATTCAAAATTTCTAAATTTTTCCTGCATTATATATTTCAATGTTTTTTCTATTAAGGAACATTCTTCCAATATTTTTATTTTGTTATATATTTCTTCTGCTTCTTTCAAAGTCATATTGCAAATAATTTCTTTTACAAAAGGAATTGCAACAGGATTCATACTCAATGTATCTATTTTCAAAGCAAGTAAAATTGGTATATACAAAGATTCACCTGCCATTTCACCACACATAGCAATAGGAATTTTAGCATTCTTAGCTGCATTTACAGTTGATTCAATTAGTCTTAAAACAGCCGGATGAGCCGGCTCATATAAATAACTTACATCCTGATTTAATCTGTCTATTGCAAGTGTGTATTGAATTAAATCATTTGTGCCTATGCTAAAAAAATCTACATATTTTGCAAAAATATCGGAAATTACCGCAATAGAAGGAATTTCTACCATTACACCTAATTCTATGTCATTTTTAAATTTCTTATTTTCCTTTTCCAATTCTTTTTTGCATTCAGCAATTATAGTTTTTATTGTAAAAATCTCTTTTATGCCGGAAACCATTGGAATAAGGAGTTTTATATTCCCAAAAACAGCAGCTCTCAAAATTCCTTTTAACTGTGATTTAAAAATATCTCTCTCTTTCAAACAAAATCTAATGGCCCTCAACCCCATAGCAGGGTTTAATTCTAATTCATTATAGTTTTTTAAGAATTTATCTCCGCCAACATCAAGCGTCCTTATTACTATTTCTTTATCAGGAATTTTTTCTACTAATCCTTTATAAACTTCAAAATGATCATCTTCTGTTGGCAATTTATCTTTATTAAGATATAAATACTCCGTTCTGAACAAACCAATTCCTTCTCCTCCATGTTCTAATACACTTTCTATTTCAGAAGGCATTTCTATATTACCATAAATTTTAACTTTATAACCATCTTTTGTAATAGCTTCTCTGTCTTTTTTTTCAATTAATTTATTAATAAAAAATTCATACTCCTTTTTTCTATTAACAAATTTATTTATTACCTCTTTTTCTGGATTAATATAAACTGTACCTGTAAAACCATCTATAATAACATCATCTCCACCATTAATAATATCAGTGATATTTCCTATTCCAACAACTGCCGGAATTTCATTGGATCTTGCAATAATAGCTGTGTGAGATGTTTTACTGCCAACTTCAGTAATAAAACCTTTAATTTTTGAAAAATTCATCTGTATTGTTTCTGCAGGAGAGAAATCATGTCCAATAAGTATTACTGGCTTCTTTATTTCATTTATATCATTGTATTTTCTGCCCATTAAACAATTCAAAACTTTTTGAAACACAAAATTAATATCATTTCTACGTTCAGAAATATAGGGGTCGTCCATTGCATCGAACTTTTTTAAAACTTCTTCCAATGAAATGGATAATGCCCATTCTGAGTTGATTTTTTTGTCTTTTATAATTTCAATTGTTTTAGTAGTTATCATTGAATCATTCAAAAGAAGCAGTTGCATGTCAAGAAGCAAAATTTCCTCTTTATAAAGCTCTTCTCCTTTTTGTAAAATTTTTTCTTTAATTTCCATAACCTCTTCTATTGCACTATTTATACAGTTGTAAAATTTTTCCACCTCATCTGGCACATCGTTATAGTTTATTTTTATTTGAGGAATTTTTAATTTTTCCTTGTCAACAAGAAAAGCTTTACCTATTGTAATTCCTTGAGATGCAGGAATACCCTTAAATTCTTGTGATTTACTCACTTTCGCCAAAACCATTTTCAATTAACTCCCCTAATTCTTTAATAGCTTCTTGTTCATCTTCCCCAATAGCAATCAAAGTAACGTTTGTCCCCTTAGATGCTGCAAGCATTAAAACACCCATTATACTTTTACCACAAACAATAACATTATCCTTTTTAACTTTAATATCAGATTTAAATTTAGAAGCTAATTGTACAAACTGAACAGCTGCTCTAGCATGGAATCCCAATTTATTTACAATTTCAAAATCTCTCTCCATTTTAAAAGTCACCATCCATTAATTTTGATGCAACACAAATATTTCTCGTACCATAATTAGCTATAAATTTGGATAGCTCTAATAATGAATAATCTTCTCTAATAAAAAGTAATTTTAACAACATTGGAAGATTAATTCCTGTAACAACTTCTACATTTCCTTCTTTGAGGAACGTCAATGAAAGATTTGACGGAGTTCCGCCAAACATATCTGTAAGAATTAAAACTCCTTTGCCGCTATTTAATTTTTTTAATTTTTTTGAAATTACATCCCTTATTTTTTCAATATTATCCTCAGGAAACACATTAATAAAATCAAGATACTCAAGCCTGTTAGGATTCATGTCCTTTAAAATATTGTAAAAAGTTTCAGGCAAATTTCTATGCCCAACAATTAATATGCCTATCATTATAGAGCTCCTTTGTTCATTATAAATCTCTGTGCCTTAATACTACAGCGTAATCTCTTTCTAAAATATTTGATAATCTATTAGCAATAGCTACAGATCTGTGGATTCCGCCTGTGCAACCAATTCCTATAATTAAGAAAGACTTTCCTTCGTTTCTATATTCAGGCAATAAAAAATATAATAATTCTACCGTCTTATCAAGAAACACTATTGCTCTTTTATCTGAAAATATAAAATTTTGAACATCTTCATCATTGCCTGTTTTATTTTTTAATTCTTCAATAAAATAAGGATTAATCAAAAACCTTACATCAAATATCAAATCTCCTTCTGTTAAAATTCCATTTTTATACCCAAATGAAACTATATTTATTTTAAAAAAATCTTTTTTGTTAGATGAAAAATTATTATAAATAAATTTTTTTAAAATATGTACGTTAAAATCTGATGTATCAATTGATATTTCTGCAACGTTTCTTAAATAGCTTA
The DNA here is from genome assembly GCA_964492825.1 of uncultured bacterium. Taxonomy (GTDB): domain Bacteria; phylum DYJV01; class DYJV01; order DYJV01; family DYJV01; genus CAZBLP01. The sequence goes on from CAZBLP010000029.1 coordinate 18,176, forward strand.
ATTTTTCTCTTTCTAATTTAATTGCTTTAATAAAATCATCTTCTTTCAATGGATGATCACGTCTTGTCTCTTTAAATCTGGTTAAAATAACTTCATCTTTTGCATCCAAATATATAATCTTAACAAAAGAATAATCATTTTTTAATTTTTCAAAAATTTTTTGGAAAAAATCCAAAAATAACTTTTCTCTTATATCAACACCAACTGCAACTTTTTTTAACTGGTTATCATATTTAAAAATTACTTCAAAAAATTTTTCAAGAAGCACAACAGGAATATTATCAACACAATAAAAATCTAAATCTTCAAATGCTTTTAAGGCTGTTGTTTTGCCGGAACCTGACGTTCCTGTAATAATGTAGGCTTCCATTATAATTTTGTACTTTCAGGATTATTATATATTTTTTCCAGAAATTTTTTAGTAGGATCATATTCAAAATTATTATGTTTTTTCATCATATAAATTCTTGCTGCCATTTCAACCAATGTGGTAACATTTCTTCCATTTGCAATTGGTAACTTTATAAAAGGAAGTTTTACACTTAAAATTTCTTTTGTTTCATTTTGAATATTTATTCTTCTAACATCATGCATTGATTTGGTAAGTTCAATAATCATATCTATTCTTTTCTCTTCTCTTAAAGATACTATTCCAAAAAGCTCTTCAACGTTTATGATTCCCAATCCTCTAATTTCCATATGAGACTTTATTGCATCAGGGCTTTTACCAATAATCATATTAGGCGGAATAAATTTTATATTAATAATATCATCTGCTACAAATCTATGGCCTTTTAATATCATATCAAGAGCCAGTTCACTTTTACCAATACCTGCTTCCCCCTCTATTAATATACCGACTCCGTGGATATCCAACAAAACTCCGTGATACGTAATTGTAGGAGTAAGTAAATCTTCTAAAACTTTTGTTATTTTCGGAAGAAATTCAGATGTTTTTAAATTTGTTTTAAATAGAGGAACATTGTATCTGTTACAATTTTTTTTAAAAACATATGGTATTTCATTATTGTTAGTGAAAATAATTGCAGGTATTTTTTTTTCAAAAATATTTTCAACCAAAGAATTTAATTCAGATCCTGTAAAACGTTTTAAAAATTCAACTTCAGAATTTCCTATAATTAATATTCTGCCATTTTCCAAAATCTCTGTTAATCCTGCAAAAGCTAATCCTTTTTTCTGTATTTTCGGCTTTTCAATAATATTTACAATTCCTTTTTCTCCTGCAACCAAGTGAAGATTTAAGCCAAAATTTTCATCTAAAATTAATTTAACTTCTATATTATTTTCCATGCTTCAAAACTGTTTAAGTAATTCCTTAAAATTATCAAATGAATCTATTTTCAAAAGTTTATCACTAAAATTTTTATTCATTAATAATCTTGATATTTTTGCAAGAATTTTCAAATGGAGATTCGTTGCATCTTTTGATGATATTAAAGCAAAAAATATTTTAACTGGTTTTTTATCAATTGAGTCAAATTCCACGCCATCTTTACTTATTGCAACTGCTCCTATTAAATTTTTCTCTATATCCATTTTTCCATGTGGAATTGCAACATAATTACCTATACCTGTTGAACCAAGCTTTTCTCTATCCAACAAAACATTAAAAACCTTTTCTTTATTCAAGTATTCTCTATTTCTGCAAATAAGTGCTGCTATTTTCTTTAAAGCATCTTCTTTGTTTAAAGCTTTAAATTCAAAATCAGCATTAGATTCTGTAAACAGTTCTATTAACTCCATTTTAGCAACTCCATATTTTATTTAGGTTCTATCCAACCAAAATTTCCATCTTTTTTTCTATATAAAACATTTATGTCATTTGTTTCAGCATTTCTAAAAACTATAAAATCTTGTTCCAATGTATCAATCTGCATTGCTGCTTCTTCCAATGTCAAAGGTTTTACTATATAATTTTCTGTTTTTACAATATTTTTTTCAGATAAGCTGACTCTTTCTGTATATTCATTAGTGGAATTTGCATTAATATGTTTTCTCTCTTTTATTTTTTCTCTATACTTTTTAGCCTGTCTATCAATTTTGTCAAGAACCAGGTCTATTGCCGAATACATATCTTCAGCTGATTCTTCTGCTTTAATAATATTTCCATCAATACTTACTATAACTTCAGCCAATTGCCTGAACTTCTCAGTGCTTAAAACAGCTTTCACATCAAATTCTTTTCTAAAAATTCTTTCAAGTTTTTTAGCTTTTTTTTCAAAATAAGATTTCAATGCATCTGTTGGTTCAATATTTCTAAAAACAATATTCAATTCCATAATTTCCTCCTTGTTTAAAATCTTTTTCTTTTGCTGGAAGGTAAAATATTAATTTGACTTCTATATTTTGCAATTGTTCTTCTTGCTATTTTTATATTATGTTCATTTTCCAAAATTTCTGAAATCTTTTCATCACTGTAAGGTTTATGCGGTGGCTCGTTTTCCACAATATTTTTTATTTTCTCCATAACAACACGAGTTGAAAAATCATCTGAGCCATCTGAGGAACTAATACTTGTACTAAAAAAATATTTTAATTCAAAAATACCGTGAGGAGTGCTAATATATTTGTTGTTAGTGGTTCTGCTCACAGTGGATTCATGGAGATTCAAATCTTCTGCCACATCTTTTAAAATCAGAGGTTTCAAATATGAAGGGCCTTTCTCAAAAAAATCTCTTTGAAATTTTAGCAAACTCTCCACTACTTTATAAATTGTTTTTTCCCTTTGATCTATACTCCTTAACAACCATTTGGCATTATTAACTTTTTCCTGAAGAAATTGTTTAATATTTTCTTTTTTTTCTTTGGTAAGCATTTTTACATATTCTTCGTTAATTCTAAATTTAGGAATGCCGTCATCATTTAATACAATTGTATAATCAGACCCTTTTTTATAAACATATACATCTGGAATTATAGTCTGTGCAATTTCAGATGTATAATTTCTTGCAGGCCTTGGCTCAAAAGAATGTATAATTTTTATAATTTCAAAAACATCTTCTTCAGTAATGTTGTATATTTTAGCAAGGGTTTTTATATTTTTATTTTCAAGCAGTTTAATATTATTTCTTAAAATATCCTTTGCTATTTCATTATCACAATTATAAAATTCCATTTGTATTAAAACAGCTTCCTGAAAATTCTTTGCGCCAATCCCCACTGGATCTAAAAAATTTATTATTTTTATAACTTTTCTAACATTTTCAATATCTACATCTAATTCCTTTACTATTTCATCTTCTGTAACTATTAAAAATCCATCCTTGTTAAGATTATAAATTATATATTCAGCTATTCTCAAATCTTCTTGATTATTGTGAACCATTTTAAATTGCCATAGTAGGTATTCTTCCAATGTTTGCTTTTTAGATGTAAATTTTTCAAAATCTGGTGCTTCATCCATATAATTTACAGGATATTTATTAAAACTTGCATATGCAATATTTTCAAAATAAGACTGCCAATCCATATCTTCCACAGCCTTACTATTATATTCACTATTATCATTGTCAAAATCTATATTTTCAAGAGATTCTTCTTTTGAAAATTTCTCCTCTTCTATTACAGGATTTATTTCCATTTCTTCTTTTATTGTATCTATTAGCTCAATTCTTGAAAGCTGCAATACTTTAATTGATTGCTGAAGTTGCGGTGTCATTACCAAATTTTGACTTATTTTCAAATTAGTTGTTAAAACTTGTTTCATTTATACCTCTTCTAAATTTTTAAATCGTAAAATTGTCACCTAAATAAATTTTTCTTGCAGTAACATCACTGATTATTTTTTCAGGTGTACCTTCAAGTAAAATTTCTCCTTTGTTTAAAATATATGCTCTATCGCAAATTTTAAGAGTTTCTCTTACATTATGATCTGAAATTAAAATCCCTATATTTTTTTCTTTTAATTTTTTAATAATCATCTGCAAATCATTTACAACAATAGGATCAATACCTGCAAAAGGCTCATCAAGCAGTATAAAAGAAGGGTTTAATACAAGCGTTCTGACAATTTCTACTCTTCTCCTTTCACCTCCGGAAATTTCATAACCCTTGCTTTTTCTTATATTTAAAAGGTTAAATTCATCAAGAATACTTTGCAGGTTTTTTTCTATACTTCCTCTGTCTTTATTCATAATTTCAAGAACAGCCAATACGTTTTCCTCAACAGTTAATTTTCTGAAAATAGATGCTTCCTGAGGCAAATAACTAATACCTATTTTAGCTCTTTCATAAACTGAAAAATTGCTTATATCTTTTTCTTCAAAAATAATCTCACCGTTATCAGGAGATATAAGTCCAGTTATAATATAGAACGTTGTTGTTTTTCCAGCACCATTAGGTCCAAGTAAACCTACTATTTCTCCTCGTTTTAAATTTAAATTTATATTATCAACAACTTTTCTTTTCTTATATGATTTACTAATACTTTTAGCTTCTATCATTTTTGTCCTGAAAAAAAGGTTTTTATTCTATTTTTACCGCCTTTAAAATAGCTTTTATTTGTCAACAAATCTATATCAAGTTCTGAACCGTAAAATACGTTACTACCTTGAAGTATTTTGACATTGCCAGAAATTATTACTGATTGCTTGTCTAAATTATAAATAACCTTATCGCTATTACAAATAATATCTTTACTTTTTATTTTAACATTTCCTTTTATCTCTGCTTTTTTGATTTTCTTTTTTAAATTATCATAATATATTTTTATTGTATCAGAATATATTTTACTCTTATCCTGAATTAATACTACATTTTTTTTATAAAAAAAGATGTATAAATTTTTATTAGCTGTATCAATTTCCAAAAAATCAGAACTGATTTCAACAGGCTGCTTTGTATTAAATTTCAAAGCATTTCCAATTAATAATGGCTCCTTTGCGTAAACAAAAGTAATTATAGCAGATAGCATTAAAAAAATAAATAAAATAATTTTTTTCATTTTTTACTCCAAATACTTTTTACTCTTCCTGATATTATAAATTTCTTTTTTTCAGTTAACATTACCAATTTACTGCCTTGCAAAAAAAGGTTATTTCCAAAAAATTTAAATTTGGAATTTAAAATTATTTTTTTATTCTCATTGTCAAGGAAAGCTCTATTGCTTTTTATTTTCCATAATTTACCATAAATCGTCACATTGTTATAAAGTTCACCGTTTTTACTTTTTAAATAATATTTGCCTTTTTCTGATTTGGCGTTAATGTCTTTTTTATTAAATTTTATAAAAACACCTTCAAGGTCCGCCAAATTTTTATTTTTATCTATTTTTGCATTATCTGCAATAAGTTCCCAGATTACTTTTCCATCTTTTGTATTTGAGAATTTAACTCCGTTTAAAATAATGGTATTTGTATTTACTGATTTTAAATCAGCTTTTAATTTATTTTTGGAATTATTTTCCTTATTTTCACAAGAAATAAATAATATGAAAAAAATTATAATAAAAATTATTTTAATCAACAATCTCATAACGAGCCTTTACTTCTTCCCAAAATCCTTTTGCTTTTAAAATCAAGTCTGTAATTTCTCTAACAGCACCACTTCCACCGTTTCTAACAGTAATATAATCAGCTATGTTTTTACACTCATTAACAGCATTATTTACAGTAAAAGCAACCCCTGCTCTTCTTAAAACAGGTATATCAACAATATCATCGCCACAATATGCAATTTCAGAATAACTTAAATTATACTCTTTTAAAATTTTTTCCACAACATCTAATTTAATTCTAACTTTTTGATAAATTATATTAACGCCTAATTCTTTGGCTCTGTTTAAAACTACTTTAGATTCTCTGCCTGTAACAAATCCAACTGTAATTCCGTATCTGTGTAACATTTTAATACCATGACCATCTTTAACATCAAAAAATTTTATTTCATTGCCATTATTATCCAGAATTATTTTACCATTAGTGAGAACTCCATCCACATCTGTTAAAAACATTTTTATTTTTTTCAAATTATTATACAATTTATCCATATTATAATCCCTAATAAGTTATTTTAAAGACTTTAAATTCACCTTTAAATTCAGACCATTCTTCTTTAATATTTTCTACTTTGGCATATACAGGGCCAATCCAGCACCATTTTATAAATTCATTTAACTTTTCTTCATCACCTTCTGCAACAACAGTAACTGAACCATCTATTTCATTTTTCACCCACCCTGTAATTCCTAATTTATCAGCTTCTTCTTTGGCAGAAGCTCTGTACCAAACCCCCTGCACTTTTCCCTTTATATTGATTTTAACTCTTCTGTTCAACTTAAAAACCCCCTAATCTGCTTTAAAGTTAAGGATTCAATTCATATTAATTATAAAGAATTTTTACAAAAAATTCAATGAAGATTTTTTAGGTAAAACAGTAACTCTGTTTCGGATGGTTAAAATAATACAAGTTAGCTGGAATAAATCTGAAAATAATGAAAAGTGAAAAATTAAATTTTAAAAAACTTTCGAAATTTAAATGCTGAAGCTCAATCTAATTTTATTTTCTAATCCTTGGGTCAGCTAATGCATAACCAATATCAGCAAGAAGGTTACCAATAAGCGTTAAAACTGCTCCTATAGTAAGAATACCCATAATAACAGGATAATCTCTTGACATAACACTTTGATAAAAAAGCATACCCATTCCTGGAATGCCAAAAATTGATTCAAAAATAACACTTCCTCCTATTAATCCAGGGACAGATAATCCAAGGATTGTAATTACAGGTAAAAGTGCGTTTCTCAATGCGTGTTTCAAGTAAACTTTGCCATTTGAAAAACCTCTTGCTTTTGCAGCAAGAATATAATTTGTTTTTAAAATTTCAACCATATTACCCCTTACATATCTTGATATTCCTGCAAGACCGCCAATAGCACTAACAAGAAGAGGTAATACCAGATGTTTTGTGTAATCTAATATTTTAGCAAAAAAGTCCAAACTTTCATGATTTAAAGATTTTATACCAGATACCGGCAACCAGCCAAGTTTAATGCTAAAAAACATCATTAATAGCAAAGCTATCCAGAAGGTAGGAAGAGCAAAACCTATATAAACGAAAAATGATAAAAATTTATCAATAAATCTATCCTCACAAACAGCACAAATTACTCCTATTGGGATTCCTATTATGAATATTATAAGCATAGATAAAAGGTTAATAGTAATTGTAATTGGTATTCTTTCTTTTATTTTATCTGCAACATCTCTATGGTCAGGTGAAAATGAGGTACCAAAATCAAGTTTAATTAACTTTTCAACCCAATCTTTGTATTGAATATACAATGGCTTGTCAAGCCCATAAAGCTTTCTCAGTTTTTCTTTGGTTTCTTTTGTTATTTTCGGATTTAAAGAACTTTCAATATCAACAGGTGAACCTGGCGCGAGATGTATTACAATAAAAGAAATTATTGTAATACCAATAAGTAAAGGAATCATGCCTAAAATTCTTTTAAAAATATATTCCAGCATTTTATAATTTATCCTACATTATATGTACCTGTACCAAGTGCTATTAAATCGTTTTTGTCATTAACTAATTCCATTCTGCTAACTGCAACTTTATTGCCAAGTCTGAGTATTTTACCCTTTGCAATAAAGTAGTTACCTTTACCAGGTATTAAATAATCAACTCTTAAATCAATTGTTGCAAGTCTTGTAAGGCGTTCCATTTTTTCTATAGAATTTAAATTTTTTAATTTAAGCAGTAATGCATGAAATGATGTAAAACCGCCTATTAGGTCAAGAGCCGCAGAAATGACTCCTCCATGCAATATTCCATAGTAGAAATTACCAACTAACTTTTCTTTCATATCAAATTTAATTGATGGTCCTTTTTCATCTATTTTGTATACTTTAAATCCAATTAAATTATTAAATGGTATCTTTTCAATAATCTCTTTTAGCAAAGCATTACTGTCCAATTTTTCTCCTGGTTTAACAGTTACCATAGCCAACCTCCGAAATATTTATAAATGTTTTTAAATTTACAACAGAACAAGTGATTTAACAGAGCTGGAAATCATAACAATTGTTTTTTTATGTTTTTGATTGTAAAAATCATCAATAGAATTTAAATCGTTTTTTGAATTATATAATTATCAACATATTACTTATTCCGTTATTTCATTAATAATACAGATAAATATTATATATCTAAATTTTTAACATAAAGAGCGTTTTTTTGAATAAAATTTCTTCTTGGCTCAACTTTTTCACCCATTAGAATAGAAAAAATTTCATCTGCTTCAATGGAATCTTGTATAGTTACTTGAAGTAACGTTCTCGTAGAGGGATTCATAGTTGTCTCCCATAACTGATCAGGATTCATTTCACCAAGACCTTTATATCGCTGTATATTCCAGCCTTGTGATGCAATATCTAAAATTTTTTCAAGAAGTTCTTCTTTATTGTTTATAATATAATCTTCATGTTTAAAATTTAGAGTATATGGTGGAGAATTTAATATTTCAAGGTTTTCATTAAGCTGTAAAACTTTTTGATATGAAACATTTTTTAATATGTAATGAGATATTTTTATGAGATTTTTTTCTTTTTTAACAATAATTTCATAAGTTGAGAATTCCATATCTTGTGGTACTGAAACTATATTATACCCATTTTTTATTAATTCATTTTTTAATTTTTCTACTT
>CAZBLP010000030.1:0-26821 GCA_964492825.1 uncultured bacterium
TAAACGTGACAAAAACAAAATTGCGGATAAACTTGCAAATGAAGCAATAGATGAAGCTAATAGTCAGGAAAAATTAATGTGAAAAATCCTTTAAACGGTGCTATGTGACACAACCCTGGGGTTAATAAAAATCTTTTTAATCGTTTGGTTAAATCATACCTTGAAATAATAACAAAAAATCTTGGCTGAAAAGGATTTTGTTTGATAATATAGCAATATTTATTTTTAAATTCTTTTTTCATTCTATTAAAAATTGTTAAATGAACTTTATCATACTCAACACCCACTGGATACCTGTTGTGAAAAATTAATACATCTTTGCCAAGTATAAATTCTTTTATCTCTTCAATAGTAAGATATTTTTCCGGATATGAAACTTTTTCCAAGGATTTGAGAACGGAAATCCTGTAATCAAAAGGAAGCCCGTAATCAGGGTCGAGATAAACTATTTCGCAATCTTTTATTTTATCAAGTGCTTTATTTACCCACTGTTTTCTGTAATTTTTACCATCAATACATGCACCAACAATACATTCATTAAAATATTCTACATTATTCAATGTTTGCATAGATTCAAGCTTATTTATATAAAATTTACCAGCATCTTTTTTGCAAATGAGATTAAATTGTAATGCAAGGTTTTTATCAATCGTTTTAGCATAATCAAATATTTGAAGATTTTTTTCGCATACTTTAAATTTTAAACTATAATCAGGTTCATTTTTGTCAGGAGTGAGGTACCATACAATACCTATATTCTTATCATTAAACAGGTATTTTAGAATTATAAATTTAGCAAAATCTGAAATATCTCCAACATATTTGTTCTCCATATATCTCTTTTAAACCATATTACTTTACTTCTCAAGGAGAAATATTTTATAATTCTTATGCCTACAGAATTGACTGTATAAAATTCTTGACTATATTTTGATTACTTCCAAAATGTAGATGAATATAGCTCCCTAATGTATTTTTATATGAATATCCTTCTTGTTTGCCTTCTGGATGCTTCCTCATTTTAACATTATAAATTTTTATTAAATTTTTACCATTATTTTTCAAATAAGAGTAGTGAAATTCATGTCCCCTTATTTTCAGGTTTTTTTCACCGAAAAATGAATCTTTCTGCAATGTTACCTCTGCATATCCCAATGCTTTTAATTTCTTCTCCATTATTGCCTGCTCCTTGAATACCCCTACTAATGGAGAAAATTTTCCATTAAAATCATAAACTCCTTCAGTAAGATAAATGAACCCTCCGCATTCAGCGTAAATATAACCGCCAGATTTTGAAAAAGTTTTTATTTCATTTATCATATTACTGTTTTTTGAAAGTTGTTCTGCATATATTTCAGGATAACCGCCACCAAGATATATTGCCTTAATACCAGCGGGCAGAGTATTGTCTGATAGAGGAGAGAAAAAAACAATTTCTCCTCCATATTGCTCAATTAATTTTAAATTATCGTAATAATAAAAAGAAAAAGCTTTATCTCTTGCAACAGCAATTTTAACTTTTTTCTTTGTTCTTTTTATGTTTTTAACAGCTTGGTCAGGATATTTTGTAATTGAAAGTAATTTTTTAATATTAATTCTTTTTTCAACTATCTCGGCAAGGGTATTTTTATAATTAATAAAGTCAATATTATCTTCTACTGTAACCAGACCTAAATGTCTGGAGGAAATGGCAGGAAAGTCTCCTTTTTTGAAGTATCCTAATATAGTAGTTTTGCAGTATTTCTTTATGCTGTTTTCTAAGTAAGAATAATGGTTGTCACTACTTACATTATTTAAAATTACACCTGTTAATTTTAAATTTTTATCAAAGTTTTCAAAACCATAGACAACTGCAGCTATACTTCTTGCCATACTTTTGGCATTAACAATCAAAATAACAGGAATATTTAACCATTTTGCCATTTGAGAACTACTTCCCTTGTCACTGGTGCCACTGAAACCGTCAAATAATCCCATTACTCCTTCAACAATGGATATGTTTTTATTGGCAGTATGTTTTTTAAAATTAGAAATATTATATTTTTTTGACAGCATCCAGCCATCTAAGTTAATAGAATGATTGTTACTGAAAAGTTTGTGATATCCGGGATCTATAAAATCGGGGCCTACTTTAAACGGCTGAACATTAAGGCCTTTTTTTTTGAAATAAGATATTAATGCAAGTGTTATTGTTGTTTTTCCAACACCACTGTTGGTGCCGGCAATTAGGAATGCATTCATGGAGTTTTAATAAAAGAAATTAACAAATAAATCAATAGACTATTTCAGCACTATTGCATTTTCCGGACAAATTTGAACACATACCCCGCATTTAATACATAGAGATTCATCAATCTTCACTTTTTTTATTTCTTCATTAAATATTATGGCAGGGCATTGAAAAGATTTAATGCAATATTTGCAGCCAGTGCATTTATCAGAAATAAAAACTTTTTGTTCTTTTAAAATGTTACCTTTACTTGCTAAAATCGCACAAGGCTCTTTTGCTATTATTACAGATACAGTTTTATTTTCTAATGCATATTTCCATGCTTCTTTAACTTGTTTTATCATTGAATTAATTTCAGAAGGTTTTATTATTTTTAAAAATTTAACTCCGCAGCCTTTTACAAGTTTTTCCAATGATACCTTATTACCTTCTCCTTTATTTAAAACTCCGCTATTGGGAGTAGGTTGAAAACCTGTCATTGCCACAGTAGAGTTGTCTAAAATAACAAGGACAAAAGCAGATTTGTTATATATGGAATTTACAAGTGCAGGTACTCCGCTATGATAAAAGGTTGAATCTCCAATAGTCGCTATTATTGGTGGTATTGTATTGCCGTTAATCTTAAATCCGTGGTAAAACCCTGAAGCCTGATTAATACATGCTCCCATACATAAGCATGTATCAACAGCTCCCATATTCAAACCAAGGGTATAGCATCCAATATCTGATGGGAAAATACCATTTGGGAATGCTTTTTTTATAGCATAAAAAGAATTTCTATGCGGGCAACCAGCACATAATTCAGGTTTTTTTGAATTTATGGTCACTGGTGAAATAGTTTCCGAATTTATTGAAAAAAAATCAGATATAATATTAATTATTTTATCAACTGTTAATTCTCCTTCAGATGGTATATTATCTGTTAATCTGCCTGAAACAGGTTTGTTTCTGATTTGATATTCCAGAACAGGATAATTTTCTTCAATAAGTAAAATTTTACTATATTTTTCCAAAATATTATCAATTTTTTTTGAAACAGGAAAAGGCAGAAAAATTTTTAAAACATCAATATTTTTTATATTTAAGTAATTTAAAGCGTCAAGAATATTTGCATAACAGATACCAGAAGTAATTATTAAATTTTTATTGTTATTATCAAATGTATTTAGTTTATAAAAATCATTATTTTTTAAATTGGTGATTTTTTTATTTAGTTCTATATGTTGCAAATATCTGAATTTGGGTATTGCAGCCCATCTGAATGGATTTTTTTCAAATGTCAAATTTTTTTCAAAAATAGATTTCTCTATTTCAGCATATTTAATATTCATTTTAGAATGAGCAACTCTTCCGGTTAATCTTAAAATAACAGGTATTTCATTTGCTCTGGAAATTTCAATAGCCAATTTTGCATATTCTTTTGCTTCTTCAGGGTTAGACGGGTCTAAAACAGGAAGTTTTGCAAACATTGCAAGGAATCTTGAATCTTGCTCTGTCTGAGAACTAATTGGACCAGGGTCATCAGCAACAACAACTACCATTGCTCCTTTATGCCCAATATAAGCAGCACTCATTAATGGATCCAACGCAACATTTAATCCAACCTGTTTCATAATAACAGCAGAATTCCCTCCGATAATAGCGTTGCCGTAAACAAGTTCAAATGCACATTTTTCATTAACAGACCACTCTATAAAAACAGGAAGGTCAAATTTTTTCCTTAACTTATCTGCAAAGGGCAATACTTCTGACGATGGTGTACCAGGATATGCTGAAATAACATTACATCCTGCTTCAAGAAGTCCCAAGGCTACAGCTTCATTTCCCATTAAAATATCTTCAGTCATTATCTCCTCTTTCTGCTTTAACCATTTTCCAAATTATTTTGCTGTTTTGTTCAAAATCTTTTAAACTTTGAAATAATGTTTCTATTAGAACAACCCTTTCCTTGTAATTATTCTTAGGAAAAAGTGATGCTGATTGGGCTGGGATAAGAAAAAAGTCAGTTATAAAATCCGTATCCAATTTTAATGAATATTCCGCTATTTCAATATTTTTAAAATTTAATTTTTTAAGATTATCCACACAAGTATCTAAATCTGATATAACTCTTTTTTTAGGTTCATGGAAATTGTTCAGCTGATAGGCTTGACTAAAAATGTCACTGCCATTGTTATCCTTTATTTCCGGATAATGAGTAAAACCTATTTTACCGTTATTTGTTAAAAGAGTTTTTGCATTTTGAAAAGCTGATAAAGTATCGGGAAAAATAAATATTGATGCATTATAAACTATAAAATCGAATTTCTTTTGAAAAAGATGAGTTACATCTTCACCGTCACATATTATTAAATCAAGATGTGGATATAATTTTTTGCCAAAATTTATCATTTCATCTGAAATATCCACGCCAGTTATTTCTGAAACTCTAAATTCATTTTTTATGGCATTAACTGAAACTCCGTACCCGCAACCAATATCAAGTACTTTGCTGTTTTTATTTATCTCTAAAAAATTACCTAAAGCTACTGAAAGATTATAAAAAAAATTGTATTTTCTTTCAAATTCGAAGTATTTCTCAGTGCTTACCTTAAAGTTGTTTTTAACTATATTTTTAACTTTAGTTTTAAAATCAACCATACTGGTTGTATATTAAATAAGCTCAAATTTTGCAAGTCTTTTATTAATTCTCTCCTGAATCAAATTCACTTTATTTATATCTTTTAAAAGACTTCTGTATCTTCCTTGAATTTCAAAATATTCTGATATTGGAAGGAATTTTTCAGGTTTATATGTTATTTGAATATCTTTTTCTTCTTCTTTTTCCATTAAAATAAAAAAACCTGTTTCAACAGCTTTCCTCATTACTTTTAAAGAATCTGAGGAATCTATTTTCCAGCCAGGTGAACAAGTGGAAAAAAGATGTATAAATCTAAATCCTTTAATTTCTTTTGCTTTTTTAAATTTTCTGTAAAAATCATCAGGAAAAGCTATTGATGCAGTTGCAATATATGCTGGATTGTGTGCTGTAACTATTTGGAATATATCTTTTTTCTCAAAATCAATTTCTTTACCTGCAGGAGTTGTGGTAGTCCATGCTCCAGGAGGAGTAGCAGAACTTTTTTGAATACCGGTATTCATGTATGCTTCATTATCATAGCAAACATATATAAAATCATCTTTTCTCTCTGCTGCACCTGAAAGTGCCTGCAAACCTATATCAAAAGTACCGCCGTCACCAGCCCATGCCATTACTGTGACATCTTCTCTACCTTTATATTTAAACGCTTCACTAACGCCACTTGCACATGCTGCTGCAACAGCGAAAGGAACGTGTACCAGAGGCACTTGAAGTGCTGTCATAGGCAAGCCTCCTGCAATAATTGACCAGCAACAGGCAGGAATTATCACAACAGTATTGTCTCCTAAAACTTTTAAAGCATGTCTCATGGAAATTGTGGCACCGCAACCTGGACAGCCGAGATGTCCCTGGTTCATATATTCAATATTATTTATTTTTGAAAAATCCATTATTTACTCCTAATGCTTAATTTAGCCAAATTGTTTTATCCAATTGATAATCTTTATATGATTTGGCGATATTTATAATTGTTTCAGGAAAAACTTCTTTCCCTCCTAAGCTTATTATTATATCGTAAATATTACAGTTAATATTACTGCCGTAAAGAACGGATTTGATTTCTTGTGTTATTGTGCCTGAAACACCGTAACTTAATGATTTGTTCAGAACAATAGCATTATTCACATTTAATAAAATTTCTCTTATTTTTTTTACAGGAAATGGTCTGAATAACCTTAGATTTAAAAGGCCTATTTTGAAACCTTCATTTCTCAGAGAATCTATTGCTACTTTTACAGTGCCTGAAAGTGCTCCTGCAACAATAAAAACAGTATCAGCATCTTCAATTTTATATGTAGATACAAAATCATATTTTCTACCAAAAAAGTTGTTAAATCTTTCAAAAGTATCTTCCAAAATATTAAAGGAATTCATTAAAGTATCATTAACATCCTTTTTAAGAATATAAAAAGTATCACCTTTTGCTGCAGCATTAAAGGTATACGGATTGTCAGGGTCAATGCAAATTTCCGGTATATATTCAGGTAAAAACTCATCAACTTTTTCCTGGTCAGGAATTTCTACTGGCTCCATTGTGTGAGACAAAATAAAACCGTCTATCATAACCATTACAGGAAGTAAGATTTTTTCAGTAACATAAAAAGCCTGAATAATTGTATCAAGTGCTTCCTGAGAAGAAGCACAATAAATCTGTAACCAGCCAAGATCCCTTTGTGTCATGCTGTCTGTCTGATCTGTCCAAATATTCCAAGGTGCTCCAATAGCCCTGTTTGCATTAACCATAACAAGTGGAATACGGGAGCCTGCAATCCAATGCAACATTTCATGCATTAAAGCAAGGCCGTGTGAAGAAGTTGCTGTAAAAGAACGTACTCCTGCTGTAGCTGAACCTAAAACAGACGCTGCTGCTGAAATTTCTGATTCGACTTTTATAAATTTTGAATTTAAAATACCATTGTCTACCATTTCAGATAAAGTTTCTATTATATGTGTCTGAGGGGTAATAGGGTAGGCTGCTATTACACCTGGTTTTGACAGTCTTACTCCTTCTGCTATTGCCTCACTTCCTAGAAGCATTTCCTTTCTCATAATAACTCCTATGCTTTTAATTATTTATCTTCTTCCATTTCAATGACACCTCTGGGACATTCAGAAGAACAAACCCCGCAACCTTTGCAATGCTGATAATCAAAATCAACAGGTTCATTGGAGTCTTTCTCATATACAACTGAAACATCGGGGCAATAAAACCAGCATGTGCCGCATTTATTGCATATTCCGCAGTTAAAACATCTTCTTGCTTCTTTGACAATTTCTTCCAGGGATGGAGATTTATATATTTCTTCAAATGAAGAAATCCTCTTATTTAAATCAATTTTTTCTTTTTCTAATTTGTTTTCTTTTGGAAAATAGAAAGTGTTAATTTTTGTAAAATCAACAATATCTTTGGAATTGTAATCTTTGAAACTTCTAAAAAAATCATCTTCAGGCATATTATCTGAAATTCCGAAATGATTAAGAATTTCAAAAGCGGTTCTTTTAGCAGTAGCTATTGATTCTGTGACAGTTGATGGACCAAGTAATAGGTCTCCGATTTGAAAAATATTATCATTTTTTGGAAACAGGAATTGTTTATCCTGGCCAATTGCAAAAATTATCTTATCAAAATATTCTTCAAATTCTTCAGATGTTTCAGTTTTATTATTGGTAATTTTTTCAACTTTCCCAAAAGTTGCCAATATATTGTCATTTTCTATTTTATAATTTTTCAAAATTAATTTTTCTTTTATTTCAATCTCTTCTTCTATGGCATCGTTAATTTCTTCTTTAAATGCAGGCATCTCATCAATGGTTCGTCTGTAAACAATAACAGGAGTATTCCCTTTCCTTAATAATGTCCTTGCCACATCAATTGCAACATTTCCACCGCCAATAATTGCAATTTTTTGTTTTGAAAAAACATTGCTCCCTGAATTAATTTCTTTTAAAAAATCTATACCTTTAAAAAAATATTCATTGTCTATTTCTACATTTTCAGGAATTTTACCTTTCCACAAACCTGTTGCCAATAATACAGCATCAAATTGTTCTTTTAAAGAATCCAACTGCTCAGGTGTTATTTCAGTATTTTTTCTTACTTCTATTCCTAATTGCAAAATATTTTCTATCTCTTTATTAACAATATTTTTTGGTAAACGGTATTCGGGAATTCCAAATCTTAAAAGTCCGCCAAGCTGATTTTCTCTTTCAAAAATTGTAACCTGAATACCAAATCTTCTTAAAAAATATGCTGCTGACAGTCCTGCCGGGCCTGAGCCTATAATTGCAACTTTTTTATTTAATTCAACACTATTTTTTTGAAAAGAAATATCAAGAGCATAATCTCCTAAAAATCTTTCTATATCCCTGATTGAAACCTCTTGATCATAATTGATTCTGTTGCATTCATAATGACAGAAGTGGGGACAAACTCTACCGCAAGTAGCAGGGAAGGGATTTTCGTTTCTTAAAATTTCAGCAGCTAATTTTAAATCTCCTTTAACAATATGCATAATATAACGCGGAATATTTATGTTTGAGGGGCAGGCAAAAGAACATGGAGATAATTTCTCTTTAACAATGGGACGAAAAAACTTCCATGAGCCTGTCAGATTAACCTCTGTGGTAGTAATTGATAAAGGTAGTTTTGAAATATCAAAAGAAGATATTACACCTTCATATTCAACAGTTTCCATTTTAACTCCTTACTAAATTATATGACTCTTCAAGAGCTTTTTGGTTTTCTTCTATTTTAACTGGAATAAATTTTGTAACAGCTTTTTTAAGTGAGTCAAGGGCGACTAAGTCTGTAAGTCCTGCAAAAAGTCCTAATATAGGTGCATTAATAATAGGCATAGTTTGAGTACCTAACTTATAATTTAAGGCTATTTTATTAACATTAAAAGTTAAAACCTTAACCTTTTCTTCAAAATCATAATAATCAGGTGATTTATCAGAATTAATAATAATAAGGCCATCCTTTTTTACACCGAGAGATACGTCAACTGTTTCCGCAAGCTTACCTGCCATAACAATAATGTAATCAGGAGATTGAATAGGGCTTCTGTTTTCAATGTATTTATTATCGACTCTTACAAACGCCGCAACTGGTGCGCCTCTTCTTTCTGCACCAAAAGTAGGAAATGACTGTGCATATTTTCCGTCTAAGAAGAAAGCGTAAGCAAGTATTTTAGAAGCTATTACAGCTCCTTGTCCTCCTCTGCCATGAAATCTTATCTCTACCATGTTAAATCCTTAATTAAATTTTATTGTAAACAACAACCAATGCCAATGAAGGTTCTTTAATAGCTCTATATCCATGGTGAATATCAGCTTCAAAATAAAGAGAATCGCCTTCATTTAAAATAATATCATCATTATTATCTGTAATAAATTCTAACTGTCCGTTTAATACATACACAAATTCTTCACCATCATGACTAAACATAATTATGTCTTCTCTATCTTTTACCTCAAAAGTAACAAGAAAAGGGTCCATATGTTTATTAACCTTTTTATGAGCCAAAGACTCGTATGTATAACCTAAGTCAATTCCTTTAACGCCCCTTCTACCTGAAACAACTCTTTCATCTCTTCTAATTACAGTAACTTTTGGATTCTCTTCTTTGTCCTGAAAAAAATGTGCTAGGTCGGTTTTGAGAGCAGATGCTATTTTTAATAAAGTTGATATTGGAGGAGAAACTTGCTCATTTTCAACTTGAGAGATTAACCCTTTAGAAAGGCCGGTTTTTTCACTGAGCTCCTGAATGGTAATATTTTTTTCCTGTCTAATTTCTCTTATTTTACTGCCAATTCCAAGCTCTTTTAATAAATGTTTGACTTTTTTCGGCATTTTCCTCTCCTTTTTTAATTATACTAAATCATAGTTTGATTTTATTAAAAAGTCAAAAAGAAAATGCCGAATTAAAAAAAATTAATTTACTATTTTTCTGTTATTTGCATTGTAACCTAATAAAATTTTTTCAACTCCTGGTAAGGTTTTAATCAGTTCTGGTGATACAGCAACAGATAGTTTAGTTTCTATAATTGCTATGGCATTTTCATTTGGAATGTAGAATGCTGATAAATTCTGCTTGTCTAATGTTTCAAGAATTAAATCTACCTGTTCTTTTTTGGCTTTGTTGTTTAATAAAATAATCATTTTTTCCTCCAGTTTTTGTTTTTATAAAAAAAAAGCCGTAAGCTTATTTAAAAGCTCACGGCAAAAAAAAAGCCGTGAGCAAATATATAAGCCCACGGCTGGATAAAACGCTATTATCCTACCGTGGGCGTTGAAAATAAAAATAAAAGTAAAAATAAAGATTATTTGTTTTTAACATTATTATTCCTTTTAAATAATTTTAGAATTATGAAATATCTTTATCAATATTTTTTTTTGTTGTCAAGACTTTTTTGACATTAACAAAAAAATAATAAAATTATAAAATTTAGGAATGAATAATGGAAAATTTAAGTAAGTCATCTTTGACTTGATTTTTATGAAATCAGTAGATTATAGATACTTTTTGGTCGGTTATCAAACCTTTAAAAAGTTGACAATGCCATTTTCTTATGCTAATAAATTTTTAGTTTCAAGGTGGTGGAGTTCACCTTATTAACCTCTCGCAATGCGAGACAATAACTCCTGTTTGAGGTTCATAGAATACTTAAACTTGGAGTTTTGCTTGCTTCTAATTTATTCCATATTACAGCTTGTCTATGTTATTTTATTAGCCCCTTTAATGGCTGGTATTCTATCCAAATTAAAAGAGCGTATTGAATCAAAGCAGGGGCCTTCAGTTTTTCAGCCATATTACGATTTGCTCAAACTTCTGAAAAAGGAAAGTCTTGTCCCGCAAGTAGCTTCACCAATTTTCAGAATAGGGCCATACATAAATTTTGCTTTTTATATGGTTCTCATAATTATTTTACCGATTATTACCGGATTTCCTCTTACTTTTGGGCCAACAGCAGATTTTATAGGTGGAGGACTTATATTTGGCGCAGCAGGATTAATTAAAAAAATTACCGCACTTGACAGTCGTAACAACTATTCTCATCTTGGCACTGCAAGGGCTGCAAGTGTAGGTGCATTAGCAGACCCTATGGTTGTGCTTATTTTTATTCTTTGCGGTATTATTTCAAATACAAACAATCCTTATGTAATTAACAATATTTTTCAAACTTCTCATTCATGGTTTTTTTCAATAGTGCATCTCTTTATTGCAATAGCTTTTGGTATGATTATAGTTATTGAAACAGGTAAATTGCCAATAGAGTCAAAAACTCAAGCAGAGTTCGGAATGATAGATCAAGCAATGGAGCTTGAATATTCAGGTCCTGAACTTGCCATATATAAATGGGGAAGTTATATTAAACATTTTCTTCTTATGAGTGTATTTTTAAATGTTTTTTCATTACCGTTTTGGGTGCCTATGGAGGGTGCTTCTTTTGGTTATGTAATAGTTTATTCCTTTATACATTTTCTGAAAATGGTTTTGCTTATAATAGTTATAGCTTTACTGGAAGAATCCATTTCAAAATACAGATTGTATAAAATTTTTGATTATATGGCTGTTGCTTTTGTAATGACACTGCTTGGAGTTATTGCAATATATACTTCAAAAGGGATATTTTAGTTTGAGACTTAATGTTTGAATGTGAAAAGGATTTATAATGCATTTTGAAAGATTATTTTTACTTTTTACCTGTATTCAGATTTTACTTATAGTTTTTATACAGTGGCAGGTATATATTAAAAAGAATATTATTACTTTTGCAATGAGTTCTTTTATTCTTGCTTGTTTTCTATTTATTCTTGGCATTGAAAAAGGTGAAAATACACTTATACTTATATCAATCCTTACTGTAATAGTAAGAACTTTTTTTATACCACGATTTATGATTGTAAAACTAACAAAAGAACATTGGAGAGCCAGAGAATCTGCTCCCATAATGGGCACAGCTTCAGGGATTATCTGTTCTATTCTCATAGTTATTCTTTTTTATGTTGTTTATACTTTCACACTTTATAATTATTTGAAAATCAGAGCCGGTGCCTTGCCTCTTGCCATGATTTTGCAGGGGCTTTTCCTTATAATCTCCAAAAGAAATACTTTTGTCCAGTTAATAGGATATATGATTATGGAAAACGGAGTGCTTTTATTTGGTGCGGTTCTCTTTCCCGGGCTGCCTTTTATATTTGAAGCGGGGATTATACTTGACTTGCTTGGTATTGTAATGATTAGCGCCATTATTAACAGGTTAAGAGAGAATTATGTTCCTGACATGCTTGAAGATATTGAAGAATTAAAAGGATAAGCTATGCGTAACAGTATCTATTATATTCCTTTGCTTTTATCTGCTGTTGCAGGTTTAATTTCATTATTGAAGCAGAAAGGCATGGCTGAATTTATTTCAATTGTATCAGCAATAAGCACATTAGTTTGTGCCATAATAATATTGAGGAACCCGGATTTTGTAACAAATTCGTTTTTTATAGATGATATTTCAAAAATTATGATTTTTCTTATAGCAGCAATTTATACTGCTACTGTTATTTATTCTGTAAGCTATGTTAAATATATTCATAATCCTCTTTTTCACACAAATTATTTTTTTGTATGGATGAATTTTTTTGCATTGTCAATGTTCTTTTCTGTTGAAACAAATAATTTAGGCTTGCTGTGGGTGGGGATTGAAGCAACTACCGTTACAAGTGCTTTATTAATTGCAATTGAAGGAAAAAAAGAATCAATTGAAGCAACATGGAGATATATTTTAATTGTATCTTGCGGGCTGATTTTTTCATTGCTCGGTACAATTCTCATTTATGGCGAGCTGCACACTCTCACAATTTCTTCTGCAGTAAATTCCCTAATTACAAGCAAAATAGTTGTTTTGGGTATACTACTTTCAATTGTAGGTTATGGGACAAAAGCAGGTATTTTTCCAATGCACACCTGGTTGCCTGATGTTCACGGAAAAGCCCCTTCACCTGTTAGTGCAATTTTTTCAGGAGTGCTTTTACCTGTTGCTCTTTTTGGTGTTTTAAGAGTTAGCAGTATTCATCCTACTTATGAGATTAAGATGTTTATGTTTGTTCTTGGGTTGTTGTCTGTTGCAGTTGCAGCTATACTTATGACTGTTCAAAAGTTTTACAAAAGGCTTTTTGCATATTCATCAATGGAAAATATGGGAATAGCTCTAATAGGCTTTGCACTTGGCGGTAAAGCTTTAACAGGGGCGTTAATTGTTATTGT
Organism: uncultured bacterium; assembly: GCA_964492825.1. Lineage (GTDB taxonomy): Bacteria > DYJV01 > DYJV01 > DYJV01 > DYJV01 > CAZBLP01. The sequence goes on from CAZBLP010000030.1 coordinate 13,133, forward strand.
TGCACATGCTTTTGCAAAATCAGCGGTTTTTTATTTGTCAGGAAATATTTTAATAAGATTCAACGATTCATCTATAAAAGGCGTAACAGGACTTGTAAGAAAAATGCCTTTTACAGGATATTGTTTATTTTTTGCTGTTTTAGCAGCTACGGGAGCTCCGCCCTTTGCCACATTTATTGGTGAAATTTTGATTTTTTCGGAAATTTTATCCTCATTTGGCTGGATATTAGCTGTGGTTCTTGGTTCTTTTATTGCAATGGCTTTTATTTCAACAAATTATTACACAGGTAAAATGATTTTTTCAGAAAAAGAAAAAGATGTAAAAGAGAGAAAGTCACTTGTTAATTATGTGCCTCTTTTAAATATTTTAATGGCATTTTTTATTATATTTTTGATTAATTAAATAAAAACAGAGGATATAGGTTTTGAAAAAACTTCTTGGCATTATTGATTACAAAAATGATGAAGAGTTTATTTTTCAGGAAAACGGCAATATTAATATAGTAAATGCTAAAAACTATGTAAGACCTAAAAATTACTATTTAATAAAAAACAGAAATTTCATTATTGGCCATAAGAGGGTTACAGGGGATACAGTTTTTAATTTTAGATATGGTCCTGTTACAGGAGGAGTTGCAGAAGCAGGTGTTTACAATATTTATACGTCAGGAGAGAAAATTTTATCTGTTGAAATAGATGTAAGTCTCAAGAGAAGGTTTATTGAGGAAAAAATGACGGGAAAACCACCAAATGAAGCATTGACTCTGTCTGAAGCAGTTTGCGGTAATTTTGCATTTTCACATTCAGTGGCTTTTTCAAGAGCTGTAGAAAATATATCCTGCATGGAAATTTCAGAAATTGCTAAAAATTATAGAATCATAGGCATGGAACTTGAGAGGATTTACAATCATTTCTATGTAATTTGTGAGCTTGCAAAAGGTGCTGCGCAGAAGGTGTTTACATCTCATATGCAATATCTTTTTGAAGAATGTTTAAGGATTAATAAAATTTTTTCAGGTTCCAGGCATTTAATCGGGTTTAATAAAATAGGAGGAGTAAGAGAATTCTTAGACAAGGAAAAGATTGATAAAATTTTGAATAAATTAAATGAAATTGAGGAGAAATTCAAATATTTATATGAAAAAAGTCTTGAAAGCGGCAATTATCTTGACAGGCTTCACAATACAGGAATTCTATCAAAAGAAAAAGTACTCGAAATAGGTATTACGGGTCCTTCTTTAAGGGCTTCGGGAATTGGCGAAGACTTGAGAATGTTTGACAAATATTATGAAGTTATTGATATTCCCGTTAAAGAAGAAGGAGATTCATTGTCAAGAATGGAAGTGAGAGGTGAAGAAGCAGTTGTTTCAATAGATTTAATTAAAAGCAAACTGAATGATATTCTTAAATTAGAAATGAACGGTCAATTGGAAAATGAAATAAAAGATGGCAAAGGGTTTGGTGCTGTGGAATCCCCTTCAGGGACAATATGTTATTATATTTCAATTATAAACGGCAAATTGGATTATTGCTATATTGTAACACCATCGTTATTTGGTTTTAAAGCAATAGCTGAATCTCTGCCCAACCAAATTTTTACGGATTTTGTATTTACTGTTGAGTCATTTGGTGTAAACTTTGCCGATGCAGCAAGATAATGTTTTAATAATTGATAGTTACATTTCATTGTTTTTGGAACAACTTTTTTGGGGGGATATATGAAGTGGTGGCCTTTAACAGGCTTAAAAAATTATTTTACTGAAGAAAAAGATTATGAATTTCCCGGTAAAATCAGTAATATAATAAAAGATAAAGTTTTTAAAAAATCTTTGCATATTTTTACAATTGATGTTGGCAATTCTAATTTTCTCAATTTCACAATTAGGGCATTAAAAGCACCGCAATACAATATTCATAGGTTTGGAATATTTTTCACTGAAACACCGAGACATGCTGATATTTTGATAATTCTCGGGCCATTAAATAAGAAAATGATGGAACCTTTGCTTGAGACAATTAATCAGATGCCTAAGGATTTCGGAACCATAATAATCAATGAAGAAAACAGTATTGAAAATAATATTGATAAAGTTGAAATTCCAAATGTTATTGCAGAAATTAATAAAAATATTTCACCAGACGAACTATTGGCACTTCTTTTAAAAGTAAGTGAAAAGTGTGGAAGGAGTTAATCAGAGTGATATTTATTCTTATTTCAATTTTACTGTTTTTATTCGGCTTTTCTATTTCTTTTAAGAAAAAAATCGGCTATGCTATGTCTGCAGTTGCTTCAATATTTGCTTTTGTAGCAGGGATTGAAGGTTTAAGAACTCCTTATGATATTTTTAATATCAATATTTTTTACAACTTTCATTTAATTGCAAGAGTAGATCATCTAACTGCAATATTTTTAATATTTTCAGCAATCAGCTGGTTTGCAATTTCAATTTTTTCAATTAATTATGATATAAAACATGCTGCTACTTCCGGTGCATTTATAAATCTCACATTTTTGGGAATGTTACTTGTGCTTGTTGCAGCAGACGGTATCACTCTTCTCTTTGGTTGGGAAATAATGACAATTTTAGCATTTTTAATGATACTTGCTGGAAAAGAAGTTAAGTTTAAAAATGCATTTTCATTTCTTGTGTATGCAGAATTGTCAAGTGTCTTGATTATAATAGGGTTTGCTAATTTGTATTTTATAACTCATTCAGTAGATTTTAACCTTATAAAACATGGAGGGACGCTGTTTTTAATATTAACTACCATTGGTTTTTTTATTAAAATGGATATTGTGCCTTTTCATACATGGATGAGAAGTGTCTATGACAAAGCACCTACAAATGTTTGTGCAATTTTAAGCGGTCCAATGACCTTAATGGGAGTTTACGGAATAGTTAGAGTTGTTAGAGTATGTAGTATTAGTAGTATAAGTGAATATTATGTTATTCTTCTTGCTTTAGGTGGAATATCAGTTTTTTGGGGTGCTTTAAATGCAGTTGCCACAGGTGGGTTAAAAACATTACCTGCATATTCTACTGTTGAGAATAACGGACTTATTTTAAGTGCAATAGCTTTCTCTTTTCTTGTTGAGAATTCTTATCTTTCAAACTTTGCTTTTGCAACAGGATTGATTTTAAGTTTCGGGCATTTACTGGCAAAGTCATTACTTTTTATTTCAATTGGACATGCAAAGGAAGCTTATGGTGCCCATGTGATTGATGATGTAAAAGGTGTTTGGAAAGGAGTAGGGAAAATCCCTGCAGCTGGAATTTTAATTTCAGGTTTATCTTTAAGTGCATTTCCACCATTAATAGGTTATGTTGGAGAATGGATGATTTTGGAATCAATTTTTCAATCATTTAAATTAACAGATAATTTACACAGATTTTTTGGAACTTTTGTTGGAATTTTAATAGCAATAGGTATTGGACTTACAGGATTTGCAATGTCAAAGCTTATTGGATACACGGCTCTTGGATATCACCATGAAAAAGAAATTAAAAATTTTCCAGATTTTTTTATAAAATTTTCAGAAATATTTTTACTTGTTCTTGTTGTAGGCACAGGAGTTTTTGCACCTCTTCTATTTAAGATGTTTGGATACTCTTATATGTTGGGTGGTGCTCTTGGTGTGCCTAAACCGTTCTTAATAATGTCTGGTAAGCCTATTTTTGGTGTAATAGCACCTACATTTTTATTTATTGTAATTTGTGTATTGTTTCTTGTGCCGTTTTACATCTATTTTTCCACAAAAAACAGAGTTAGAAAGGTAAATTCATTTAACGGAGCAATGCCTTTAAGAGAAGGAGAATACTTTACAGCACCTGCATATTCATATATCTTGGAGCATATTCTTGAAAAAATCTACAGAACCAGAGAAAAAATAATAGGTAACAGATATATTATTGATATTACCGATTTATTAACCTATCCGTATAAATTTTTTAAAAAAGCAGCAATAAAAATAGGATACTTTACCAGTAGGATTTTAATGAACGGAAAGATTTATTGGTATATAATTTATATCCTGGTAATTTTTTTATTATGTTTTTTTATGGCAAAAGCATAGAGTTTATGGAGTAGGTTCAAAAATTTCATAATGAATTTCTCCTGAATCATCTATAATCATATAATTAAATTCAGTATTCCAGTCTCCTAAAACATATACATTTTTATAATTATACGTTTTGTGGAAATGACCTGTTATTATAAAGTCATAATTATCTTTTTTGGGAAAATGGTCTATAATGTTTCTCATATTAAAATCTTTAAAAAGATAATCCCTGCTGGTTTTTGAAAAGTATTGCGCAATTGACAAAATAATATGTGGAGGAATGTTGTTCATTAGAAATTTTGTGAATTTTGTTCTTAAAAATTTTCTCAGGTAGAAATAAAATTTGTCTTGTTTGATATTGATGGTATCTCCATGCAAAAAAAGGAATTTTCTATTATTTATAATTGTTTCGTAATATTCTGTAACAACATTGACATTTAAAAAATCTGTAAAGAATTTACCCATGTTAAAATCATGATTGCCTTCTATATATGTAATTTCAATTTTTTTTTCTTTTAAACAACGAAATTTTTCAAGAATATTGAAATAATCTGAAATAATGACGTTGTTAAATCCGTACCAAAATTCAAAAAAATCTCCCAATATAATGATTTTTTTAAAATTTACAGCAATATGCTCAAAAAAATCAACAACGTATTTTTCTCTTTTGTCGTTAAATTTTAAATGAATGTCAGCTAATACAAGTATGCTCATCTAAACTTCTTTAATTGAAATTTTTAAGTAAAAATTGTTTTTCAAATTGAATATTGAGCTTCAAACCTTTAGATTATTATAATACAGTTGTTTTTATTAAATATCAAGTAGGAATTTATAACTATTTCTTGAAATTAACTCTAACTTTGTGATAAAACAATTTTTATGGAGATATTTACACCAACACAACATAAAAGAACTTTTTTCTTTTTAATTGTAGATATTATTTTATCTTTTTTTTCAATTTATTTTTCTTTTATGTTGAGGTTTAATTTTAATATTCCTGATAATTTTTTTATTGCATTATATAAATCGTTTGTTATAATTACTTTAATAAAAATTATATATTTGTTTGTTTTTAAAATTTATTTTGTTTCCTGGCGGTTTTTCGGGTTTTTAGATGCAAAAAACATTTTAAAAGCGCATATTTTTACTTATTGCACATTTGCTGTTATTTTTCATGTTTTTCCTGATTTTTTTAATCCTTTTCCAAGGAGTGTGATTTTTATTGATTTTTCCATTTCACTGATTTTTATTGGTTGTATCAGAATATCCAAAAGAATCCTTTTAGAAAGAAATCAATCTAAAGCCAAACCAACAATAATTTTCGGTGCGAATCAAAGAGCTCAAAATACTATTAAAAGTTGTTTTGCAGGGGAATTGGATTATTATCCTGTGGCAATTATTGAAGATAATAAAAATATAGTAAATACTTATTTTTCCAATTTAAAAGTTTATAACATCAATAATCTTTCAGAAATTATAAGGAAATTCCAAGTAAAAGCAGCTATAATTGCCAAAGAATTTCATAGAGAAGCTTTGGAAAATATTTTTTCAATATTAAAAGACAACAATGTCACTGATATAAAAAAAGTTGTTTTCTTTGAGGAAGAGAATAGGAAAATAGAGGATATATCCATAGAGGATTTACTGGCAAGGAAACCAAAAGATCTTGACATTACAACTATAAGGAATTTTATAAAAGGGAAAAAAGTTTTGATTACAGGAGCAGGTGGGAGTATTGGTAGTGAAATTTCAAGGTTATGCTACCAATATAATGCTGCTGAATTATTTTTAGTGGATAATTCAGAATTTAACTTATACAAAATTTCAGATGAGATTCCTTCAGCACAAAAGAAATTGCTTTCTATTTTAAATAAAGAAAAATTAGTTGAAATTTTTAAAGATTTTCAACCTGATATAGTTATCCATTCAGCAGCATACAAGCATGTTCATATTTGTGAAGAGAATATTGAAGAATGTATTGAAAATAATATAGTAGGAAGCATGAATGTAATTAATACTGCAATTGAAAATAGAGTTAAAAAAGTAGTGGTGATTTCTACAGATAAAGCTGTCAGGCCTACAAGCGTTATGGGTGCTTCAAAGAGAGTCGTGGAAATATATGCCCAAAATATACATTCAGATTTTACGGAAGTAGTTACAGTCAGGTTTGGTAACGTTCTTGGAAGCAGTGGCAGTGTAATTCCCAAATTCAAAGAACAAATCCTAAACGGAGGGCCTGTTACAATTACACATCCTGAAGTTACAAGATATTTTATGTTAATTCCTGAAGCATGCAAACTTGTATTGCAAGCTTCAGCAATGGGTAAAGGTGGAGAAATATACATATTGGATATGGGCAGACCAATTAAAATAGTTGATTTGGCCCAAAACATGATAAAACTTTTTAATAAAAAAGATATAAAAATAGAATTTACAGGCTTAAGAAAAGGTGAAAAACTGTTTGAAGAATTACTTATTAACGAAGCAGAACTTAAAACCAAATATCAATCTATTTTTATTGCTAAAAGGACCAAGTATGACTTTGAAAAACTGAAAAAAGAAATTGAATTATTGCTTCATAGTGATGAGAAAATTAAGATTTTAAAGAGAATTATTCCTGAATATACACCTAACCACTAATTAATCTATAATATTCCTCACTCTATTTATTAAAATCAAATCCACTAATGCCAATCTTGCCATTGCAGTAATAACCGGGACTATTCTGGGGATAGCCGAAATATCATGTCTGCCTTTTATTTCAATAATTCGTTCTTTATTGTTTATATCAACTGTTTTTTGCGGTAAGCTAATTGATGGGATAGGTTTTATAGGTACTCTGAGAATTATATCTTGTCCAGTTGAAATACCTGCAAGTACTCCACCTGCATGATTAGTTTCAAAACCTTCAGAACTTATGGTATCATTACTCTTAGAACCATTCATCCTGGCAATTTCAAAACCTGCTCCAAATTCTATACCTTTTACAGCACCAATACTTAAAATAGCATGTGATAACTTGGCTTCTAATTTGTCGAAAACCGGCTCTCCAATACCAGGTTCAACTCCGCAAATCCGACATTCTACAATGCCGCCTATGGAATCGCCTGAGTTTTTGACTTTTTCTGCATAAAATTCCAACTTGGAGATTTTACTTTTATCAGCAAAATAAAATATGTTGTCCTCAGCATGAAATACATTAATATGATCTGCTTTTATTTTGCCATATTCAATGGTGTATGTGAAAATTTTGATGTTAAATTTTTCAAGAATTTTTTTAGCAACAGCTCCGGCAGCAACTCTTCCTATAGTTTCTCTTGCAGAGGCTCTGCCACCTCCTCTGTAATCGTAATTTCCGAATTTTTTAAAATAGGTGTAATCACCATGGCCTGGCCTGAAAATATTTTTTATATTTTCATAATGTTCTGATTTTACATTTTTGTTGTAAATTATAATTGAAATAGGTGTGCCAAGAGTCTTACCCTGGAATACTCCCGAAAGTATTTCAGCTTTATCTTCTTCTTTTCTGGGGGTAACAAATTTTGTAAAACCCGGTCTTCTTTTTTCAAGTTCTGCATTTATATCATTTTCATCTAAATCAATATTCGAAGGACACCCATCTACAACAACACCTAATGCTTTACCATGAGATTCTCCCCATGTGGTAATTTTAAATATTTCTCCAAAACTGTTCATTCCCATTTTTACCATCTACAAAATTAATTATATTTTGTCAAATTAATACTGGTTCAAAGTTAATGTCTGAGGTGAGAAACCTTTTAGTTAAAGTTTGATATTGTTTATTTTGGAGTAAAGTGTTATTAATTTAGATATCATTTTTAAAGGTTTGATTATGGAGAAAGATTATTATAAAAGAGTTTACGGATTAACAGGTTCAATTGCATGTGGTAAAACTTTTGTTGCGGAAATTTTCAAAAGTTTTGGTGTTGATGTTTTGGACCTTGATAAAGTCAGCAGGGATGTTGTCAAGAAAGGCGAAAAAGGTTTAAAATTAATAATAGAGAATTTTGGGAAAGGGTTTTTAGATGAAAATGGTGAGCTTGACAGAAAAAAGCTCGGAGAATTAATCTTTAGAGATAGGAAGGCAAAAAAACTGTTGGAGAAAATTCTTCATCCCATAATCTTTGAAAAAGAGAGAGAATTTGTAAAAAATCACAGAAATAAATATGGATTTAAGCCTTTAATAATAGATGCTGCTCTTATGATAGAAACCAAAAGTTATAAAAGATATGAAAAGATTATTGTTGTATATGTTCCTGAGAATATTCAAATAGATAGGTTAATGAATAGGGATAATATCAGTTACAATGATGTTTTGCTTAAAATAAGAAGTCAGATGTCAATAGAAGAAAAAATAAAATATGCAGATTTTATTATTGATAATTCTGATGGGTTTGAGTTTACAAAAAAACAGGTAAAAGATATTTTGGAGGTTTTATAATGAAAATAGATGTTCATACACATATTTTTCCTGAAGAAATTAATAAAAACAGAGAAAGATTTTTCAGAGGAGAAAATGAGTTTAAATCAATTTATGAAAGTGAAAGTGCTAAAATGGTTACTGCTGACGAATTAATTGTACAAATGGATGAAAATGGAATTGATATTTCAGTGGTATTTGGTTTTCCATGGAATAACATTGAATTTGCAAAGATTAACAATGACTATATAATTCATTCTGTTAAAAAGTTTCCCAACAGATTAATTGGATTCACTTGCCTCAATCCTTTAAGTAAAAATGCAATATATGAAGTGGAAAGATGTTTAAGTTCAGGATTAAAGGGGGTAGGGGAGATAGCATTTTATCTTGATGATATTAATGAGAAAATCATCAAAAAATTGGAAGATATTATGCTGATTTGCCTGAAAAAAGACTATCCTTTTATGCTTCATACCAATGAGCCTGTTGGACATGAATATCCTGGTAAAGCTGATATGAAATTAAAAAATATCTATAATTTTGTAAAATCGTACCCAGATAATAAAATAATTTTAGCACATTTGGGAGGAGGAATTTTTTTCTATAAAATTATGAAAAAAGAAGTTGATGAAGTTATGAAAAATGTATATTATGACACAGCTGCTGTGCCTTTTTTATATAAAAAACAAGTTTATATTGAATCTTTGAAGTTTGCAGGTATTGATAAAATTTTGTTTGGAAGCGATTATCCTTTAATTAATCCACAGAGGTATTTTAAAGATATTGATGAAGTTTTAAAAGATGAAATGCTTAACAGTGCTATTAAAGGGGAAAATGCCAAAAAATTATTTTTTAATTAGTATAATTATCTTTTTTATAATCAAAATCTTTTAATTTTATAAATATATGTTTTACTTCCCCTTTTTTCCCATTTAATGGATATTTCCTATTATTTATAAAGATTTTCAGATTTCCTGCATTGCCAATATCAACTTTAATAAAACTTTTAGCATTTATAGTAAGAGGTTTGCTTGATAAAAAGATATTTTTATGAGTTTTATTATCAGCATTTATTCTTACCCATACTCTTTCAAGAGGAGTTAAAGTAATAATATAACTGTCACTGTCAGGTATTACAACTTTTTCAGGAATTTCGTCCTTTAGTTCTTGTGTAATGTTGTCTATTTTTTTGGAAATATTACTAATGAGATTCTTGGTCTTATTATCAATTACTGCTATTTTTTCTTTTTTAATATCAGTTCTTTGGGATATGATTTTATCTTCAGAGGTGATATTTTTATGTTTTACTACCTGTTTTTCCTGTTTTTCAATTATGACAGATTCTTTTTCTTGTTTTTTATTTAGAATGAAGAATAAAACAATGAAAAATATAATTATGAAAATAAATATATAAAGTAAAATTCTATAATTTGATTTGTTTTTATTAATGTTAAGCAGAGGTTCATATTTAAAATCGTTGTTTCTATTTTCATCTATGGCTAAATTTTCATAAAAAGATGTGAGCTCGTTGTTAGTGAGATTAAAGAATTTCTCCAATTCTTTTAAATAGCCTTTTGAATAAACATGAGGGGGGAAGTTGCTGTAATCACTTTTTTTTATAGAAAATAAGAATGTTTTTGGAATTTTTGTTTTTTCATGTATGATTTCTATGGTAATGTTTTTTTCTTTTAGTAAATTGTTGAAATATTTACTTAATTCCATGTTATTATCACCGTAATTTATTTTGTTTTAAGAAAATTTTGGCTTTTGTTGCCCACAAATTATCAGGAAATTCTTTAATTATCTGAAACATGTAAAATTTTGTTTGTTTAACATCATGTTTTTTAAAGTGATTAAGACCCAATAAATAGTAAACTGCCGGAGATTTAGGTACAATAAAAAGACATTTCTGACAATATTTAATTGATTCATTAAATTTATTTAGATTATAGTAAAGCAGAGCTAAATTGTAAAGTGCGTTTTCAGGGTATAGATATGAGCTGTCTTGAAGGACCTTTTTAAACTCTTCTATGGCTTTTTTAAACTGTTTCTTTTTTGCATAGATTGCTCCCAAAGTATTGTGGGCATCTGTAATTTTATCATCTAATTTTATGCAGTTCAGAAGATATTTTTCAGATAAATCCAAATTGTTCTCTTCATATTCTATAATTCCAAGATAATAGTAAGCCCCAACCAAATTATAATGTGTTTTAATTGATTTTAAAAAATTAATTTTAGCAAACTCATAATTTTTAACTCCAAGATATGCAACTGCGGCACTATAGTAGTTTGCTCCATTATTTATTTTTTTCTCTTGAGAAATCGAATTCTGAGATTGCTGTGTAGTTGCACAGGAAGAAAGAATAATTGAAAAAATAAAGATAAAAAGTATTTTTTTAATCATTTCAGAATATTCAATCCTTTTTTGTAGGGAAATATAGCAGTGTTTTCTATATTATTTTTTGCAAAAAAAGTAAATAGTTTATTTATATTATTTTTTTTAATAAATTTATTAGAATCCCAATCAAAAACCTGAATTTTAAATATAAATTTATTTTTATATGAAAGCTTCTTATAATTTATTATTAATTTTTTTATAAAATTAATAGTTTCCTTATAATTAAGATTTAATTCTTTGCTTATTTGTTTTTGGTAAAGCATAACTGAATAATAGTCAAGAGATGTTTTTTGCAAAGTTTGAAGGTTGTATGAATACCAAAGTTTTGATAAGTCTGGTCTACTAAGAGCTTCGTAGGTCACATCCATAAGAAACAGCACTTTTTTGGTGTTATTACAGTATGTTGTGATTGAGTTAATCAAGTGATTTATCTGGTTTGCCTTTAAACTATTCCAAATCTCTAAGTTTTTATTTTTTTTCACAAAGTATCTTTTTGCTGCATTTTTATATAGGAAGCTTTTTATATTTCTATTAGACAATTTTATTCCTGTTTTTTTATAGAAATATTCTATGGCATTTTTGTTAAAATCTTCATCTATTAAGATTTTTAAATCATCCTGCAATAAAATTCCGTCAATGTTATTCTTAATTAAATCTTCATAAATATTTATTATTAGATGTATATTTTTTTCATTAAAAAATGACAAACCTTTTGATTCAACTATTTTATTTTTTTCAAAGTCAAATTTGAAAACTTTTCTCCTTTTATCAATACAATTAAAATCCAAATATCTTGTAGTAAGCCATGCAACTATTTTAAGATTATGCTTGTGGCAGAGTTTTATAACTTCAGGAAGAAGGTTGTATACAACAGGATAGTGGTTTGTTTTGAAATAAACACCTACCTTATTTTTTATATATTTTTCGGGAATAAAAGGATATATCCTATCGCCTTTATTGTTGAAAACTCTAAAAATTACAGTATTATATCCATCTGATTTTATTTTTTCCAATTCTTTTTCAAATTCATATAAGTTTTTGCATTCAATATAAGATATTTGTACTGCTTTGATATTTGCGTAAATATTAATCAAAAATGGAAACAAGATCAGTAATGTTATTAAGCTCAGTAATCTCAATATTTTCAATTTTATCTCCAATGTTATTATATTTCGGAGTGAATATTTTCTTAAATCCTAATTTTTTTGCTTCATTTACTCTGTTTTTATAAAAAGAAGATTTTCTAATTTCACCGTTTAATCCTATTTCTCCAAAACATGCCCATGATATGTTAATTTTTTTATTTAAAAAAGATGATATAATTGCAATTACTACTGCAAGGTCAACAGCCGGGTCATTTAATTTTATTCCGCCTGGAATATTTATAAAAATATCATTGGAATATAGCTGCATTCCAAGATGTTTTTCAATTATGGTTATTAAAAGGTTTAACCTGTTTGGATCAATCCCCTGTGCACTTCTGCGAGGCATTGAATAAGAAGTTGAGGATACAAGTGCTTGAACTTCAACTAAAAATATCCTTGAACCTTCAACTAATGGAAATATAATAGAGCCAATATTTTCTTTTTCTCTATTTTCAATAAAAATATTTGATGGGTCAGTTAATTCTTGCAATCCTTCTGATGTCATTTCAAAAATAGCTATTTCATTTACATTGCCAAATCTGTTTTTTAGAGTTCTTATTATTCTGTATGAAGTTGTATTTTCAGATTCGAAATATAAAACAGTATCAACCATATGCTCTAAAACCTTTGGGCCTGCAATTGCTCCTTCTTTGGTTATATGTCCGATTATTATTAAAACTATACCTTTTGTTTTAGCGAATTCTATTAATAGGTTGGTACATTCTTTTATTTGGGTGATACTGCCGGGTATTGATGATATATTTTCAGAATAAATTGTCTGAATAGAATCAATTACGAGAAATTTAGGTGATATTGTTTCAATTTCCAATAAGGAAGAGTTTATTTCATTTTCATTTATAACAAAAATGTTTTTGTTGCTTATGTTTAATCTGTTAGTTCTTATTTTAATCTGAGTTAATGATTCTTCTGCTGATAAGTAAATGCTTTTATTTTTATCATTGGAAATATTATCCAAAACTTGCGTAATTAAAGTTGATTTCCCAATACCAGGACTGCCTCCAATAAGTATCACCTGACCTGGTACCAAACCTCCGCCAATTACTTTGTCAAATTCTTTGAATTCAGTGGAAATCCTGTAGTGCTTCTGTAAGCTAATTTCAGGCAAAGTAGTGGATGAAACTTTTTTAGAATTTAAAATTTTTTTAGAATCTATAACAATTTCTTCTGTGAAAGAGTTCCAAGTGCCACAATCAGGGCACTTGCCAAGCCACTTTTTTGAAATATATCCGCAATTTTGACATTGATAAGTTAATGATTTATTTTTCAACAGTTTGATTGTCTTTCTTTTTCTTTATTTTATCCTCTAAATAAAAATTTTTTTTGTTTTTGTCAAATTCAAAAGTTAAATTATTCGGAATTAAATAAACATTCCCATTTTCTAATCGGACATAACAACCATTTCCATCAGGTGTAAATTTGCCAATCCAGATTGTTATTTTTTTATTGTTTTGATTTATGGTAACTTTTATAGAATTTTTATCATCTACTTGAAAATTAGCATAATTTTCTTTTTTGGATGAGATAATATTTTTAAAATCAACACTTTTTAAAAGATTAATTAAATATTCAATCTTATATTTATTACATTCAACCCCATTAATTTCCCATTTTCCATTTTTATTTT
>CAZBLP010000031.1:0-4832 GCA_964492825.1 uncultured bacterium
TTTAATTTATTTTTTATAAAAAGGCAAGTGAAAAAAATAATAAATTTAAAAAATTATTTCATGATGCAGGGATTATAAAAAGTAATTATTGCTTTTATATATTTTTAATGCTATTCTTTAATTTCTGCGCATTAAAAAAATTATAATTTTTAGGAGGTTTTATGAGAAAAAGTTTTACAGTTTTTATTGTAGTAATGCTATTCATAAGTGTATTTTGTATTAAAAGAGGTTTTTCTGAAAATATAAATACAGCAATGGATAAGGCTGTATTAAGTGCTTGGGGTGAGACATTTACAAAGATTATTGAAGAAAAGACAAATGTTCCTGCATCATCTGCAGCGAAGATTGCAGGTTATATTTCTGCAGGGGATTATAAAAACGGTTTGTTTGAATTTTTTAAACTGGCAAATGATGTTGTATATTCATCTATTCCGGTTATAGGTACAGCTAAATTTGTTGTTGAGCTTGAATCCACTTTAATTAATGTTTGGAAACAATATATAGATTGGTATTTAATTTCAAGTAAATGGTCGTATTTTAAAACTTTAAATGATTCAGAAAAAGAGCAGTGGTTAAACGGATATATTGATATACCTGAACTTGAATTTGGAGGAGGTGCAGGTTACCTCGTTAATAACAAGTATGATATTAGAACCCTTTTCAAAAAATATTGGGAAAATGCAAAAAGTGCTGAAACATATATGGACGGGATTAAACAAATTGGAGAAATGTTTGAGAAAGCAAAATATTTATCAGATACTTGGTTTATCTCTCCAAATGAAAATTCAACAATAGACATTAATGATATTTTATATTTATGTCCATGTGATAATAATATGTTCAGATTCATACTTACACTACCTGACGGAAAAACAGCTTCTTTTATAAAAAAAATATCAATTGAAGAAGGAGAAAATAAAGATGTTAAGTTAAAATTAACTGATTTTAGCGGAGTTGATTGGAGTTATTACAAAGGGCAAAGTGATTCAAATATTAAAATAAAAGTTCAGGCTGCAGTATGGGATTCTTCAGGACTAGTGGAGTCGGTAATGGGCTCAGAGTATGTATCACCAAAAGAAAAAATTTTAATGAATGTTCCGAACCAGGAAAAGTCTTATGTTGAAAATACATTTAGCTTTAATTTAAAAACTGATGCCCCGACCATAGCAGAATTTTATATGCCATTGTATTTACATTTTTCTTATAAATTAGCTTACAATGTCAATGTCCAAGGGAATAATCAGAGTAGTTCTGAAAATATCACAGGCACTACTCAACTTACATTTAGAGTTGATTGTGCTAATAAAACCGCAACTGACGACAATGGGTTGGCATGGTCAGCTGAATGTGGTGATAACAGTGTGAAAATATGGCTTGCCATTAGTGGAATGACTGTTTATTTAAATAATATTGTTAGCGGTTCAAGTGTATCTGGTTCCATTACAAGTACCGGTACTTTTAATCAAGTGCAGAATGTTAGCGGATACAACATGACTATTTCTATGTCTAATTTCTCAGGTTATACAAATGGTTCAATAAAATAAAAAAGGGGATTGTTCTCCCCTTTTTTATTTTTGAATAATATAGGACGATATTTACTGAATTGTTACTCTTGAGACTTCTTCTATTGTTGTAAGACCCTGTTTTACTTTCATCAGGCCAACTTCTCTTAATGTTTTCATGCCTTCTTTTCTTGCTTGTTCTTTAATTTCTTGGGTTGTTGCTTCTTTGGTGATTAAATCTTTAAGAGATTCTGTTATGGGCATAACTTCATACAGTGCCAGTCTGCCTTTGTAACCGCTTCCATTGCATATATTGCAACCTTCACCTTTAAAAACCTTAAAATCTTCTAATTCTTCCTCTTTTACGCCATATCTTAAAAGAACCTTGTTATCTAATTTAATCTCTTTTTTGCAATTTGAACAAACTTTTCTTGCAAGTCTCTGGGCAACTACTATTAGTAAAGAACTTGCTATTAGAAAAGGTTCTACTCCCATATCCACAAGTCTTGTAACAGTACTTGGTGCATCATTTGTATGCAAGGTACTTAAAACAAGGTGGCCTGTTAATGCAGCTTTTATTCCAATTTCAGCAGTTTCTAAGTCTCTCATTTCACCAACTAATATTATGTCAGGGTCCTGTCTGAGAAAAGATCTCAATGCTGCGGCAAAAGTTAATCCTATGTTTTCTCGTATTTGAACCTGATTGATTCCTTCCAAATTATATTCAACAGGATCTTCAGCAGTGGAAATATTCACATCAATTTTATTTAACTCAGAAAGAGCTGAATATAAAGTGGTTGTTTTACCACTTCCAGTAGGTCCTGTAACTAACACCATGCCATAAGGTTTTTGAATTGCTTCATAAAATATATTTAATTCTCTTTCTTCAAATCCTAAAACCTTTAAGTCAAGTTGAAGATTGGATTTATCTAAAAGTCTTAACACTACTTTTTCACCAAATAGTGTAGGTAAAGTTGATACCCTGAAATCTATTTCTTTATTTTTCTCATATTTTAACTTTATTCTTCCGTCTTGTGGCAATCGTCTTTCTGCGATATTTAGATGAGACATGATTTTTAATCTTGATACAATGGCGTTTTTTAATTTCATGGGTAACTTCATAAATTCATACAAAACACCGTCTATTCTAAATCTTACTCTAAAGGATTTTTCAAATTGTTCTACATGAATGTCGCTTGCTTTTTGTTTAACAGCTTCGGTTAATATATAATTAACAAGCTTAACAACAGGGCCAGCTTTGGTTTCTTTTTCTATTGTGGAAATATCTGTACTTTCCTCTTCATCTTCAGCATATTCAATATCTTCAAGGTCAAATTTGGAGTCTAATTGTTCTACAGCTGACATATTGTCAAAAACTTTATCTATTACTTCTCTGATTGCTCTGGTTGAAGAAATAACAACATCAATGTTGTAACCTGTGTAAAATTTTATATCGTCAATTGCATTAATGTCAGAAGGATCATCAATTGCTAAAAGCAAAGTATTACCGAATCTGTTAATAGGGATAACTTTGTATTTTTTTATCATTTCTTCAGGAATGATTTTTATGATTTCCTCTTTTATTTCATAATTGTTAAGATCAACAACTGGTATTCCAAATTGAAGACTTAAAGCATTGAGCAGCTCTTCTTCTCCTATGTATTTTAATTCGATTAAAATTTCACCTAATCGTTTATCTGGCTCTTTTTCTTGTATTTTAAGAGCTTCTTTTAATTGAGCATTAGTGATGATCCTGTTTTTTACTAATATACCACCAATTTTTTCACTATTTTTTTGCATTAAAAACCTCGTTTTTGATATTATCTATAAAAAAATCTGGAACTTTAACTTGTGTCCAAATTTCAAAACTTTTTATAGCTTGATAAATTAACATATTTTTGCCGTTGCTACAAGTTATATTTCTATTTTTAGCTTCTATAATTAAAGGTGTATCAAAATAAATTAAATCAAAAATTGCAACATTATCTTTTAAAATATCCCAGTTAATATCAATTGTTTCTCCTTTAATACCTAACGGAGTAGTATTAATTATAAGATCTGTGTTAAAAAAAGTAAGGCATTCCAAATTATTATTAAACTTTTTCCATTTAATCTTTTCTGAAATTAAATGTTCTATATTTTTTTTATTTCTACTGACTATTGTAATGCCTGTAGCTTCTTTATTTAATGCATGTACCACTGTTTTGCAGGTAGCACCTGAACCTAAGATTGTAATATTTTTACCTTCTGCGCTAAAATGAAGATTGTTTTTTAAAGTAAATAAAAAACCGTCAACATCCGTGTTATACCCGAAAATTTTATTTCCTTCAAGTTTTAAAGTATTAACTGACCCTATTTTTTTGGCGTCTCCAACAACAGTATCTGAAAACCTGAAAGCATCTTCCTTGTACGGGATTGTAATATTACAACCAATAAAGTTATTACTTTTTTTAAAGAAGTTATAGAAATTTTCAAAATCATATTTCAAATCAATTGGGATATAAACTGCATTTAACTTATAGTGAGATATAAGGTAATTGTGAATTAAAGGAGATAGGGTATGACTGATGTTTTTGCCGATTAATGCTATAAGTTTTGTATTACCTCTTATAATCATGGAGATATATTAAAACATTTTATTTTTTTTTTCTACTATAATTTTTTTTTATTAATAATGATTTTTTTATAAAAATTTTCAATTTGACAAAATTTATTTTTGTAAAATATTATTAATTATAAAAAAAGTGGAGGGGTTATGAAAATAGATTGTAGAAATTTGGCTTGTCCAGAACCTGTTATAAAAACTAAAAACTGTCTGGCAAATTTAAAAGAACCGTATCTTGAAGTTATACTTAATTCAGTTTCATCTGTGGCAAATGTTACAAGATTTGCCATTAATCAGGGATATAAAGTAGAAAAAGTTCAGTCTGAGAATAATGATGTAATTTTGAAAATTTATAAAGATAGTGATACAAATGAAATTATTGGAGAAAATTCTAATAAAAATAATTTCTTAAATAAAACTTTATTTATTAAAGATGACAAAATTGGTGAAGGTGAATTTGGACAGCAATTAATGAAAGGGTTTTTAAAAACATTATTAGAATTTGATAATTTGCCCAAAAATATAATTTTTGTTAATAAAGGCGTTTTTATTACAACAGGGGAAGATGTTGAAGCATTGAAGAAACTTGAAAGACGAGGTGTTAATATTTTTAGCTGCGGCTTGTGCCTTGATTATTACAATATTCCTTATTCTAAGTTGAAAGTTGGAGAGATTGGCAATGCTTATGATACTGTGAATATGTTATTAACTACTGAAACAGTTTC
>CAZBLP010000031.1:4932-25600 GCA_964492825.1 uncultured bacterium
TATTGGCCATAACATTTGTAATGTTATTTATCACAAGTTGTGCAAAAACACCTGAAGAAAAGCAAATAGCAAAAACAGGAAAAGAACAATTGAAAATAAAGCTTGAAGGGGTTGTTAAACCATTTAGAGCTGCAAAGATTATTGCACCCTCAACAGGGAAGATTGTTAAAATCTATTTTCATAATGGAGATTGGATAAATAAAGGTGACGTTATATATGAAATATCATTTCCTGAAATTAAAGCTCAAATAGTTAATATTGAAAACCAAATTAAAAATACCGATGAAGCTATAGCACGTAAAAAAAGGCTATACAATAGTGAATTAAATAGAAAAGGGGAGTTAATCAGAATAGCAAAAGCTCAGCTTGAGAGAATTGCAGGCTTATATGCACAAGGATATTCAACCAAAAGAGAAGTTGAATTAGCAGAAGAAAAATATTTCAGATTACTTGATGAAAGGCAATCAACAAAAACTCAATACAAATCAGAGTTAATTAATCTGGAAAATAACAAAGAAAATCTGGTTGCTCAATTAAAAGCATTAAAGATTAATGCAAATAAAACATCTGTTAAGTCTCCAATTTCAGGATATTTAACATCAATGAATTTAATAGTGGGAATTGAAGTAACAAAAGGTACAAAAGTAGGGGAGGTACTTAATTTAAATAAAGTTAAAATAAAGGCAGGTATAGCTGCAGGCCTTTTTAAATATGTTCATAAAGGAGACATTGTCCATATTGATTTTATTACCACACCTCCGTATAATACTAAAGCCAAAATAACAAGGATAATACCTATAGTGGATCCCAAAATAGGAAGAATGATAGCAGAGATAGATTTGGACAACCATAATTTCTTATTACAGGATGGCACAAAAGCTCTGATTACCATTTATCCGAGCAAAGAAGCACAAGTAGAATTGAATAAATATTTCTATAAAAGACAGGGCGCTTCTGTAGTTGAAATAAAAACCAACATAAAGTAACATTGAATATTAGAAAAAACTAATTTCTGTTAATGTCAAAAAATTGAAAAATTTTTTAAAATCCATTACAAATTTTCTATTTTGCTCTTTTAAATTGTTTTGCTATTATAATGAAAAGATATATTAACGTTAAGCTAAATAATATTATTATGACAAATGAAAAAAAACTGAAAGAAAAAGAATGCTCAGGAGATATTCCCTGAATTTCCAATAGAATTATAAATGCTGCTTCTCTTGTACCTAATCCATTTATTGATATGGGGATAATATTAATAAGACTGCCAGCAGTATATACAAAAAGGATATAAAAAAAATTAATATTTATATTGAATGCATGAGCATTAAAAAAGCATGCAATGGTATAGCATATGTAAATTATGGAAGTGATAAACAGAAGTTTTTTCCATGATTTTTTTAACAGTTTGTTTAAATCTTTAATGATTTTAACAAAAAAATTAAAAATTATTTTATAAAAGAATATCATTATAATAAAAATAGCAATAATAAATATCCCTGATAGATACAGAACATTTTTTTCGCCAAAATCAAAGGATAGGAAATGAATAACAGTTTTGTAATTTAAAATCAGAGTTATTAAAAACAAAAGCATTATAAAAGATAAATCAGTAAAGTTACACAAAAAGAAAATATTGGCAACTCTTGTTTTATTTTCCTTTTTATGCATTGTTGCAATAGCTGCTGTAGTTTCCGAAAATAAAGGTGTGGTTACCAGTGACAAAATATTGGCATTCACGTAGATTTCCAGAAAATTCAGAAAAGGCAGATTGATATTATTCTGCTCTAAAATTTTATAAGTTCTGAACATTTTTATAAATACAACAAAAAAAGTAAAAAGGATTCCTAAAATCAAGTCAATGGCATTAACTTTGTTGATAACCTGAATTAAAGAATGGAAGTTAATTTTTTCAACTATGATAAAAATGAGAATAAAAAGACCTGTAAAAGGTAAAATTTTCTTTAATAAATCCATTTTCTCAATTTTGGGGACATAAAATCAGTAAGACTTTTTGGCAATTTTTTCCAAATAACTGTTCCCCATGAAAATTTTTCATTTGCTGCTTGTATTTTTTCTGCTCTTATTTTTCCTTCTTTAAAAGTAAAATTGTAGATATATAAAGGATAAGGTGTAGCTTTCATTTGCATTTTAAATTTATAAACTCCGCTGCCTTTGGGGCTTCTGCCAAATGAAAATTTTTCCATACCTCTGTAAAAACTTTCTTTAAAAAGATAAGCATACAAAATAAGCCCGGTTTTTAATTTTAAAAATTTTTCAGGAATAAAGTGAAAAATATGATACCCTATTTTATTGTAGTAAATAATAAAAGAAGCTCCTATTGGTTGGCTGTTTTTTTTTGCAACAAAAATTTCACAATTGTTTTTAAAAGTTTCAACAAGATTTTTGAAAAAAATATATGGATGATGAGGAATTCCGAATTCTTTACTTTTTAAAACATTAAAGTAATAGAGCAGATAAATTAATTTTTCATTGTTGCCTTTTTCAATCTCAATTTCAGAATTACTTAAAAGATTTTTAACAGATCGTTTAAAGCCTTTTTTCAAATATTTCAATAACATATCGTATGAAGGAGGCATATCCACCATGAATAAGGAATTTAGCTCATTTTTAGGAAAATTTTCAATTGAATCTTTGAACTGATAAATTTTTAAATTTTTTATTTTCTGATTTTTATAAATATAATCAAGAAAGTATTTATAATACTCTACATTAATAAGTCCTCCTGCTTCCAAATGAGGGGAAGAAACAAGCTCATTCTTTATAAATGGCAGTTTAACATGAAATAGCGGTAATGCAGAGATTATTTTTTCATTACTTTCAAGATAAAGATAAATATAATCGATGTTATAAGATTTTTTAAATATTTCAGCCCATTTGTATGATTGGTAAAGATAGCCATTGGCAAAGACAAAATTTTCCCATTTTTCACATTCTTCTAAATTGTTAAGAGTTAGTTGTTTTATTTTCAATAATATATCCCTTTATTAAAATATTATAAATTTGATAATGAATTTCATTATAAAAAGCAAGTTTTTTTATATATAATTCTTAAAAATCTATGTTTATAATATGATAATAGTTTGTTATTCCTGGAATATCAAATTTTCTTGACTTTTTACTTTATCATGTTTATTACTTATGATATTAAAAGGTTATACAAATGAAATATAATTCTTCTGCAAAACTAACAAAATATGTTAGAGCAGCTGGTTGAGCCGGTAAATTAGCTCCGGGAGAGCTTAGCAATACAACTTGTGCTCTTTCATCAAAAAGTAAACAGCTCATTGTTGGATTTGAAGGCAATGAAGATGCAGCTGTTTATAGAATAAATGATGATTTGGCACTGGTTCAGACTGTTGACTTTATCACACCTGTTGTTGATGACCCTTTTATTTATGGTCAAATTGCTGCTGCAAATTCTCTTAGCGATATTTTTGCTATGGGAGCTGAAGTTAAAGCAGCATTAAATTTAGTTGGTTTTGATTCATTAAATCATTCAAAAGAGATTTTAAATGAAATTTTAAAAGGTGGTGAATCAAAGGTTATTGAATGTGGTGGTGTTATTGTAGGCGGCCATACTATTGAAACACAAGAAATGCTTTATGGGTTGAGTGTTACAGGTTTTATTAAACCTGATAAAGTTTTCAGAAATAATACTGTAAAACCAGGTGATGTTATTATTTTAACAAAGCCGATAGGGCTTGGTATTTTAACCACAGCTTTAAAAGCTGATCTTCTTACTAATGAAACAATATATGAAATAATAGAAATAATGGCTACATTGAATTTTAAAGCTTCACAAATAGCAAGGAGATTTCCTATTTCAGCTTGTACAGATGTTACAGGATTTGGATTATTAGGCCATATATATGAGATGAGCGGTGAAAATTATAATATTGAGATTTTTTTTGAGAAAGTTCCTTATATTAAGGAATCAATTAACCAAGCTGCTATGGGTATAATACCGTCAGGAAGCTATGCTAATAAAGAATTTTTAGAGCCTAAAGTTGAATTTAAAAAAAAACTTACCTTTGAACAAGAAATGCTTTTATATGATGCCCAAACATCTGGAGGACTACTAATTGCAATTAAAGAAAGTAAGTCTATGGAATTATTAACTTTATTAAATAATGAAGGTATATCTTCTTCAATAATAGCACAGGTTGAAAATTTATCAATTAATCAAAAAATAATTACAGTTTCTTAATATTAGTGTATAGTACAGAGAATAGTCTATAGAAAATGAATAATGAAAAATAAGTAGTATTAATCGTGAAAAATTATGTGTATTTTTAATTTGTTTAGTGACTATAGACTAATGACTAAATTTAATTTTCTTGAATTCTGTATTTTGTATTTAGGCATTGAGGATTAATAAAAAACTAAGTCTTACAAATTTCTCACTCTTCATTATAACATTTTTTATTAAAACAAGGAGTTCTTAATGAAAAACAAAATTCATAAATTTACAGTCCTACCTAAATTACCAGATAATCTTAAACCTTTACTTGAAATAGCGTATAACCTATGGTGGTCATGGAACCCAGATGCTGTTGATCTTTTCAGACTATTAGATTCTGAACTATGGGAGAGAACTAAGCACAATCCTGTTAGAATGCTTGGTATATTAGGGAAAGATATATTGGAAGAAATATCAAAAGACGAAGGTTTTATAAGTCATATGATTGATATTTACAATAATTTCCAAATGTATACAGAGTATTCAACCTGGCATATAAAGGATTATAGAGAACAGCTTATGAATATTGCGTATTTTTCTATGGAATTTGGCCTTCATGATTCTCTTCCAATATATTCTGGAGGCCTTGGTGTTTTGTCAGGATGCCACATTAAATCTGCAAGTGGATTGGGTCTTCCCTTGGTAGGAATAGGCCTTCTGTATTCATTTGGGAATTTTAATCAATATCTGACTGCTGACGGGTGGCAGATGGAAAAATACAGAGAAAATGATTTTACTAATTTGCCGGTATCGTTAATTAAAGATTTAATTGTGGAAATACCTCTTGGAGATAAGAATATCTTTGCAAGAGTTTGGAAAATAGATGTTGGGAGAATTCCTATATATTTTCTTGACACTAATTTTGAAAAAAATAGACCGGAAGATCGTTCAATAACCTACTATCTATATGTTGGAGACAGAGATACCAGAATTAAACAGGAGATTGTACTTGGTATAGGAGGCATGAAACTTCTAAAATTGTTGAATCTTTGTCCTGCAATATGCCATATGAATGAAGGGCATTCGGCATTTTTATCTGTTGAGAAATATGTAAATGCTATGCAAAAGTATAATCTCTCTTTTTATGAAGCATACGACCTTGTAAAAAATTCAAATGTTTTTACAACTCATACGCCAGTACCAGCAGGAAACGAAGTTTTTGACGAATATCTTGTTAGAAAATATTTAAGACCATATCTTGATAAAGAAGGAATCCCTTATGATTTTATAAGCAATCTTGGTAAAATAGATAGAAATGATAATCATTTCAATATGACAATATTTGCATTGAGAAATTCTATTTTTGCTAATGGAGTTAGCAAATTACACGGAAAAACTTCCAGGAAGATGTGGCAAGTGTTATGGCCACAATTACCTGAAGATGAAGTTCCAATTAGTCATGTTACAAATGGTGTGCATATTTATAGTTGGCTTTCAGATGAATTTACCAAACTTTTTGATAGATACATTGGTCCTAAATGGCGTGAAGATCCTTCAAAAGAGGGAGTATTTGACAGGATTAAAGTAATACCTGATGCAGAATTGTGGCGAAGTCATTTAAGGTTAAAAGAAAGACTAATAGGTTTTGTAAGAGAAAGACTAAAAAGACAACTTATTGACAGAAAAAGGCCTAACAGTGAAATAAGAATAGCTTCGGAAGTTCTTGAACCTGATGCACTTACAATAGGCTTTGCAAGGAGGTTTGCAGAATATAAAAGAGCTTTTCTCATTTTTAGAGATATTGAGAGACTTAAGGCTATTTTAAATAACAGAAATTTTCCAGTTCAATTAATAATAGCAGGAAAAGCTCATCAATCTGATACGGTTGGCAAGGAGATTATCAGAAATATTATTAACATTATCAGAAAACCTGAATTTCGAAGAAAAATCGTATTTATTGAAGATTATGATTTAAATGTTGCAAAATATCTTGTTCAGGGCGTTGATGTATGGCTTAATAATCCAAGAAGACCCTTGGAAGCAAGCGGTACAAGTGGAATGAAATCTTCCATTAACGGAGTTTTAAATTTAAGTATTTTAGATGGATGGTGGGATGAAGCTTTTAATGGTGAAAACGGTTGGGCTATTGGAGGAGGTGAAGAGTATGGCGAAGGAATAGAAAGTCAGGATAATATTGAAAGTGCAATGCTATACGATATTCTTGAAAATGAGATAATTCCTCTTTTTTACAATAAAGGTCTTGATGGACTTCCTCATGAATGGATTAAAAAAATGAAAATGTCTTTGGAAACTATTTTACCTTTTTTTAATACTCATAGAATGGTTAAAGAATATACAGAGAAATTTTATATTCCAGTTGGCAATTATATGGAAAAACTTACATTAAATAATCTTTCATTACTTAAAAATCTTAGAATATGGAGAGAGAGAATTTATTCAAATTGGGATAAGATTGAAATTAAATCAATTATTACACCTAAAAAATCAGAGATATATGCTGGTGAAAATGTTGAGATTAAAGTGGATATTTTTTTGAATGAATTGTGTGAAGAAGATGTTTTGGTAGAAATTTTTTACGGACAGTTGGATAGTGAAGAAAATATTGTTAATGGTAAAATTGTAAAAATGGAATTATTAAATAAAAACAGCAGTAATATTTATACATTCAGAACTCTTATTAGTACTGACAGATCAGGTTTGTTCGGATACCAAGTAAGGGTAATACCTTTTCATTCTGGTTTTGCAAATAAATTTGCAGAAGGGTTAATAAAAATTGCATAATAAATAAAAATGCCGGGTCTCGGAATCGAACCAAGGACACGGGGATTTTCAGTCCCCTGCTCTACCGACTGAGCTAACCCGGCATTGAGTGCATCTAATACAGGAAAATTTTTTCATTGTCAATAATTTTTTTACAACCATTATCAAATGAAAAAATTTGGATGAATTTATATAGTTAATGGTGAATTTTGGTTATTAATCAATTATGAATATATATAGCAATATAGTTGAGTTTTTAGTCAATTTTAGTGTGAAATTAAAAATTAAATTATAGAACAAAAGGAGGTATAATGACACTACCTACCGAATTTGCACCTGCAGAAAGATTACCAAAAGAAGAAATTATAAGAGAATATAATAAGCTTTTATACTCAGAAATATTTAACAAACAGATATTCGATAAGATTCCGGTTATTATTTTAGTGCTTAATCAACTTAGACAGGTTGTTTTTGCAAATGAATATTTTAAAAAAGTAGCTAAAATAGAAAATTTAAAAGAGGTTTTAGGGCTTAGACCTGGTGAAATATTTAGTTGTATATATTCTAATATTTCTGAAGGAGGATGCGGGACAACAAAATTTTGCAAATATTGCGGAGCTGTTAATGCAATTCTTTCATCAAGCAAAGGTGTGTCAGATATTAGAGAATGTATTATTACTCAGAGAGAGGGAAATACTGTTTTTTTTGAAGTTTCTGCATCACCAATAGAAATTTCAGATAATTGTTATATACTTTTTTCTCTGAAAGATATAAGCGATGAAAAGAAGAGGTTATATCTTGAGAAACAATTGCTTAGCAGGTTTTTTAATAGTCTTTCAGAAATTAAAATAGGCAGCAATCTGTTAATGGATACAATAAAAGAAAATGAACTTGTTGAAACCCTTGATAAAAAAATAAGAATTTTATTAAATGAAATTAATTTCCAAAAATTAATTTTAGATGCAGAAAATTTTAAATTAGATGTAAATCCAATAAAATTAAATTCACTTGAATTATTTAAAGAAATCACTGAAAAGTTTAATCATGTCAATAACAGAATTATTGTTAAAGAATCATCAGAAAGTATTGATTTTGTGTCTGATTATAATCTGCTTTTTTTAGTATTAAAATTAGGGACACAATATGCTCTGCATGGTATTTCAGATGATAAAAAAATAAGTATTTATTCCAAAAAAGACAAAAATAACATAATCATGTCAATTGAAACTCCAAAGTTTATACCAGAAGATATTCAATATAAATTATTTCAAAAAGATTACTTAGCCAATTTTAAATCATCACGAATAGAAGCATATCTCGTTCACTTAATAACAAGCATGTATTTAAAAGGAAAAATTACCATTGTATCTGAAAAAGAAAACGGTACCACTTTTTCATTAAAATTGCCTTTAAATTTAAAAAAAAATTTAAATTTAATTAATGGAGATAAAATTGAAAGTCAAAATTAATAATACTGATTTATTATTGTTGGCAGGTGATATTACACAGCAGGAAGTTGAAGCAATAGTTAATGCCGCAAATTCCTCTTTAATGGGAGGAGGTGGTGTTGACGGAGCCATTCATAGAGCAGGTGGCCCTGAAATATTGAAACAATGCAAAGAAATTATAAAAAAAATTAATTTTCTTCCAACAGGGGAGGCTGTTATTACTACAGGTGGAAATTTAAAAGCAAAATATGTGATTCATACAGTCGGTCCTATTTATAAACATGGAAAAAATAATGAAGCAGCATTGCTAAGAAATGCATATAGAAATTCGTTGAAATTAGCTAAAGAACATGGCTTAAAAACAATAGCATTTCCATCAATTAGCACAGGTGCCTACAGATTTCCTTTGGAAAAGGCTGCAAAAATTGCTCTTAAAACAATAATTGATTTTATAAAAAATGAAAATCATTTTGCAGAAATAAGAATGGTTCTTTTTGGTGAAAAAGTATTTTCTGTTTATAGAGAAATTCTTGGGAGCATGGAGATTTAAAATCGTCAGAGTCTGTTTTAAAAAGGGTTTATAAATTTTATCTGATGTACCTCAAATAAACATTGTTTGTTGACAATATTTAAATTTTTATGTATACAATATTCCAACAACATTTTAAAGGAGGGGATTATGGGATATACCAGTTATGAAGAAGCTTTTAAAACATCTATTGAAAACCCTGAAAAATTTTGGGGAGAAGCAGCGGAAAAAATTGATTGGTACAAAAAATGGGATAAAGTTTTAGACGATTCAAAAGCACCTCATTTTTACAGATGGTTTGTGGGTGGTGAAATGAATACATGCTATAATGCACTTGACAGGCATGTAGAGCAGGGCAGGGCTGAACAGTTAGCTTTGATTTATGATAGCCCGGTAACAGATACTATAAAAAAATTTACATATAAAGAATTAAGGGATATTGTTGCTAAATTTGCTGGAGTTTTAAAGTCATTTGGAGTTGAAAAAGGTGACAGGGTTGTTATTTACATGCCTATGATTCCTGAAGCAGCTATTTCAATGCTTGCATGTGCCAGAATTGGGGCCATTCATTCAGTTGTTTTTGGAGGTTTTGCTTCAAATGAGCTTGCCATAAGGATTAATGATGCTAAACCTAAGTTAATTATTTCAGCTTCATGCGGAATTGAAGGTAAAAAAATTATTGAATATAAACCATTAATTGACAAAGCTATTGAGCTTGCTGATGCAAAGCCGGAAAAATGTATTATATATCAGAGACCTCAAGCAGAAGCCACATTGATTGAAGGACGTGACTACAGCTGGCAAGAATGTATGAAAAACGCTTCTCCAGCAGATTGTGTTCCCCTTAAAGCCACTGATCCTCTTTATATTTTATATACATCTGGCACCACAGGTATACCCAAGGGCGTTGTTAGGGACAATGGCGGACATGCTGTAGCCTTAAGATGGAGTCTTGAATATATATACGATACACAACCTGGAGAAGTTTATTGGGCAGCATCAGATGTTGGTTGGGTTGTTGGCCACTCCTATATTGTCTATGGTCCGCTTTTAACAGGTTGTACTACAATTCTATTTGAAGGTAAGCCCATAGGCACTCCAGATGCAGGTGTTTTCTGGAGAGTTATCTCTGAACATAAAGTTAAAGTTCTGTTTACTGCTCCCACTGCATTTAGAGCTATAAAAAAGGAAGATCCAAATGGAGAGTTCTTTAAAAAATACGATTTAAGCAATTTTAAATATCTTTTTCTGGCTGGTGAAAGGTTAGATCCTGATACATACCATTGGGCAAGCAAACTTTTAAATAAACCTGTTATAGACCATTGGTGGCAAACAGAGACTGGATGGGCAATAGCAGGAAACTGTGCAGGTATTGAACTGCTCCCTATAAAACCTGGCTCACCTACAAAACCAGCCCCAGGTTATGATGTGAGAATTGTTGACAGTAATAATAAAGAACTACCGAGAGGTGAAGAAGGTATTGTTGTAGTTAAATTGCCATTGCCACCTGGAACTTTACCAACATTATGGCAGAATGACCAAAAATTTATTGAATCATATTTGAGTCCATTTCCAGGATACTATTTTACAGGTGATGGCGGATATATTGATGAAGACGGTTATGTTTATATTATGGGTAGAGTTGATGATGTTATTAATGTTGCAGGTCACAGACTGTCAACAGGAGGAATGGAAGAAGTTATTGCACAACATCCAGATGTAGCTGAATGTGCTGTAATTGGTGTAAATGATGATCTTAAAGGGGAAGTACCAATAGGATTTTTTGTGTTAAAATCAGGTGTTACCAAAGATGCTCAAGAGATTTCAGCTGAGCTTGTGCAGATGGTTAGAAATGAAATAGGTGCAATAGCATGTTTCAAGCAGGCATCTGTTGTGAAAAGATTGCCTAAAACAAGGTCAGGTAAAATCCTTAGAGGAACAATGAGAAAAATAGCAAATGGTGAAGATTATAAGATACCTTCTACAATAGATGATCCAGAAATTTTGTCTGAAATTGAAGTTGCTATAAAAGAAATGGGCTATGCAAAATAGGGAATAGTATAAGGGAGATAGGATATAGGGAATAGGAAAAAATCTAATTCCTAAATCCTAAATCCCATTATAACTCCAAACTAAGTTGCCCCTGCCATTTTATCATGAATAAATTTAAGTTTTTTGTTGACAATTTTTTATTAATTAGTTACCTATTTTCTCTAAAAATTTTATAGGAGGTTAATTTTATGTCTACAGATTTGGAAAAAAAAGTTATTAGTATAATAGCTGAACAATTAGGCGTTGAGGAAGATGAAATAAAACTTGAAGCATCCTTTATTGATGACTTAGGTGCTGACTCTCTTGATATAGTAGAGTTGGTAATGGCTCTTGAAGAAGAATATGGTATTGAGATACCTGATGAAGATGCTGAAAAAATCAAAACTGTCCAGGATGCGATTAATTATATAAAAGAACATGCAGAATAAAAGGAGATAAGTTTTGTACTCCAAAAGAAGAGTTGTTATAACAGGGATGGGATTAGTCTCTCCCTGCGGAAGTGGCATTAATAAAGCCTGGGATAGTCTTCTTAATGGCAGGTCAGGAATAGGTCCTATTACGAAATTTGATGCTTCGGAGTGTGACACAAAAATTGCAGGAGAAGTAAAAGATTTTGATCCTTTAGATTATATTGAAAAAAGAGAGATAAAAAAATTAGACCTTTTTAGTTTATATTCTATTGGCGCTACTGCGGAAGCATTAAATTTGGCAAATTTGGAACATTCCAAAGTGCCTGCAAACAGAATAGGGGTTTGTGTTGGTGTGGGACTTGGAGGTTTGGGTATAATTGAAGAAAAGTCTATTGATATTGATAAACGGGGACCTAAGAAATTATCACCTTTTTTTATTCCAAAGGTTATAGGCAATCTTGCTTCAGGAAATATAGCAATAAACTGGGGACTTAAAGGTCCTAATTTTTCATTAATGAGTGCATGCGCATCAGGTTCTCATGCTATTGGGGAATCTTATCATATAATAAAGCGAGGCGATGCTGATATTATGGTTTGTGGCGGAGCAGAAGCTGTTATTACAAAACTGACTATTGCCGGTTTTAACGCAATGAAAGCTATTTCACGAAGGAATGATGAACCTGTCAAAGCAAGCAGGCCCTTTGATTTGGAAAGAGACGGTTTTGTTGTTGCAGAAGGTTCTGGTATATTAATTTTGGAAGAACTTTCATCTGCTATTAAAAGAGGAGCTCCCATTTGGGGTGAAGTTATTGGCTATGGTATGAGTGGTGATGCATATCATATAGCGGCACCGGCTCCTGATGGAGAGGGAATGTATTATTCCATGAAAATGGCAATTGATAATGCGGGAATTTCTCCTGAAGAGGTTGATTATATAAATGCTCATGGAACATCAACACAGCTTAATGATAAATATGAAACAATGGCAATAAAAAAATTATTTGGAGACTATGCTTATAAAATCCCTATTAGTTCTTCCAAATCAATGATGGGGCATATGCTTGGCGGAGCAGGAGGCATGGAGGCTGTTGTGTCTATTTTAACCATAAGAGACAATATTGTTCATCCTACTATTAATTTGGAGAATCCTGATCCTGATTGTGATCTTGATTATGTAAAAGAAGGCAAAAGGGAAAAAACAGTGAATATTGCAATATCAAATTCATTTGGATTTGGTGGAGCAAATGCCACTCTTGTGTTTAGAAAGTTTGAATAATGAAAATAGCAATTGGCTCAGATCATGGTGGTTTTGAATTAAAAGAATTTGTTAAATCTTTTTTAATAAATAAAGAGTACGAAATTGTAGACTTTGGGACAAATTCTGAAGAATCGGTGGACTATCCTGATATAGCCAAAAACCTTTGCAAAGACCTTTTAAAAGGAAAATTTGACAGAGGTATTCTTATTTGTGGAACAGGTATAGGAATGTCAATAACTGCCAATAGATTTAAAGGTGTAAGAGCTACCTTGGCTAATGACCTTTTTAGTGCAATTATGTCAAGGAAACACAATGATTCTAATGTACTTGTAATGGGTGGGAGAGTTATTGGGAAAGAGGTTGCAAAAGAGATTGTTAAAGCCTGGCTTACAGAAAAATATGAAGGTGGGAGACATCAAAGAAGATTGGATAAAATAGATAGAGTGGAGTTTTGAATGTCTTTATTTAATGAATTAACAAAAATAGATATTGAAGTTGCAAAAGCAATTAAAAGTGAAATTGAAAGAGAAGAGACAAAGCTTGTTTTAATTGCATCTGAAAATTATACTTCTTATGCAGTTCTTGAAGCTATAGGTTCTGTTCTTACAAACAAATATGCAGAAGGATATCCGGAAAAAAGATATTATGGTGGTTGTGAAAATGCCGATACTGTTGAAGCCCTTGCTATAAAGAGAGCTAAAGAGCTTTTTAATGCAGAACATGCAAATGTTCAACCTCATTCAGGTTCTTCTGCTAATATGGCTGTGCTTTTTTCTCATCTTGCTCCAAATGATAAAATTCTTGGTATGGAGCTTGCCCATGGAGGGCACCTTACTCATGGATATAAAATAAATTTTTCAGGTAAACTTTTTGAAGCCTTTTCCTATGGAGTTGAAAAAGATACAGGTCTTATAGATTACGATAAAATAGAAAAGATTGCTAATAAATTGAAGCCAAAATTGATTATTGCAGGAGCATCTTCATATTCAAGGATAATTGACTTTGAAAGGTTTGCCAAAATAGCAGAAAGTGTTGGCGCATATTTTATGGCTGATATAGCTCATATTGCGGGATTAATAGTTGGTGGAATTCATCCGTCTCCTGTTGAAAAAGCAGACTTTGTAACTTCTACAACTCACAAAACCTTAAGAGGACCAAGAGGTGGATTGATACTTTGCAAAGAAAAATATTCTCAGAAAATAGATTACACTATTTTCCCGGGGATACAGGGAGGACCTCTTGTAAATATTATTGCAGGAAAAGCTGTGGCCTTCAGAGAAGCAAAGTCTCAAATATTTAAAAATGACCAAATTCAAACTGTTAAAAATTCTCAAGCATTATGTAAAGCTTTTATTGATTTAGGTTATGAAATAGTTTCTGGAGGTACTGATAATCATCTTTTTGTAATTAATCTTAACAATAAGAATATAACAGGTGTGGAAGCACAAGATTATCTTGATTTGGCAGGGATAAGTGTAAATAAAAATGCCATTCCTTACGACACAAAACCACCTGCTGTTACAAGCGGCATTAGACTGGGAACGCCTATTGTTACTACAAGAGGATTAAAAGAAAAAGATATGATAAAAATAGCTGAAATAATAGATAAGGTTATAAGCTCCCATGGAAAAGATTCTGTTGTAAAAGAGGCTAGAAAAGAAACATTGAAAATCTGTGAAGAATTTCCATATTATAAAAATCTTCTTGAAAGATGTGAATTTTAATGAGGCCTGACTGGAATGACTATTTCATGTCAATTTCAATACTAATTTCCAAACGTTCCACCTGCATAAGAAGGAAAGTAGGTGCAATTATAGTAAAGGATAAACGGATATTAGCCACTGGGTATAATGGTGTTCCAACTGGGATAACTCATTGTAATGAGATTGGTTGTTTAAGAGAAAAGCTAAATGTGCCTTCAGGTAAAATGCACGAATTATGTAGGGGCCTGCATGCAGAGCAAAATGCAATTATTCAGGCAGCTTATCATGGGGTTGCCATTAAAGGTGCCGACCTATACTGTACAAATCAGCCATGTGTTATATGTACCAAAATGATTATTAATGCAGGAATTAAAAATATTTATTATAAAGATCCATATCATGATGAATTAAGTATTGAAATGTTGAAAGAAACCGATATTTCATTAATTCATCTCCCTTATAATGAATCTTAAATTCACACCTGAAAATATATTTCTTGTTGGCGGAAGTGTCAGAGATTATATTCTTAATAAAAAAATAAATGATTACGATTTTGTAATTTATTGTGATGATAATGACTTTGAAATAAAAGCAAAGGAATTTATTAAAGAAAATTTTAATAAAAACGGATTTTTAATTGGCAAACAATTTCCTCCTACTATGAGGGCAGTAGTAAATAATAATATCTATGTTGATGTTACTTTAATGTGCGGTGATATTGAAAATGATGCATTAAGAAGGGATTTTACAATTAATTCTCTTTATATGAAACTTGACAATCATACTATTATTGACCCTTTAAACGGTAAAAAAGATTTAAAAAATAAGGTTATAAAACTTTGCTCAGAACAATCTTTTGATAATGATCCATTAAGAATGCTCAGGGCAATCAGATTAGCTGGGCAACTTAAATTCAAAATTGATAAAACATGTTACAAGCAAATTATATTTAAAAAAAATTTAATAAAGAATATTGCTGTTGAAAGAATCAGAGATGAAATCGAAAAGGTTTTTGTTTTAAAAAATAGATATATTCTCATAAAATATTTTGAAAAAACAGGTATCTTATTTGAAATTTTCCCTGAACTTCTATATATTAAAGGTTTACCACAAAAAAAATTTCATAGGTTTGATGTATTAAACCATTCATTTAATATTTTAAAATATATTCCGGAAAATATAAGTGATTATGACAAGTTAATTTACTGTTATACTGCACTTTTTCACGACCTCGGTAAAAGTAAAACCACTTATTTGCACACTAAATTTTCATCAGAAATAGCAGGTCAAATTTTTAAAAGATTAAAACTGCCAATAAAATTAAATAAGATTTTATTGGAAATAATTGAAAATCACATGAAAATTCTGCAAATTTCGCTTAATAATATAAAAGAGAGCACTTTAAAAAGGTTTGTGTTTGAACACTGGGAAATAATCCCCTATCTTGTTAATTTTGCAAAATTTGAGGCATATACTAAAAGCATAGTTGAGCCCCAATATTATGTTGTGTGTGATAAATTACTGAATCTACAGAAAGAATTTTTGAATAAAAAAGAGCTTATATTTAATTTGATAACAGGAAAGGATGTTTTAACTTTACAAATTGCAGAAGGGGAGCTTGTAGGCAAACTGTTAAAACAGATTAGATTCCATATTTTCAAAGACAATATAACTTCAAAAAAGGAAGCAATGAAAGTATTAAAATCTTTAAAGAAACAATTAAAATGACAAAAAGAAGTTTTTTAAAATATCTTTTTTGGGGAAATATTTTAATTTTTTTTTCATCTGTTTCATTTTTTCTTTACAAAATACTTACAAATATTTCTCCTGAGAAATATTCTATATATTCTTTTGACATGAAAGATTTGAAAGAGGGAATAAATGAATTTGATAAGGAAAAGGTTGCAATTATAAAAATTAACAGTAAAATTTCCGTTCTATCCACTACCTGCACTCATTTAGGATGTACGGTAAAGTGGAATGAAAATTTACAAATTTTTGAGTGTCCTTGCCATCAGAGTGTATTTTCAAAATATGGAAAAGTGTTGCGAAGTCCTGCTAAAAAGGATTTAAAACAAGTTAAATATTTAATAAAAAAAAGAAAAATAGTAGTATGGTTAAAAAATTCTTAATTCATATCAGACCTAAATTTATTTATAGAGATGCTTACAGATTCACCAATACTTTTGGCCTGGGCGGCATATTAATATTGCTCTACCTTATTTTAATTATTTCAGGAATAATATTAATGTTTTTCTATATTCCACATCCTGACAAAGCCTATATTAGCATGAAAAAAATCATTAATATACTTCCATATGGCAGATTAATTAGAAATATACACAGATTGTCCGGAGACCTGATGATTTTTATAGGATTTTTACACATATTGAGAATTGCAACAAAAAAAGTTTTCGATAATAAATATAGAATTAAAAATTGGCAAATAGGTATTTTGATGTTTTTACTGCTATTTTTATTTAATTTTTCAGGTTATCTTCTTCCATGGGACACAATAAGCTATTGGGGAGCAACAATTGTACTTAACATAATCAATCACATTCCAATTTTAGGGGAGAAATTGAGAATAATTTTATCAGGTGGTAAAAATATAAATGAATTAACTTTACTAAGATTTTACACTTACCATATAGTTGTTTTACCTATAATTTTTACTTTTCTTTTAATGGTCCATTTTTATTTAATCAGAAAGGCAAAAGGAGTCAAAATTCAAATAAAATCAGAAAAAATACCTGTTTCAAAACTTTATGAGCGAGAAATATTAACAGTGCTTATAGTTATAATAGTGTTAACAGTTATCTCTTTTAAAAATAATATATATCCTATTATGGAAAATGCAAATTCAGGCTCTATTCCGGCAGTATTAAAAGCACCTTGGTACTTTGCTGGTATTCAATTTCTACTTACCTATTTTCCGCCATTAATTGCAGGTGTAATTGTGCCGATTCTATACTCTGCTTTTATGTTTTTCTTCTATAAAATTAACAAATTATCTATATTCATTATAATAAATCTTTGCTTTGTTATTTTTACTGTTTCAGAAATAGTGAAATAGGAATAATGAAAAATAAGATTTTGTTTTAGTTATAAGATTTATAAAAGAAATTATACAATTCGACAGGTGTATTTCTATTTTCCAATTTTGCTTTTCTATGTTGAGGATAAATTATAAATGCATTGTTTTGATTAAAACCTAATCCTCCGTGACATGACATTTGATCTTCAAAATTTATAACATGGTTGTTAAAATAATTTGAAAATATTATTATATCACCTGAATTCTTATGTTTTACCAAATTTTCCAGATAATACAGATCATGTTTTTTTATTGGAACTTTATCTATATTTCCTTCTATAATGTCTCCTTTTTTTATTTTAAAATAAGACTTCTTCTCAAGTATAATCACCGAGTTATCTATGTCATCCATGCATAACCAACCAATTCCTTTGTGCGATAGAAGTTCCACTATAATAAAATTGTATTCTTTTAAAATTTTTTTAAAGGTTATTTTCTTTTTAAACTTATTGAAATAAAGATGACTGACAGGACCGAAAGATATTAAATTTAATTCTTTTATATTGAATTTTTCTATTTTTCTTTCTGTACTTTTTTTTCGAGCTATTTTTGATATTATTTTAGGGATATCACCTCTTTGAGACATAATTTGTATTTTTTTTAGAATATGTATGTGAATTTTTTGTTTTTTTTGGTAAAATAAATCAGAATGTTTTTCTATTTGGTATTTTTTTAAAATATCTTTGATGTCTTTTTTGAAAAGCTTATAAAAAGGTAAAGCATTAGCAGAGCCATGATCAGAAAGGATAAAAACATCATATTTTTTGTGTTTTGAATATTTGGCAAACTGATAAATCCTAAGAATTGATCTATCCAGTAATTTTAGTATTTTCAAACTACTTCTTGATGTTGGGCCTCGTTGATGGGCAAGTTCGTCGTAAGCATTTAATGTCAGGTATATTTTGGGTGTGCCGCATATTATTTCAAAACAAACTCCACTTGTAATATATTCTGTAAGAATTACATTGTTAAATATTCTTAAAAACGGAAAAAGCATTGATGACCTCTGTGAAAGATCATTAAAGTAGTAAAATAAATTATCTTTGATTTCATTAATTAATTCTTTAAAAGATAAATATATGATTCTAAAAATTGTAAAAATGTTTAGAAATATAATTAAGGTTAGTTTTAATCCTGTTATTCTGTTTTTCAGGGAAGTATTAAATATTTTGCTCATTGTGAGGTAACTTCTGTTAGCATCGCCACTATAAAAATTAAAATATGAAGCTCCGTTTTCTAAAATACCTTTTCTGAATTTTGTTTTGATTTTTTTTTCCACTAATTCAGCAGTTTCAGGATTTAAAAAAGAGTAATATTTTTGAGATGTTTTATCAAACCATCTAAAACCGGGCAAGGTATCTTTATCGCCATATAAAATTGCTTTTTGAAAATAAGGCGTATTTGAAGGTAGAGGAGAATATATTGTTTTAAGCTCAAATTTATTATTTAAAATGTATTTTTTTATATTTTTAAGATATCCTTTGTTCAATGCTATTTGCAGAGTTTCAAAAGATAAGCCGTCAAGCTGAATTATTATAAAACCTCTTTTAATTTCCTTATTTTGAGGGAAGTGAAGAAATTTTTTTATTAACGTGAGTTTGAAAAGGTTAAGATAATAAAATAGTTTTCTTATAATATCCATTAAATTGTTAAATTTTTAAGATAACTAACAGCTTCTTCCGGTTGAGTTGGATTTATAAAAAAATCAGAGCCGCATTCAAACCCAGCTACATATGATAGTTTCGGGATAATTTCAATATGCCAGTGGTAATGCTCCAAATTACCATTTACCAAATCTGAAGTATGAATTACAAGATTGTATGGGGGATCATTAAGAGCTACATTTAATTTTTTCAAAAGTTCTATTAATACATTAGCTAAAGATTCTAATTCATCGTTATTTATATTGTAAAAGTGGGATTGATGTTTTTTGGGCAATATCCATGTTTCAAATGCAAATCTCGGAGCAAAAGGGGAGAGAACAACAAAATTTTTTTCTTCTGATATTATTCTTAATTGAGAGTATAATTCCTGTGAAATAATATCGCAATACACACATCTTTCTCTGAATTCATAATATTTTTTTGATCCATTGATTTCTTCTTTAACTGTTTTAGGTATAATTGGAAGAGCTATTAGTTGGGAGTGTGAATGCGATAATGTGGCGCCAGCCTCAAAACCGTAATTTTTAAATATCAAGATATACTTAAATCTTGTATCTTTTTTTAAATCTAAAATCCGTTCTTTGTATGCTGTTAAAATTTTTTTTACTTGTTCAACAGACATATTTGATATATTTTGTTTGTGTTCAGGTGTCTCAATGATAACTTCATGAGCTCCGATTCCGTTCATAATGTCAAAGATTCCAATTCCTCTTTTATTTAATTCACCTTCAACTTTTAAAGCAGGATATTTATTAGGTATTACCCTGACATCCCAACCAGGTGTATCTTTTGCTCTTGGGGCCTGTGAAATAACAAAAATTTCATTGGGAGCATAACTCTCATTTCCAGGGCAAAATGGGCAAGCCTGTTCATTATCAAATTCAGGATTGCCAATTATTTTAGGAAAAGGCCTTTTTTTTCTATTTGAAGAAATTATGACCCATCTGTCTACAATAGGATCTTTTCTTAATTCAGACATGGTTCACTCCTTTGATGATATAATAGCATAGGTAAAGTTGTCAGGGTTGAAATATTTTTCAACAGTTGCCATTAAGTCGGTTTTTTTCAATTTGTTTAATTTTTTTAGATATTCTTTATTATAGTTTTTACCTAGCCCATATAACACGTTAAAAACATTGCTTGTGTTGATATTTAATAATTTTTGATTATAATTGTCAATAGAGCCTTTTATGGAATTTTTGGCTTTTAATATTTCATCGTTGCTTATCCCTTTTCTTTTTATGTTAATAATTGATTCTTTTAATTTTTCAATTACAATATCCTCATTCTTTGATGAAGTAGAAACGAATAAGCCAAAAGCACTTGCTTCCAATCCATTCATCATGAAAGCAAAAGTTGAATAACATAATCCTGCTTTTTCTCTTAAATTGTTAAATAATCTTCCGCTATGGTTACCAATTATAGATTTAATAACTTTTAATCTTATAGTATCATCATTTTCAACAGAAGGAGCTAAAAAACCTGCAGTAATATAAGATTGATTTTTACTAATAAATTTTAT